>NZ_JBIWPP010000076.1:0-12741 GCF_044768335.1 Streptomyces sp. NPDC101151 | reverse complement strand
AAACCCCCGCCCACAGCACTCCAGGAACTGATCAACGCCGTCGGCAGCGGCAGACCCCTGAACCCCTACGTCCCGACCTAACAAACCACCGCTAGGGACACTTCCCTTACGGTTCGACAAACTCGCCGTCCGCTCCGAAGCAACCGTCCTGATCGCCGCGATCGGCGAATGGCTGTGACCGGCCTGAGCTGTCGGTTTCTCATGCCATGCTGACCGCGACCCAGGTGAACAGGCGAGGGGAAGGCAACGATGGGGGCTCAGTACTACGGCGCCGACAGCGAGAACGGCGACCGCTTCGGCGACCCCTCCGAGGACGCGCTGTTCATGATGATCAGCGACCTCAACGACCCCGACAACACGTTCGTGGTCGTCCAGCCTGACGAGGACGACCCCGTCTGGTTCGCCTCCGTGGCCGTCCTGGACGAAGGCGGCTACGAGATCGTCCGTCGTGACACCACCCGCAACGAGCATGAGGTCACCACGGCGACCAGCATCATCGCCCGCGACCTCACCATCTGGTTGGCCGCCCGCGACTTCCCCGGACGGCCAACCCGGCAGGTCAGCGAGTTCCAAAACCCGGTGCCCTCAGCCGGGCGTGGTCGCGGTTGAACTGCTGGTAGTGCCCGGGCTGTTCGCGGTGGTGGTGGTACGGGGTGCGGAACGTGGCGCCGGCGCCCTGGTAGGCGCGGTCGGCGAGGACGAGGATCTGTCTGGTGAGGCAGGCCTGGATGATGCCGTGAGCTCGCGCGGCGGTCAGATCGTGTGTGCGTCCTGGCGTGGCCCGGGAGAACCACAGCGGTGTGCCGTCGGGACGTGCGATGACCTGAGCGTTCATGCCGTGCTGCTTGTGCTTCTGGGAGTGGTACGGCTCGTCCGCCTTGATGCGGTCGGTCGGGATCAGGGTGCCGTCGACGATGACGAAGTCGCCCTCGCCGAGCCCGACCAGGGCTTCGTGCAGACCCGGCGCCCAGGCTGCGAGGACGTCCAGGGTCTCGTCGACATACCGCCAGGCCGTGGCGGTCGAGACGCCGAAACCGGCCGCCGGCGCGGGCAGCGTCTCGTTCTTGCGCAGGTGCACCAGCACGAGCAGGCCTGCTTGAAGCAGCCCAGCTTCCGCCACCGCGTACGGCGTTCACACCTTCAGGCATAGATGAGCCAGGAAACATGCTCGACCAGCTCATACGGGACGTCGACCGTGGCACGATACGGGACCAAGCGAGGCTCCTCGGACGATGCGTGGTGCGTAGAGAACACCACCGCAACGACCAGGAGCCTCGTCTCGTTACCCCCTGCTGACCTGCCGCTTCACCCCACAGAGACGATGAAAACGCCTCAGTAAACGCCCGGCTGGATACCCCGGGAAATCGCACCAACCTTCGGCCGGAGAATGCGAAAGGTCCGCCGACCGAGTCGGCGGACCTTCTGCGAGACTGAGGCTAGCAGGGCTCGTATACCATCTTGAAAACGCCGTCCGCGAAATTGGTGCCCGGGATATATATCGGGGTGTTCGTGACGATGTTGGGGTCAGACCACACCGTCTTCCCGTGGGTAAGCTTCGGGTAAGTAGCCGTAAGCTTGCCCTTTGCCCTGGCGAAGCGAGGTGAGAACGCAACATACCCCTTCTTGCCGGCGGCGATGTTGAAAGTATAGATGGAGGTGTCGGTGACAGCGGTACTGTCGGATACTGTGCGCTGATACTGGAAAGACTGTTCAATGCCCGCTTTAATCTTGTCGCCGAGTGCGAATTCTGCCCTGACCGTACTCTGGCTTCCATACATATCCGAGATCGTATGGGTGACCGTCGTACTGTACAGCTTGGCAATGCTGGAAGTACCCCCTTCGCAATTGTCAACGGTCGCGGATACCTTCACTTGATTCCCCAGTACGATCTCGGGAGTGCTGTACAAACTGAACGAGCAATTGGGATACATTTCCGTGCTGTAACCGTGAGGGTTATCCGCATTCATAAGCCAGTGCCTCTGCGATTGCCCATTCGAATTGTTGCAGTCCCATGCTACGTACGGATCCCACGGAACCGTCGAAGGAGTGCCCTTATAGGTCCGGGAGTAGTCATATTTGCGCTCGTAGCATTGCCCGTAGATGCCGTAGGACGTCACCCAATAAAAATTACTAGTCGTGCAGTAGGCGGTACTCGCATCCGAAGAGCCCAGGTCTGCCCACGCGGCGTGAGCCGGGGCGCCGGTAAGTGGTACGAGTGCTGCTGCACTGAGCAGAGACAGTGCGGCAAGTCGACCGCGTCGCAAACGTGGCGACGTGAGGCGTTTCCCGGCTCTCCGCCGTGTAGATGTCGTTCTTATATACTTCATGCCAGACTCCATTTCAGCCCCGACCAACTACGCGGCCGCGGCCACTGAAACACCCGGAGTAAATTCTCCGCGGGATGACAGGCTCTGCAAGAGCCGGAAAAGCGGGCAGGAACGCAGTGCAGAGAAATACCACACAAAGGAATCACTGGAACGTCAGCAGTCCTGGCAGTCACCCAATAACGGGTGGCTGATCCGTATCATCGCTAACTGGCCAGATTATGACCATGCCACGCACAGCCTGTCCACAAGTTGCCGCTATCCCCTCCCAACCCCGCCCAAAAGGGCAGCCCGCCGGAAGTCGTCACCACAGAAGGCATGCGGTCAACAGCCTGATGCGCCACGAGAAGGGATATGTCCGCTCGCTCGACACGGGGGTACTGCCCCACCGAGTGACATAGCAGAGCTGTTGGGGGAGAGGTTCGACGTCTCAACCCACCGGCATAACAGCCGCGTCTATTCCGTGTTCTGCCGCACTCGATCTGCCTCACGCACAAGGGGGTAGCCGGCGGGGAACTGTGGGGCGACGCCGTGCGCATCGTCGTCCCGTCGTGGCACACCCCGACCGACGAGAACGGATGGCGGCTGCGCGACGCAACGGGCGGAGCCCAGACGTACATCACCGCGCACCCCCGCTACCTGGTCCACCTCTCCCGCCGCTGTCCGGACTACCTGATCTACCTGCGCGCCATGGAGGACTACCTCCTGCCGAAGCAGGCCTCCCGCGACCAGCTGATCGACTGCGGCTGCTACACCACCACTGCTCTGAACCAGCTCGTCCACGTCGCCGACGCCCGGGGTGGCCGGTGATCCCGCGCGTCAACGAGCGGGCCGTCACCGACCAGGATCCGCTCGGCGAGGCGCTGGGCCGCCGCGTCACGACGGACGAGGGCCTGACCGACCACACCGTCGTCGCCTACTGGCCGGGCCTGGATTTCTACACCCTGGACGACGAGCAGGCCGCCTGGACGTCCGCACAGTGAGCTTCTTCAGAACGGCCACCGATCGGGTGACATCCAGGAGCGAGGTTCGGGCCTGCCCGGCGGTAGTCGCCCTGCTTGCAGACATCGTCAACACCCAGTGGTTCCTCACCCACCGGAGAGGCGACTGAAGAAGCTCACGCGGCGCCAGCTGGCGCCGCTGTTCGGGGTGTCCAAGTCCGCGGCCGACCGGATCGTCGCTCATCTCGGCCCGTCGGTGGCGCTGCAGCCGCGCAGACGGTTTTCGCCGTGATGCCGTGCTGATCGTGGACGGCACCCTCGTCCTCACGAGCGATCACCAGGTCGCCGAGCAGTCGAAGAATTGTCGACTGGGTGAAAGGGTTGGACAGTGCCTTCCTCGGGACGAGGTCCCTGGATGCGTGTCTTCGTCCCGCTTTCTTCATCACGGAGCCGTCGTTCTTGAAGTCGACCTTGGGCACGTGGTGCAGGAACCGGCCGTCGCTGAAGCGGTCGCACAGCTCGGCGTACGCCACGGTGTCCAGGATGATGGTGTGGACGCCGATGTCGACGAGCTTGCTGGGGGCGAGCCTCAGCGCCTCGCTCCGATGGTTCATAGCGGTCAGCAGGTCCCCTGGCCGAGGACCCGGGCGGCCATGACCGAGTCGTAGGGGTAGTCCCGGCATCAGGAGCTGGACCTGCTTATCCCACAGCTCGGCCGACACGACCTCGCGCAGAACGGACCGGGTCGGTCGCCGGGTCGGCGGCCAGCGAGGATGCAACAGCGGTTGCCATGGTGCGCCTCCGATGGACGGACCCGGGTTCGGGGCGGTGATCCCAGCACACCGTGCCAACCGCCTGAGTAGTGATCAACTCTCCTGCAGTGCACGGCGTTTGCACGGAGCGCAAGCGGACTGGCCCGGCCGAGACGGAACTCTGGCTCAGGACCAGTTGGGTGACGTCCCGTCGGGTTCTCCGTACGGCACCGGCCGGCGCCCGAGGGCGTCCAGCAGAACGCGGCCGCTGAGCGGCTCTCCCAGTTCCGCCTGCACGCTCTGTTCCCTCATGACGGCGGGGCAGGGGCCGCCACATTCCCCCACGGCAGAGGCGTACAGCACCACGCTCGCCTCCGTCTCCAGCGCCTTGACGACGGGGCCGTCGCCGCAGGATCCGTGTGCGGCCTGCACCGTGACAGACCGGCCGTCAGCCGTCGTTCCGGCCGGCCGCGCGACAGGAACGGGACACGCACGGAGGCGGCGCGTCGCACAGGGCGGCGCCAGGAGAAGCTGAGCAGCGAGCGCGCGGCGACGCGGTCGTTCCATGGTGTTCCATCCTTCGGAGTCATGAGCTTTTCCCCGAACGGTCCGTCCGGCGCAGCACCGATGGACAGGTCTCCGGGTTCTGCGTGGCCGGGGATGTAGATCGGCTTGCGGCCGAACAGAGAGCCGACCCGGTGGAGCAGGGCCAGCCTTCAGAGTCGAATGCCGGCCTTGGGATCGGACAGCCTCGCCGCGGCCAGACCGCCGGTGAGCGGGGCCTGGGCAACCGCTGCGGCCAGGCGTGTGCCGGCCACAGCGAGCTCGAGGACGTGGATACCAGCGAAGGACGTACCCCGAGCGATGATCTGACGCGCATCGATGCAGAACGTTCAACGGCCCAGCCGATGCCAGTGCTGCAGACCTCGGGCCGGCGCGGAACGGAGAGCCATTCGCGCGGCTGCCCGCCGGAACCGGACAACGACGGCGGTGGCGGCCATGTCCGCGGCGTCCGAGGAGGCCTGCCGGGTCGGCTGCGTCTTTGCGGAACAGCCACGCCGGCCGTCCCTCCTCGAAGGCCATGGCCGGCAAGCGTCCGATCATCGTTGTGCTGCCGTCGCCGACCGGCGGCCGGCGGGTTCGGGTGAACGGCGAGATCCTCGGCCTGGCGCACAACGTGCAGGACCTGGTGGAGTTCCTCGCGGCCGGCCACGGCCCCTCCTGCGGAAGTCACTGTTCGGCAACGTGAGCCGCACAGCCTGTAGCGCCTGGGCAGTCTGTTCGGGTGCAGATGACAGAAGCTTTTGCGACGACCGTTGCCTCTGTGTCGTCGGCGATTCTCATCGCCGCCACGTTGGAGGCAGCTGCCTATAGCAAGGCGATTCAGGGCTGGACACGCCCAGCGTTCGACAACCTCATGAACAAGGGCGTGGAACTGGCGGCCATGACGCCGTCAGAACGCCAGGCGGCATTGCGGGCATTCAAGGTCGAGGGGTTGCCGAAGTATGGCGTGGGGGCCGCGAAGTCGCTCTTGTTCTTCGCGCTCGGCCTCCTGTGGAGTGTGCTCATGGTCGCGCAGGCCGCGGCGATCCTCGTCTGCCTGCTTTGGCTGGCGGACCCAAAGGAGCCGAAAGACGTCGGGAACACCAAGCTCCTGGTCGCCATTGTGGCCGCTGGCGCCGTCGTCGTCGCCGGGGTGCCGATCTTCCGCGTGGTGTACTCGCCCCTCGGTCCTCTGGCAGAACTGTGGCTGGAGTGGAAACTCAAGGAAATAGCTCGTCAGGTCTCCACACCGAGCGCGGATGAGGACCAGGCTGAGGGGTTGGAGCCGGGGCAGCTTCCGAGCCCGCGCGAACGCGATGAAGCCTCAGCCGGGGACACCGAGGCTGAGGCTCCGTCGTGAGTGAGTGGTGCCGGTTGAGGGCGCACTGTTGTACACCGGGGTCGTGACACGCGGCTGACCTGCGGTCAAGCGGCGTTGCGGGTGGGGCGCTTGACGGCGAGCGCGGTCACGTCTGCGGCAGCGCACCAGGGTTGGGGGCGTGCCGCCGCAGCGATGCAGGCTGCCGCGCTGGACCTCCGTCCACGGCTTCCAGAGGTCCGCCCGACAGGTCGCAAGGGCTTCGACGAGCCGGTGGGAGTGGACGGCCTCGACGCCGTCGGGCCAGATCGCCCGAGCGTGGTCGACGTGCATGTGCGGCGGCTGCCGGCCATCCGGCTCGCCGGCGGGTCACAGGGCGCCGACCGTGGAGGGCAGTTCCTGTTCGGCCCAGACGACCTTGCCGTCCGTTGCCAGGCGCGAGCCCCACCTGCGCGAGAGCCGGGCGACCGGACAGCGGCCGCGGCCGTGCTCGTCGAGCGTGTCGGGATGGCGGGCGCGTGGCTGGCCGGTGTTGCGGGCCCGAGCCGGATACGATCGCGGACGACCAGGTCGCGGAAGTCCCGCCGGCCGCCGCCCCCGTGCACACTCGGGAGGGGGGCGAGGGGCCAGGCAGTGTCAGCCCTTGAGCTTCTCCGGATCCATGACCTCGCCGGCCGGCGGGGCCGTGACCGTCACCGGCTCGTTGAAGGCTGAGAAGTCGAACGAGCCGGGCTCCTTGCCACCTTCGACAGTCATCCTGAGCGCGTAGGGCTCGCCCTTGGCTGCTACGAGGAGGGTCTGGGTCGCGGCACCGTCCTTCCCCGTGAGCGTCACGGCAGGCGTTCCGTTGACCTCGGTGTCCGCCTTCCTGGTCAGGTGGCTGTCCTTCTCATCCTTCTCGAACATCGTGCCGATGTCACAGAAGGGGAATTTGTCGTCCGCCTTCGCATCCTGCGCAGGCATCTTGAACCAGCGCCCCTTGAGCATCTCGATCAGGGCATCCGTCTCCTTCGACGAGGAGCCGCCCTCGCTGCCCATCTGCTGCCAGAACTTCTCGTCGCCCTTCATGTAGGCGGAGTCGCCGACCTGGCGAATCTCGGCGGAGGCAGCCCCTGTGGTGAAGGTCCCCTGACAGTCGCCCTTCTTGGCGACGGAAAATTCGAAGGTCATGTGCTGGCCGTCGGTGGACATGCCGCCCTTGACCTTGAACGAGTCGAGCTTCGTCATCGCCACGCGGGCCTTCTCGGAGATCTGAGCCGGAGCCAGCCCCTTGAACGCCTCCGCGGTGGCGGAGCCGGAGCCGCCCGCCCCCTTGGCTTCGGCCTTCTTGTCGCTACCGCATGCGGTGAGAGCCATCACCGCCGTGGCACACAGACTTGCCGTAGCCATGAGAGTTCGCTTGCTCATCTTTTGTTTCCCCTTAAACAAGACCGTCCGCTCATCGGACTCGGGGAGGGCGCAAAGGGATGCGAGGACCGGAAGGTGATCCCCCTCACACCAGACGGGCTCACACCGCCTGCCTCTGAGCAGCGACCGTCGCCCAGCCCGTTTCGCGGCCTCGTAGCTGAGGATGCCGGGCCGGGGCGGCGGCGTTTGGTGCCGATCAGGTCGGCCATCGCCGACGCCGCCCGCGACGTCGCCGGCCGGCGGCGCCACCCCGCACGCTGGCACCGCGCCCGCCCCGGCCTCTCCCCCGCCGACATCCCCCACATGACGGCGGCACGGGCGCGGCAGCCCCGCCGACGCGCAACCGGCTGAGCGCTCGTGGCGGCTGCCTCTACACCGCCAAATGACGACGGCTCCCCACAGCCATGAGGGTCGCCGTCGTTGTCCCGGGAGGCGAAGTGGAACGGCAGCCCGAGGCGGTCGGCCAAGGCAAGGCCCGCCTCAACGGCGGCGTGCCCGGCCCGGGGTCGCCAGGTCGGTGGCAGACGGTCGCCGGTGCCTCCTCTGAACGTGGTCAGTACGCCCCGAACGACCAGAAGACGCCCACCTCGTCGTCGGACACCGCGATCAGGCCCAGGTCCTCGAGGAAGTCGAGGCCGTTGAGGTACTCGGAGGTGAGGAAGCCGTGGGATTCAGTCCCCTGAAGGCCCGCTGCGAGGAAGTCCGGGGCCGGGTCAGAGGCGGCGGTCGTCGCATTGGTCCAGTAGCGCGCCGTGGGCCCGTACCGATCGAGCAGGGTCCGGGCATCCGCCAGCACGGCGTCCCGGTCCGGGCGGGAGCGGACGGGGGCGGGTTCCGACTGCCATTCCTCGGCCATGATGGCGAGCGCGGCGACCGCCGCCTCCGCCTCCAGGGGGTACAGGCGAGCGGGCAACTCTGATGAGTGAGGGGGATCGAAGGGGTACGCAGGCACCGTGTGGCGGGCGGCGCTGGTGCGGTCCCAGTCCAGTCGGACCCAGCCCCGGGGGTCAGGGACCGACCGGTGCAACACGGCGCGGACGTCGTGCGCCCAGTCCTCGTACCGCCGAGGGCCGGTAGCCGCAAAGGTGTACGTGTCGTCGAGCAGCCGCAGCGCCGCCGCGTTCCAGGGACAGCGACGGTAGCGGAACTCCGCCAGCAGACTGCCGATCTGACGGGCAAAGGCGTCCTTCGGCTCGCGGGGGATGCGCCGGAGCTGGTCGAGGGCCCAGTGGAAGAGCTCGCCCCCTCCTTCCGCTGCAAGGCGGACCGGCCCCTGCGGAAGCGGGAGGTCCGTTCCGTCCCATAGCGCCTCCAGGTGCGCATCGAGCAGGTCCAGGGCGGGCCGGTCGGCAGGCACGGGCATTTCGCCACTTTAGGCCGTCTCTTTCGGACCATGGCGGCCCGGGGTGATCGGCGAGACGCTCGCTGCGGCAACGATGCGGAGGAGTGACGACACCGTGCGTCAGCTGCCCGAGGAAGGCGCGGTGCTGTCGAAACTCGGGTTCTGGCTCAGCTCTGTGGTGCGGGCACGCTGAGTCATCGGTTGGGGGTGACAGTCCCGGCTGGTTAGGCTCTCCTGGCCATGAGCGGACCGGTGTTGGTGATCGAGTCGGCAGAGGCCGTTCCCCGCGTGGCGATCCAGCGGCTCCGCGAGTTCCTGCTTGGCGCCTCGGCACGGTTTGAGGAGAAGCGGGTCGGCGAGTACGACCTGAACATTCACGCGGAGAGCCTCGGGATCACGGACGCCGGGGACGTGGACGGACGTCGGCCCGTCCTGGTTTCTGTCATGGGGCCTGGGATCGGTGACGAGGTCGTCTTCGAGGCCGAGCACGCCGCCGAAGGCGGCCAGGAATCTCTCATCGGTTTCACCCCCACCCACGCGGTCGACGTCATCGCGTTCTGCAACCGTCCTGTCGACCACCTCGTCGCGGCTCTGCTGACCACCGCCGTCATGGATGTGATCGGTGGTGTCGTCAACGCCGAACTGCGAGAAGATCAGATTTCAATCGTGGCCGGCCTTCCCGGCGTCGTCGCAACGATGACCCATCCGTGGCCCGCCGCGTATGGCTCGGCGGAATTCCTCCGAGCGTGGGCTCAACAGCCTGGTTTCCGGCTCCTGAAGTAGTTGGAACTCAGCCGGCCGGCTCACGCCGGTAGTACCGCTTGCGTAGCAACTTGAAGCCGGCTCGGCCGGACATCTGGCGCTTGAGCATCTTGATCCGGTTGACTTGACGTGCCCTTCGACGGCACCTGAGTTCCAGGCCAGGCAGTCCGGCGATGACGGCGTCGAGGTCGCGGGCGATGCCGGCGGCGAGGGTGTGGAGGCCGGGCAGGTCGTCCTGCCGGACGGCGTCGGGCCAGTCGGGCAGGCGCTCGCCCTGGCGCTCGGTGAGCATGGTCGCGAAGGAGCGGACGTGTCGGGTGAGGGCGTCGATTTCGGGGCAGTGGGCGCGGACGGTCTTGAGCTGGAGCTGTTCGGGCTCGGTGAGGGTTTCCGGGCGGCGGAGGATCCATCCGGGGCGAGGGCGGCCGGGCGGTCACTGGCCGTGGTGAGGTGCGCTTATCGTGCAGGCAGGCACGAACGCGCTGGTGGCTGCCCCTGTAGCCGAGCGCACCATGGGGCAGTCTTGTCAGCGTAGTTAGTCGGCGCCGGTCAGCGCCTTGTGCCGGACCAACTTCGCTGTCCAGGGACAGCAGCTCAGTCCTGCTGTTGAGGCGCTTGATCGCTGTCCTATCTCAGTCTTCCTGGCCCCGATCTCAGCTGATCTGGCACGATTCGCCCGTCGTCTCAGGTGATCTGGCCGATGTGACAACCGACTGCGCGGTGAAGTTGAGGAATCCGAGGCTGCCGCCCGTCAGGGGGAACTCGGAGTGGTTCAGCCCGGGCAGTCCCGACGTGGCGCTTCAAGGCCGTGGGCTGCCCGGGCGTTCTCGGGATGCCAACCGTAAGTGTCAGCCTCGGAGTGCGCCGAAGAAGGCACGGACGTCGGTGACGAACGCCTCTGGCTGCTCCAGCGCGAGGAAGTTGCCGCCGCGTTCCAGCTCGGTCCAGTGGGTGATGTTGTGGTCCCGCTCGGCGAAGCGCCGGATGGCGATGTCGGTGTGCAGGGCGACGGCCACGCCGGTCGGGACGGTGCCGCGCGCTTTCGGGGCCCAGGCGCTCGGGTCGTGGCCCGCCTCGTAGTACAGGTTCGCCGAGGAGCCCGCCGTGCCGCTGAACCAGTAGACGCTGATGTTGGTCAGCAGGCGGTCGCGGCCCACGGCGTCCTCGGGGAGCTCAGCGGCGGGGTCCGTCCATTCCTTGAACTTCTCGGTGATCCAGGCGAGTTGGCCGACCGGCGAGTCGTGCAGTCCATAGGCGAGGGTCTGCGGGCGAGTGGACTGGATGGCGTTGAAGCCCATCTTGTCCTGCTGGAAGTTCTCCAGCCGGGCCAGCCGCTCCTGCTCGGGTCCGGTCAGCCCGTCGAGTTCGGCGGGGTCCCCGGAAGGGAAGGTGACCAGGCCGTTGACGTGCACACCGATGACCCGGTCGGGTGCCTGGCGCCCCATCTCGGCGGCGATCCAGGCTCCGCCGCCCGTTCCCTGGACGCCGTGGGCACCGTAGCCGAGCCGCCCCATCAGCTCGATGAATGCGCCTGCGATGCGGCCGGTGTTCCATCCGGCCTCACCGAGCGGACCGGAGAAGCCGGTGCCGGGCGTTGAGGTCACGACGACGTGGAAGTCCTCCGCGAGCGGCCGGATGACCTCGACGAACTGCACGAACGAGCAGGGCCAGTCATGCAGCAGAAGCAACGGCACGGCCGTCGGGTTCTGCGAACGGACGTGCAGGAAGTGGATTTTCTGGCCGTCGATCTCGGTGGTGAACTGCGGGAACTCATTGAGCTCCGCCTCCGCCTTGCGCCAGTCGAAACCGTCGGCCCAGTACGCGGCCAGGTCCTTGAGGTAGGCGGTCGGCACACCCCGGCTCCAGCCGGCGCCGGGGATCTCGCTGCCCCAGCGGGTACGTGCCAGCCGCTCCCGCAGGTCGTCGAGTTCGTCCTGCGGGACGTCGATGCGGAAGGGGCGGATCCGGGCGTCGGTCTTGCTGCTGCTCTCCATGGGTAGGACAGTATTCTCAATATAGGCACGGTACGTGCCTAATGGCACAACAGGCTGGGTCTCATGCTCGATACCTCCGCACGGTTGCTGCGCCTGCTCTCTTTGTTGCAGACCCCGAGGGCCTGGCCGGGATCCGAACTGGCCGAGCGCCTCGGGGTGAGCGGCCGCACCATCCGCAATGACATCGACCGACTGCGCGAACTCGGCTATCCAGTGGACGCCACCCGCGGAGCCACCGGCGGCTACCGGCTGGGCGCCGGGGCGGCAATGCCCCCGCTGCTTCTCGATGACGAAGAAGCCGTCGCGGTGACGGTCGCCCTGCGCACCGCTGCGCAGGGCGCCGTCCCCGGCACCGCAGAGACCTCGCTGCAGGCACTGGCCAAGCTGGAGCAAGTACTGCCCTCGCGGCTGCGCCGACGGGTGCGGACACTCCAGGCGTACACCGTGGCCGTGCCGGCCGACCGACTGGTCCCGACCGTCTCCGCGGACGTACTGATCACTCTGGTATCCGCTTGCCGCGACGGGGAACGACTGCGCTTCGACTACCTGGACCACGCCGGCACGCCCACCCGCCGCCTTGTGGAGCCATATCGGGCGGTGAACTGGGGACGTCGCTGGTACCTCGTGGCATGGGACGTTGAGCGCGAGGACTGGCGGACCTTCCGGGTCGACCGGATCCAGCCCCGCACCCCGACCGGACCACGCTTCACCCCGCGCGAACTGCCCGGCGGTGACGCCGCGGCGTACGTCTCCCAACGGGTATCGGGCGCGGCCTGGCGCCACCACGCGCGGGTGATCGTCCACGCCCCGGCGACGGCGGTGATCGAGCAGATCAACCCCGCGGTCGGCACGGTCGAGGCACTCGACGCCGACACCTGCGTCCTGACCACCGGCGCCGACACGGTGCAGACCCTCGCGGTCCATCTGGGCATGCTGGACTTCGACTTCGACGTCACGGAGCCCGCGGAACTGGTCACCCACCTGCGTCGACTCGCGGACCGCTACGCCCGCTCCACACCGCCTACCCGCTGAGGCGAAAAGACCCGCCAGGCCCACCAAGACCGCTACCCACCAGATCCGCCAATGCCGGACCAGATCATCTGAGACAACTCAGGAGAACAGCCCAGGCGGACCACATCAATGGAGATCCCCGTCAGGCAGCCGTCTCCACCAATCTGGTCGTCCCAGCTCACAGCTCCCGGTCCGGATCAGATCAATTGAGACAGGACAAAGGCTGAGCGTTCTCACCGAAGGTTGAGCGAATGTCCGTTGTCATCCAATCGAGGCGTTTGACAGCGAACCTAGTCGTTCCGGTTTCCTTGCCAACGAACCTAGTCGTACGAGGTGACGTACTGGGG
>NZ_JBIWPP010000075.1:0-13070 GCF_044768335.1 Streptomyces sp. NPDC101151 | reverse complement strand
ACTTCGCAGTGGCCTCCTGCCAGGGCAGATGGCGACAACGGCCGTACAGGGTGGGTTGGTTGAGCTTCACGATGAGCAGGTAATGGGCCTTCTTGGCCGAGCACCTCGCGCAGGCAGGGGACCTCATTTGTTTTGCCGGGGATCCGCAGCTGTGCGACGACCTGGTCGTCCTGGTCGATGACGGCCAAAGGATGAGCCGCGGTCCGCGTCCGGGTGCGCGAGCCCCGGGCGCTCTTCCCGTCTGCGGCCAGCCGCACTGGACGGTCACGCTTCGTACTGGCGGGCCGTAGCAGCACGGCCAGACCGTCGGGGCGGAAGATTTCAAGTCCAGTGAGACGGTCGTGACGCTATGAGGTTTGTGGTGCGGGCTGGTGGCGCTTGGCCGGGTCGTTGATCCAGGCGGTCTGGGGTATCTGGGGTGGCCGGGGGCGGCGGCCGAAGCGTTCGGGGTGGCGAGCGTATGCCTCGGCGAGGGTGACGGCCCGCTGGTCGCGGACCTCTTCGGCGGTCCCGAAGTGCACGGAGGCGGGTGTGTGCCAGCCGATGCCCGAGTGCCGGTGCTCGTGGTTGTAGTACGCGATGAACGAAGCGAACCACTCGCGGGCGTGGGCCAGCGAGTCGAACCGTTCGGGATAGTCGGACATGTACTTCGTGGTCTTGAAGTGGGCCTCGCTGTAAGGGTTGTCGTTGGAGACCTTCGGCCGGGAGTGCGATCTCGCCACCCCGAGATCGATCAGCAGCTGGGAGACCTTCTTGCTCGTCATCGACGTGCCCCGGTCGGCGTGCACGGTCTCGGGCACGACCCCGTTGCGGGCGATGGTCTCGCGGATCAACTCTTCGGCCCGCTCGGCCGATTCGGCCGCCTCCACGGTGTGGCCGACGATGTAGCGGCTGAAGATGTCGATGATGACGTAGGCGTGATACCAGATCCCCTTGGCCGGCCCGGCCGCCTTGGTGATGTCCCAGGTGAACACCTGCGACGGGCCGGTGGCCACCAGCTCCGGCACTGTCCGGGCGGGGTGGGTGGCCTGTCTTCGGCGCTCGCCGGACTGGTCCTTCTCACGCAGGATCCGGTACATCGTGGAGACGGAGCAGTGGTAGCGCCCGGCATCCAGCTCGCGGGCCCAGATCTGGGCGGGCGCAAGCTCGGCGTACTCATCGCCGTTCATCAGCTCCAGCACCGCAGCGCGCTCTTCGTCCGTCAGAGCCGAGGGCTGGACTTGCGGTTTCCTGGGCTTTCGTTCCGTTGGGGGCCGCAGCCTGCGGTAGTGGGTGGCACGCGAGCGGTCGGTCAGCCGGCACGCGGCGGTGATGCCCAGCGCGCGCTCGACGCCGCCAAAGGCATCGTCCGCGACCGGGGCGGCGGCGCGCGTCAGTCCGCGCCCTCGGAGATCATTTCCAAGAGCGCGGAAGCTGAGATGTGAATCCAGAGTCTCGCGGGCATCGTTGAGTCCGGCCTCGCGGGGAGGCCGTGCGTGTCCCGGGCCCGGTTCAGACGGGATCGGTCCCTGCGGGTTCGATGGTGACCTCGAAGCCGAGTGCTTCGAGCTGGGCGGTCAGCCGCCTGGCGCGCTGATCGGGGCTGAACCGCCTCGCTGCCCAGTCGGGGCCTAACTCCCGGTAGGGCACCCGGTCGTGGACGATGTGCCGGTGGGCCACGACGATGTCGTGACGGGTCGCGCCGAGTGCCTTGAAGCCGCCTGCCCGGCCCTTGATCTGCATGTGATGCGCGAGCAGGTAGGTGCCCTTGGCCTTCACCGCGCCCCAGGCCGCCTCGGTCAGCGTGGCCTTCAGCCACTTCGGCCCGGGCCTGGCTGCGGCCGCCCTTGCGCTTGCCGCCCGACGCATGATTGCCCGGGCAGAGCCCCGCCCAGGAGGCGAGATGGGCCGAGGACGGGAAGGCGGACATGTCCAGACCGATCTCGGCGATCAGCACCTGGGCGACCTTCGCCCCGACCCCGGGGATGGTCTGGATCAGCTCCAGGACCTCCTGGTGCGGGGCAAGCCGGATCGCGATCTCCGCATCGTAGGCGTCGAGCCGCTGCTCCAGCCCGTCGATATGCGCCAGCAGACCGCGCACGATGACGCCGTGGTGCTCGATGCGGAAGCGGTGCTCGAGGGCCTCCTCCAAGGCCTCCCGCTTCGAGCGGAGCCGTCCCTTGGCCAGCGCGGCCAGCTCCACCGGCGAGGTCACCCCGTCCAGCAGCGCCTCCAGCACGGCCCGCGCGGTCTTCGACCACACCTGCGAGGCCACCGAGGTCAGCTTGATCCCGGCGTCCTGCAGCACCTTCTCCAGCCGCTGGATCACCCGCACCCGCTCCTGGGACACCGCCGTACGCGCCCGCGTCAGATCCCGCAGCTCCCGGAACTCCTGCACCGGCACGAACGACGGACGCACCAGACCGCACTCCAGAATCCGGGCGATCCACACCGAGTCGGCGACATCGGTCTTGCGGCCGGGCACGTTCCGCAGATGTGCCGCGTTCACCAGCCAGCAGGTGAACCGCCCCTCCAACGCGGCGAAGACGGGCTTCCAGTACACCCCGGTCGCCTCCATGCCGACCAGCTCCACCCCCTCGCAGGCCAGCCAGTCACCCAGAGCGGCCAGCGCCCGCACGGTCGTCTTGAACGTCCGGGTCTCCGTCGCCCGTGAACCCCTGCGCTGCCCCGGTGAGCGGACCGTCGCCACCACCGTGTCCCGGTGCACATCCAGCCCGGCACACCGCTCGAAGAGCACCTGCATCCCCGGCCTCCTCCCTGACAGCACCCATCAACGTGCCGCCCGGAAGGGGCCTACTGATCCAAAGAGTCTGAGATTCGCGCTCGCAGCAGCAGTCAACAATCCCTCAAGCCCCAGCGTCATACTTTTCCCCGGACTCGTGGATACCAAGCGTCACCGACGTCTGCCCGGACCACACCCCACCAGCATGCGAGCGGCGCGACAGAGCACTCAACCCGCGCATGGAAGCCAACCGACCACCGGCCAGAGGCCGTTACGCGCCCCGGATTCTCATCCCGCCACGGTGCCGGCGCGCAGCGCCGCCATGGGTACTTTTCCCATGACCTCCAGCGCCGCCTTGTTCCGCGCCAGTTCCTTCTCCAGACGCTCCACCTGACGGCGCAGTTTCTCGTTCTCCGCCTCGGCAGCCGGCTTCTTCGGCCTCGCCGGGCTCGTGCGCTTGTCGACCAGCTTCTCCAGCGCCCCAGCATCCCGCGCAGCCCGCCACTCCTTCACATGCGAGTGGTACAGCCGCTCGCGGCGCAGGATCGCGCCCTTCTCGTTCTTGGGAGCAGCGTCGTACTCGGCCACGATCCGCAGCTTGCACTCGGGACTGAACGTGCGGCGCTTCGGCCGGGGAGCCGGGTCGGATCCGGCGGGGATGGTGCTGGTCATGAGGGGTGGTTCTCCTGTCGTGCCCTCTCAGACTAACCCGCCGAAGCGGGGCGTCTCACCCAAGGCTGACAGAGAGGGCTCCGCCGTCAAGGGACAGACGCGAGAATACGTGCCACGCGCGTGTTTCCGTCACGATCTCCAGACAAGTGATGTTGGGCCGAGCCCCAGGGTTGCTCGTGCGCGAGGGACCTCAGGTCAGGGAGCTGCCACGGGCTGTACGAGGAGGCCCGTCCCGTACCAGCCGGCAAACACCGCGCCGCTCGCGTAAACGAGCCAGCGCAGCTGCCAATGAACCCGGCTCAGGGGTGCTGCAAGTGGCAGCAGCAGGACCGGCAAGAACGGCAGCATGAAGCGGGGCTTGGAGTACTGCGCGCCCGACGTGCCCATCATCAGCGCCCAAGCACTCGCGACCAGCAGTACCAAGAGCCAGGGCACGCGTCGGTCCACGCTCAAAGCGGCGGTACCGATGGCAGCCGCGGCAATCATTGTGAACACGGCCGTGTACCGCACGTCCGGCGAATGCGCCCCAGCGGCGTCGCGCAGGGCGATCAGGGTGGCCCTGCCGAAGTCAAAGGACTGGTTCCACGCCCTCTCCGCTTCGAACCATCCGGTGGCCGAGCCGATCCTGCTGCCGAGGAAGAGCCAGCTGCCGACCACCCCCAACGGGGCAATCGCCAACGTGGCCAGCGGCCGGGAGCCGTCGCGGCGAGCCATCAGCGCCGCCATCGCCGCCAGGCCAGCGACCCCGACAAGCACCACTGCGGTGGGACGTACCGTTCCGGCAAGCGCGCACAAGAGTCCCGCCGTCCCCCAGCGCCGCGCGAACAGCGCAACGAGCGCCCACATCAGCACAGCCGTGAAAACAGCCTCCGAATACGGGATCCAGAGCACGAACGCGTACGGCGAGCACGCCCACAGCGCCACGCACACAAACGCAGCACGGCATCCGATGATGGCCCGAGCGAGTGTGTGCACTCCGCTTGCAGCGACCGCCCCAGCCACCCACGACACCAGCATGCCCCCGTATTCCACGGGCAGACCCGCCGCCAGGTGCAGCCCGCGGATCAGCGTAGGGACCAGAGGAAAGAACGCGAGAGTGTTAAAGTCGGGGGCCCCGTCGGCACGGTAGACGAGGTGGTCGGGGTAGCCGTGCGCGGCCACGGCGAGGTAATTCACCGCGTCCCAGCGGCGCAGCAGACTCGTCACCCCGTAGCCGAGATACCGGTTGAGCAGCAAAAGGACAGCGAACCCCAGGCCGGAAAGCGTCAGATAGACAACCATCGCGATGTATGTCTCACGCCACAGGAAAGTGATGCGCACAGGCTTCCGGCGAACCGTCCCGCCAAGGCGCTCCAGCCGATGGCCGGGCGTGCGGATAGCATTTGGCCAGCCCCGAACGGCCACAGGTACTCCCAGACGGTGTATCCAGGTTGGTGGGTGGTCAGCGGCGGTATACCGCCAAGGCGACCGTTGAATGCAGTCTCCCTGAAGGCGGCCGCTGGATCGTTGCTTCCTCAGGGCTTGACCATCTCTATGAATCGCGCGGTCTCCTTGGTGTCGACCATATGGAAGGGCTTGTGCAACGGGCACTTTGTTGCACTCCGCCCGGGCACGTGGTATACGGGACAAGGCTTACCAGGTACATCATGCAGGTCTGGGCAACGGCTCGATCGAGGGGAGATATTCGACCGCCTGGGCTAGAAACGGCCTGGCTCTGTTGGCGATCTTGTGCAGGGATCAGCCAGCGGCAGTGCAGAGTGCGTTGATATGACGTGATGGTCGCGGCGTGCGGGCCGGCCTCGTTGTTTCACAGCGGCAGTCGGTTGATCTTGCGTTCGTGATGTCGCGTGCCCTGTCCGGGGACGGGGGCCGGTCAGGGGCACTGGTCGGCTGGCGTGCCGGATGACGCCACCTTCCACGGGCCCGGGGCCTGCCGGTGGCCCCCTCTCGGCGCTCGATGTGATCGTTCGTGCCGGTCGTGGGGTGCGGCAGAGCGAGGGTGCGCCGGAAGGCGCGGATGATGATGTCAGCCCAGGGCCAGGTGTCGGGAAGCTTCAGGCGTCGTTTCCGCCGACCGCGGACGAGGCGGGCGGGCGCGTGGAGAACGCGGTAGCGCACCGTCTTCAAATGGCCCTGGCCATCTCGCCGTCCAGGGCGAGGAGTTGGACCCGGCAGCGGCAGCGGCGGCGGCGAGGGTCGTGGCGGTGAGTCAGGCGGCGTTTGGTTCAGCTCGCACGAGGGCAACAGGCCGATCCCGGAAGCCCTCTGATCGCGGATTTTGGGCTCGAGGCTGGCGTGCTTGCGGTGCCGGCCGTCCACGTGGGCGATCTGCCCTGGCGAGGGTTGGTCGCGAGGGTCTGGTAGCGCGCCTCGTGCTTGATCTCGTAGGCGCCAGCGTCCTGGGCATAGCGGAGGTGGAGGGGGTCATTGCGGGCGATCACCCGGTGGTGCGAGGGCCGGCTCGGCAGTTCGCCGAGCAGGGCGGTGATGTCGGCGACGAACGCGGCCCCACGACCGACGCCATCCCGGCACCTCCACCGACGAGAACAACCAACGGCCCGAGCCTGCCTCACCGAGGCTGAACCTATACCTCACCTGCGGAAACTCGTCGTTCACATTCGGTACGACAACAGCTTCTCACGGATCCACACCGGGGCGCCGGGGGACCAGGCGGCCCGACACAAGGCCAGCGCGTCCTGGCCGAAGACCTGGGCGAGCCGCTCCCGCTTGGTCTTCGACGACGGCATCGTCCAGCCATCGACGCGCGGCCCGTAGCGTTCGGCGAACTCGGCGACGTCGATCACCCCGGCCAGCCAGGACGGTGCCGCCACCGCCAGAGCCTCCAGCGCCGCCCGTACACTCTCCCCGGCCAGCTCGGTGCGGTTCAGGTCACGGACCGCGCTGATCACATGGGTGGAGTCGGTACGCTGCCTGCCACCGGCCTTGACCAGCGGCCTCGCGGCAGTGCTCCAACAGCCGGTCGAAGAGCATCTGTTCCATCCCGTCACCGGCCAGCCGGGCACGGAACCTCGACAACGCGCAGAAGTCGAAGCCGGTATCGGACAGCTCCGCGCCCAAGGCGTACTTCCAGGACAGCCGGTCCCGCGCCGCCTCCGTGGCCTGCCGGTCGGTGAGGTTCTCGGTGAACTGCAGCACAGTCACGAGCAGCGCCGGGGACTGGGCAGGAGCACCACGACCGGGAAACGCCCCGGCGAACAACGCGTCATCGAAGACCTCGGCCAGGTGGTCGCGGACCCGCATAGGAAGACTTCCCTTGGGGAAGGCGGCACGGGCCGTACGCACCGTCTGTTCCGGAATGGGCGGCAGACCCCCAGGCCGCATGGACACCGCCCAACCCCCTGCGGCCGAGGCAGACAGAACGACCGCACCGACGATCATGCCGAACAGCCCCAGACCGCCGCAGGCAATTCAGCAACGGAGTCGTCGATGGACTTGGCACCGAAGTTGCGCATATCGAGGAGGTCGGACTCGGAGCGGGCAATGAGCTCACCCACGGAGTGGACGCCCTCACGCTTGAGGCAGTTGTAGGAGCGGACGGTGAGTTCCAGTTCCTCGATCGGCAGCGCGAGGTCGGAGGCCTCGGCGGGGTCAGTGGGGGACGAGCCCATGTCGATGCCCTCGGCGTCGATGTTCAGCTCGTGTGCCAGGCCGAACAGCTCGCCCAGGGATTTGCCGGCGGAGGCCATGGCGTCGCGGGGAGACATGGCCTGCTTGGTCTCGACGTCGACGATCAGCTTGTCGAAGTCGGTGCGCTGTTCGACACGGGTGGCCTCGACCTTGTACGTGACCTTCAGCACCGGGCTGTAGATGGAGTCGACCGGGATACGGCCGATCTCGCGGCCCACCTGCTTCTTCTGCGCGGAGGAGACGTAGCCGCGGCCGCGCTCGACGGTCAGCTCCATCTCCAGCTTGCCCTTGCTGTTGAGCGTGGCGAGGACCAGGTCGGGGTTGTGCACCTCGACGCCGGTCGGGGGCGCGATGTCGGCGGCGGTGGCCAGACCCGGGCCCTGCCTGTGCAGGTGTATCACGACCGGCTCGTCCTGCTCACCGCTCACGACCAGTTGCTTGATGTTGAGGATGAGGTCGCTGACGTCCACCTTGAGGCCCGGCACTGTGGTGAACTCGTGCAGGACACCGTCGATGCGGATGCTGGTGACAGCAGCGCCGGGGATCGATGACAGGAGGGCGCGGCGGAGTGAGTTGCCGAGTGTGTAGCCGAAGCCTGGCTCCAGCGGCTGGATCACGAACCGGGAGCAGAACTCGTCGGCGACCTCTTCGGTCAACGAGGGACGCTGAACGATCAGCACGAGGTATTTGCCTCCAGTGTTCGGCGCCCGCCATGTCGAGCTGTAGAAACCACGAAGGGTACGGGCGGTTCGGCCTCCTACCCAGGAGGTAGCAGGTGGCCACCACGCTGACCACGGCCTGCTCGAGCAGCGACGGGTCGCGTCCAGGGAAGTGATCTAACGGCGTGGCGCGTCGCAGCAGGGGCGTGTTGTGTCGAAAAATTGAGACGGGCACCGGTCGATCCTTCGAGAACGGACGAAGATCTTGAAGGGAGACCGATGACCGCATCTGAGAGTGTGCCGTTTGCCGTGTGGCTGGAGGAGCACCTGGCCTCGGCGAGTCCCGATCTGCCTGCGGCGGATGGTGAAGACTTGCGCCCAGACGCCGATGTCCGCGCTTCGAACCGGTGGTACAGCCACACGCATTGACTGATGATCTCCGGCGAGACGTGGAAACCCCGTACTGCGGCGTATCCACGAGCAGGCTCTCCAGCGATCCGACCAGGCGGATGATCATGTCATCCGAGAGGGGCAGGGTCCGGCCATGCCGCGGTGCGCGATTCGCCACCCTACCGGTATTGTCGAGAAGCAGACTCCTTCCGCCTGAATATCAGCCGTGGGTCGAGATGGCCGTCCTCCGCCCAGCGCTTCCACTGGCTAAGCCGTGTCCACCGCGCTTCGGGCCGCCTGGGGGTATCCTCTGACTTGCTGCCGCTCGCATGATTGTCAGTCATGGTTGTACTGACGGTTCATCCGAGCCTGCGCGAAGTGAGGGGCAGGTGCTCCGGTTGCGATTCAGTCGGAAGGTATCTTCCCACCGTCGTTGCTCGAGCCCTGGTGTATGTCATCAGGCTCAGAACCCATTTCAAAATGCCTTGGCTGGAGTCTTTTTCGCATGTAGATCACGGGAGTGAGACCGCTGCGGCGGCTGGCGTCCCTCTGCTCGGGCTGATGTGGGATTTTGTCAAAGATCCTCCAATTCCGTTGCGTTTCGGCGTGTTCTTTTCTCTGTCGCTGCTTGCCGGTCTAGGCTCCAGGGCCGACGGCGAGATTCACTGGCGACTCCCGCTGCAGGCGCCGGACCCACCTTGAGTGATCCGACCGTCCATGGATCACTCACCGACCAGGACGGCGAACACGTTGCCGCCCGTGCCGCCGGGCATGGGCTCTGTCCAGACCGGAAGCCGCTGGAGGCAATTGCATGAGCATCCCGGACGTCACCGTGGTGATCAATGTCCACAACGACGCCGAACGTCTCTCCCGTGCTGTCGCCTCCGTGCAGCGGCAAACCCACACCAATCTCGAGATCGTCATCAGCGACGACTGCTCAGCGGATGAGACGACGGATATCGCGTGGCAGTTGTCAGGTGAGGATCCCCGTGTACGCGTGATCCGCCTGGAGGAGCACAGCGGCGGGTACGGTGCGCCCCGTAACCATGCTATGGAGATCGCCCGTGCGCCGTATCTGATGTTCCTGGACAGCGGCGACGAACTCCCTTTCAGAGCCGTGGAATTGCTGCTGTCCGCACACAGGGAGCAGGAGAGCGATATTGCCATGGGCGCGGTGGAGCGAATTCGGGCAGGCAGTGGACAGAGTTCGGTATGGATGCCGCAGCTGGTGGCTGAGCGTCGCACGCTCGATGGCATTGAGAGCGACCCCCGGCTAATCCGGGCGCACCTCTCGGTCGGCAATATGTATGCGCGCACCTTTCTCCACCGGTACGGTCTGCTCTTCCCCGAGGGCATCCGCTATGCGGCCCGGCTGTTTTCGGCTCAGGCGTACTGCATGGCCAAGGCGTTGACTATTATCTCGGAGCCGGTGTACCGCTGGCACACCGCACCGCAGACGGATATCCAAGCCACCCAGCGGCTGGGAGACGTCGGTGACCTCATCCAGGTGCAGCAGCTAGTTCACGCGTTTTTGACCGCGAGCTGCCACGAGTCGCTCCGGGAGGACAGGGATTACCAATTCCTCAGGTACGACTTCAGTGGCTACGTCCGTGACCTGCCGTTCCGGGACGGACAGTGGCTCACTGCTTTCGCGGACCTGGTCAACCCCTACCTCGCAACTCTGGGCGCGGGTGTGTACGCTCGCCTGCCGCGTGCACAGCGCGTCGTCCTCCAGCTGATCCGTGACCGTCGTCTGGCTGACGCGCAGCTTGCGTCGCGGGACCTGGGCCGTGCAGCCGCACCCCGACATACGGCCACTGATGTCGATGGACGGGCGTACTGGGGCGAGCGGATCCCGGAAACGGAGGAAGCGCGCCGCGAACTGGACGTCTCCGATCTGCACTCCCGCTCCTTCGGCAGTGCGCAATTCCGCCACGAGATCGTGGAGGTTGTGCGCGGATCGGGTGCTTGCATCAACCTGGGCATCCGTATGTACGACCCCGGGCTGCGCCTTTGTGTCGGTCTGCAGTCGGCGACCCTGCTCTGTGCTGTCGTTCAGCGTCCTTTGGCGGCGCCATTCCACCTTTCTCCCGTCCGGGCGGGCGTGTTCGAAGGCCGGGTTACCCTCGATCTGGCGGCGGTCCCATTTCCCCTGGGCGGCCTGGACGGCGTACGCCGCCCCCTGCTGCGCCTTGAACAGCAGGGCGTGTCCAACACCGGTCCACTGCTGGCCCCTGTGGGCCTCCAGCCGCTGGCCTCCTGCATCAGATATCACCGGGGCATGGCGCCACACCAAGTCACAGTCGAGCTGGAAGGCCGAGGCCCGGGCCGCCTGCAGGTGCGGTGGGAGCCTGCGGGAATGATGAGAGCGGCCCGATGGGTGGCGAGTGCCTTCAGCCGCGGTCTGCCCAAGAACGGCTCCGGTCAAGGTGGTCGCTTTCGTTGATACGGCATCGGGATGGCCGGCCCCAGTACGGTGCACCGGCACGCTGGCGGTGAGGGGCCGTGGGGCTCCACCTGGAACCTTCGAGGATGTCCCGGTCTTCAGGTCGGGGAGGGGTCGGATGCCTGCGGAGCGGAGCCGGATCGCCGGCAGGGCGATCCGGCGTCCGCCTCGGTCAGCGTGGCCTTCAGCCACTTCGGCCCGGGCCGGCTGCGGCCGCCCTTGCGCTTGCCGCCCGACGCATGATTGCCCGGGCAGAGCCCCGCCCAGGAGGCGAGATGGGCCGAGGACGGGAAGGCGGACATGTCCAGACCGATCTCGGCGTGGTGTCGGTGATCAAGACACCGTAATCCACAGGTGAGGGGCGCCGGCTCTGCTGGTCGGGTGCCCAACTCGCCACACCCGCACGTTTCGTGAGCCGTCACCTCCACCAAGATCGCTGCGACTCCGAACCGGAACGCGTAACCCTTGATCACCTGCACCACGTCGCAGGACACCACCGCCCGGCGCCAGCTGGTGCGGGGAACGATCGTCGAGGGTGTGAGACCGGCTGAGGTACTGCCTCAGCGGGCAGCCTGGTCCGAACAATAAAGTCGGTCAGGTTGGTGTCCTCAGGCTCCGATGGGTTCGAAGCGGTCGGTGGGGCCGAGGGCGTTGGCCTGGCTGGTGATGCGACGGAGGGTGGGCTCGGGGTCGTGTCAGGTGTAGTGGACGGCGCCGAGGTCGTGGAAAGGGGCGTCGGCGGTGAGTGTGTGCCAGACGGCCGTCAGGAGTGAGTGCTCGAGGGCGACCAGCGCCTTCTTCTTGCCCGGTCGCGGCAGGAGTTTCCCGAGTCAACCTCTATGCCGTCAGAGGTGTGTCGGCAGCTGTGTTTATCTTGCTGTTGGCTTGGTGGACGGCGTGCTCGTAGCAGGTGCCGTCGCGCCAGCAGGCCCACATCACCCGCAGCCAGGCGCGGGCCAGGATGCGGACGGCGTGCGGATGTGTCTTCTTGCGGGCCCGGGCGTCGTTGTAGATCTTGGCGGCCCAGTCGCTGCCGTGCCGGCTATTGTCGGCAAGGTGGTCAGGGCGACGCGGGCTCTGCGGTTGGCCGCGAAGCGGAAGGCGACTGTGCGGGACTTGCCCGAGGCTCGGGTGACGGGGACGACGCCGCCTTGGGCGATGAGCTGTTCACAGGTCTGAGCGCGTTCCAGGATCGGGCCGATCGCGCCGATGACCTGGCCGAGGCTGACCTTACCGATGCGTGGCATGGTGGCGAACAGCGGTGTGTAGGGATGGGCTGCGGTGGCCTCGGCGATGGCCATGTCCAGGGTGCGGATGGTCGCCCGTGTCCCCTGCACCGGCTGGACCTGGACACGGACGAGCTGATCGACAACAGCGTTACTGAGGCGGGAGGCCGCCTTCGGGGCGGCGCGCAGGCGCTCGATCTGGCCGCTGCCGGGCTGCCGGCCGCGGAGTAGCCGCGGCGCTTGCACCAGGCTTCGAGGCGCCCGGCGGTGAGCCTGGCGGCCTTGGCCGAGGTGGGGTATCGCTCCAGGAAGGCCGAGGCGATGTCGCTGTCGAGGTTGGAGAAGACGGCCTTGCCGCCGGGCCAGTGCTCATCGAGCAGCGCGGCGAGCTGGTTGACGGCGGCGACCTTGGCCTCGATGTGGTCGGCCCGTTGCCGGGTGAGGGCTTACAGGTCGAGCGTGGCCTGCTCGGTGGGCTCCAGCCTCGGCAGCAGGTGGCCGTCGGTCCGCAGGTAATCGGCGAGCTTCGTGCTGTCGCCCGCGTCCGTCTTGGCCTTGGAGGCGCCCCAACGCGCCCGCATCGCGTGGAAGGCGTTCGGTGTACAGGCACGATCGGGTGCCCGGCGGCCGGCAGCCGGTCGACGGCCGGTCGTTTCCCGCGGAGTGGTGCAGGGGATCAAGCTCTGTGCGTTCCGGTTCGAGGCCCATGGCGATCTCTGCGGAAAGCCAACACCACGAAGCGTGCCGGTAAGGCGAGTTGGACACCAGATTGGGCGCAACCACCGTCCCTGGCCTGCGGATTCCGGTGTCTTGATCCCCTACACCACCGGGCGGGACGCCATCCGACGGCCAGGTCTTGGACGTCCCGATGGCGACGGGCAGATCGGCGGGATCGCCGTGTTTGCGCAGCCGCGCGAGGGTCTTGGCGAACCCTTCCCCGGTGTGGGGCAGTTCCCACCGGTCGATCCGCTTGCCGGTGTCGTCCATGACCGTCACGTCATGGGTCTCGGTCGCCCACCATCCGATGAACACGTGCGTCGTACTCCAAGGTCGTACACGGAGCACGTGCCCGGTGGTGAGGTCGTCTGTCGGGAGCTCATTAATCGGCCCTCTGCGTGGCGTGTCCCTGAAGCCGATCAGACGGCCTCGGCTCGGTGGGGCCGGCGGAACTCATGCAGGCCGTCGAGCGGCTTCGCCGCACTGGCCATGCACCAGGGCTCTTGCAAAGTCGGATTTCTTGGGTGTTTCCGTTGGTCATCGGGGGATGCCGAGGAGGTCGAGCGGGGCGGTGAAGGGTTCGTAGGACA
>NZ_JBIWPP010000074.1:0-13237 GCF_044768335.1 Streptomyces sp. NPDC101151 | reverse complement strand
CAACTTCGCCCGAGCCCGGTTCACTTCGTGTGCGTCCACACCTCCAACATGCCCCCAGACAGGACCGATCGACAGACCTAACGGAGTCCTACTAGTGCTGTGACCGAATAGATTCGCCGGATTGGTGGTTGGAGCGGTTGGATGGGCTGTCGCATGCATCGCTTCCGCACCTGGAAGGATCCGGAGGTCATCCTGGTGGACATCCGGGAAACGCATCACGCTCTGCTGAGCCGTGTACTGCCTGATGACAATCCGGACGACCTTGCCGTACGGCAGGGGCAATTCCACTACATGGTCATTGGCTCAGACCGCGTCGTGTGCCTGCCTCGTACCCAGGCGGCGGCCTCCCGCCTACCCGAGCGGGTTGCCGCACTACGCGCACTCGCCGGGCTCGACCTCGGCTTCCGCACACCTGTGCCGCTGTTCCAGAGCGGATGCCACGGCACCGACGGAGTGCCGTTTCTGGTACTGAGCCGCATTCCCGGAGAACCGCTGGAGGCGGACGCGCTCGACGATGCCCAGGTGGCCGACGCCGTGGCGGCGCAGTACACCATGCTGCTGGCCGGGCTGGCCCGGGCCGCCGCCGATGGGACGGTACGAACGGTTCTGCCTCAGGCGCCAAAGGACCGGTGGCGGCGGTTCGCGGAGAGCGTGCGCGCCGAGTTGTTCCCGCTGATGTCCAGCAGCGGGCGCCGGCGGGCCGAGCGGGAACTGGCAGCGCTCGACAGCCTTCCTTACCTCACCCAATCAGTGGTGCACGGTGACCTCGGTGCCGAAAACGTCCTGTGGGAGTGGACACAGGGCCTGCCGCACCTCGCCGGAGTGCTCGACTGGGACGACGTCAAACTCAGCGACCCGGCCGAGGACTTCGCAGCCATCGGTGCCGGCAACGGGCGCCATCTCCTGGAGCGGGTGCTCGCCCTGGGCAGGTGGTCAGACAACGGACTCACCACCCGCATTGCCGCGATCAGCGGCACATTCGCCCTGCAGCAAGCCCTCTACGCCATCCATGACGGCGACGAAGGAGAACTGGCAGATGGCCTGACGGACTACCGCTGAGGCACACCATCACGTCTGCTCCAGCGAGCACCTCATGTCAACAGCAACCCGGCGAACGTTCCCGCTCACAGCACTGGCGAACGTGGATCAAGGACGATGCGGACGGGAGCGAGCCTGGACAAGGGGTGCGCACCGGGTGCGGCCCACTCCCGGTGGCCAGTGCGAACCACCGCACCGGCCCCGCGCACTGCCACCCGGTGGGTGCGACGGGGAGTGGCCTGCACTGGCGCGGACATCGCCGTTGCGCACCGGTGCGGCCGGGCGGGAGTGCACGGCATCGTCGGCGCGCGGGCCGGTGCACACGGTGCGGTGTGGGGAGAGTGCACGAGATCGTCGGTGCGCAGCACGGTGCGGTGGCCGGCCATCACGGGCGCGCTCCCGGCGCGGCCCGGCGCCGGGCTGCTGGTGCTCCTCGCGGTGCGGGTCGGCCGGGCCGCCGGCGGCCGGGGCCTGAAGCTCCCGGTCCTCGATGGCGCGGCGGTGGGCGTGTGCCTCGCGGGTGAAGGCGGCCAGCCGGTCCAGGTTCTCCCGTGTGCGCATCCACGTCGTCGGGTCGGTCGTGCGGCCCGCCAGCAGCTCTGGCATCGCGGCCTGCTTGTGAGCGTGGACGGTGGCGGCCTGCTGTGCCGGGGTGAGGGCGGCGTCCCGGCCCGGGTGGTCGACGGCGGGCGGCGGCTACTCCCGTAGCCCTCGCCCGTTTCCCCGGCCCGCTCCGGCCGGGACGTGGACGTCACACGAGCCACGCAGCCTGGACGGCGTGCACGGAGCATCCCTCGCACGCCGACCGGCGGGGCGGGCGGCCCCCGGCCGGTCTGGCCTTCACCCTGCAAGCCTCCTCCCGCCCCGGGACGACGGGCCTCCCCATGCGCTCATCCCGCCTGTTCACCAGCACCAACGTGCCGCACCGAGCCTGCGGAACAACCGCGGAGGGCTGGTTGCCGACTGCCTCGCCCTTCCAGGAGCAACCGCCCGCGGTACGCCGTCTGCGGCGTCGTTTCCGATGAGCTCGACATTCGGTTTGAGAAGCCGGTGAAAAACCTGGCGCTCAGCGCGCGGACCGGCCGCGAAATCGGCTACCAAGATCGCGTGAGAATGTCGAGTAACGAGAGTCCGCGGCATGAGCGCGCATGGCGTGCTGTGGCGTACTGAGGAGGGACCTCCACACAAATTTGAGTCCGCAAGCCGGTCGCGTGTCGATTGCCCGCCGGGAAAGCATGGTCCGAAACAGAAAGTTTCCGTCATGGAATGCCACCGCTGGAGAATCTCATGAGCGCATCGTTGGACTGGGCGCATGAATGGCTCACGAGCCTCATATGGACGGGGAAGGCCTTCGCTATTACGGTGATCGTCTTCACCGTAGTCGTCGCCCTGCTGGCGCGCTATACCCATTGGGGGCGGCAATTCCGACGGATCGGTTTTCCCTATTTCAGGCCCGGACGCAGCTGGGTCAGCTGGCGGCCGCTGCTCACTCTCGCCCTTATGCTGTGGCTGACTGCGCTCGCCGTGCGCCTTTCGCTGCTGTTCACTTTTGTCAACAACGACTTCATCACGGCGTTGCAGAAACTGGACTCCACGGCGTTCTGGTACGCCATCGCCATCGCAGGCGTGCTCATGGCGGTCGTCGTCGTCATCTCTCTCCTCGGCACTCTCATCAACGAAACGTTCGTCATCCAGTGGCAGGTATGGCTCACCGATCACATGGTCGCCGACTGGTTGAAGGGAAGTGCCCACCACCGGGGCCGGTTCGTGACGGCGCCGGTCGACAACCCCGACCAGCGCATTCAGGAAGACATCGCCTCGTTCGTCACCCAGACGCATTGGCTGGCGATGGGCGCCGTCGACGCCGCTCTGTCCCTGGTGTCCTTCACCGCGCTCCTGTGGGGGCTGTCCGGACCGCTGTCCGTGGTCGGCCGGGAGATCCCGCATGCGATGGTGTTCCTGGTCTACCTCTACGTGGTCGTGGCCTCGGTGCTCGCCTTCAGGACTGGCCGCCCGCTGATCCGTCTGAACTTCCTCGGCGAGGGACTCGGCGCCTCTTTCCGCTATGCCCTGGTGCGCCTGCGGGACAACTCCGAGGACATCGCGTTCTATCGCGGCGAGGACGCGGAGCGTATGACGCTGGCAGCGAGGTTCGCCGCTGTCATCCAGAATCGGTGGGCCATCGTCTTTCGAAGCCTGAAACTCCAAGGGGTCAACGACACCGCCACCCAGGTCGCGACGGTATTCCCTTTCGTCATCCAGGCGCCGCGGCTTTTCGCCGGGGCCATCACCCTCGGTGACATAACCCAGACCGGCCAGGCCTTCGATTCGGTGCAGGAATCCCTGTCTTTCTTCAGGAACTCCTACGAGGCCTTCGCCGCCTACCGGGCCACGCTCGACCGCCTGACGGGGCTACTGGAGGCGAACAAGCAGTCACGCGCATTGCCGTCCCTCACCGCCGCGGACCATCCCGACGCGCTGGAGATCGAGGACCTGACGGTACGCCGCCCCGACGGCCGACCCCTGATCGGCGGGCTGAGCCTGAGCCTGAACCCGGGCCAGGCACTGCTGATCAAGGGTGCCTCGGGCAGCGGCAAGACCACACTGCTGCGCAGCCTGGCGAACCTGTGGCCGCACGCCCAGGGCAGCGTATGGCGGCCCACCGACGGCCACACCCTGTTTCTGACTCAGCGGCCTTACCTCCCCCTGGGCACGCTGCGCACCGCGCTGGCCTATCCACAGCGCGCGCACCGGATGGACGACGAGCAGGTGCCTCAGGTGCTGCACAGCGTGCACTTGGGCCATCTGGCGGACCGGCTCGACGACGAGACGGACTGGTCACGCATCCTGTCTCCGGGCGAGCAGCAGCGCCTCGGTTTCGCCCGGATCCTGCTGAGCCGGCCACGCCTGGCCTTTCTCGACGAGGCGACATCCGCCCTCGACGAGGGCCTCGAGCACGCGCTCTACACCCTCACACACGATGAACTGCCCGAATGCATGCTGGTCAGCGTCGGCCATCGCAGCACGCTGAACACCTTGCACACCCACCACCTTCAACTGCTCGGTGCGGGACGCTGGAGCATGGCCGAATCCCCCCAGCCGACGGCCGCTTCCCGGCGACCGGCCCCCGCCGGCAGCGGCCAGGCACTCGCCCAGACGAAAAAATGACCCGGCATTCGCCCCGCAGGAGCCTCAACCCGCCCCCCCTCCAGCCGACACACCGCCTTCCGCTCCGGTGCGTGCACGCAGACCAACGCCCGCCCGGGCCTGGAATGCTGCCGCGTTCGTTCCTGCGGGGCCGCCTCCGACAACCCATCCCCGGGTCGTCTCGCGCATCTCGGCGTTCCTCACCGTGGCCGACAACTGGTTCATGCCTTTCCCGCCCACTACAGGCGGACTACGTTCCGTGACAGCATGCACACGTGGAGACAGTCAACCCGACAGTCATGCGGAGACGGAAGAGCGCCCGGGCGGTCCTCGATACCTGCGCCGTGCTATCGCTGCGGAGCCGGAGTTGCTGACCGTAGGAGTGGAGGAGGAGTACCTCCTGGTCGATCCGCTGACCCGGGAAGTGAGCCCGCAGGCGCACAAGGTGGTGGCGCAGGCCTCCACCCTGGGGCTGGGCGACCGGGCGGGCCCGGAACTGACCTCTTATCAGGTCGAGGCCCGCAGTGAACCGCACACCACGATGAAGGATCTCGGCGATCAGATCCGGACGATGCGCGCCGTGGTTGCCGCGGCTGCAAGGCAGCACGGTCTGAACATCGTCTCCACTGGGGCTCCCGTCCTCGGCCGGCCGTCTCCGGCGGCCGTCTCACAAGGGTCACGGTACGCGCGTAGCCTTGAGGCTTTCCGCGCCCTGGACGACGAACAGTCAATCTGTGCCTGCCACATCCACGTCGGTGTACCCGACCTCGCTGTGGCACTCGCGGTCAGCAACCACCTGCGCACCTGGATCCCGGTACTCATCGCCCTGTCGGCCAACTCGCCCTACTGGGCCGGACGAGACACCGGGTACGCCAGCTGGCGCACCCTGGCCATGGCCCGCTGGCCGGTCGCCGGGCCGCCACCGTACTTCGAGTCTCCCGCGCATTTCGAGGACCTCGTGGGCGGCGTCATCGAGACGGGCGCCGTCATGGACCGAGGCGGCCTGTACTGGGACATCAGGCCCTCCTGCCATGTACCGACCCTGGAGATCCGGGTGCCCGACGCCACTGCCACACCCGACGAGACAGTCCTGCTCGCGGCCGTCGTAAGGGCCATGGTCGCGACCGCACTCAAGGCGGTCGAGGCAGGCGAGCCGGCACCGCGTCCTCAGCCGGAGATCCTGCGCGCGGCCTGCTGGCGTGCGGCCCGCGACGGCCTGGCCGGGGCAAGCGTCGACCTTCCCACCAGCCACCTGATTCCCGTGGCCACCCGGGTCGAGCAGCTACTGCAATGGATTTGCCCTGCACTGCGGGAGCTCGGTGATCTCGACCTGGTCGGCGCCGGATGGTCACGCCTGCGCGCCGACGGCAACGGCGCCGACCGCCAACGCGCCACCTACCGACGCAGCACCAACCTCATCGGCGTCGTCGACCATTTGATCACTACGACGACGGGGTGACGGCGCGGGGTGATGGCCTGTCAAAAGCAAGCAGTCGCGGAGGCCTTGAACGTGAGCACGCGCCCCACGGGCGAGGGCGTCGATCGCGTCGGTGCGGCCCTTGGACGCCGACATGCGCGTGCCGGTTCGCCCTTGTACGCAGGGCGTCCAACGACCTGCGCACCGCCTGGTCGACAGTCGGGCCGCCCTCACCCGCTGGGCTCGGATCGTCGCCCACGCCACTCCGCTCATCGTCCTGCCGTCCGGCATCTGGCGAATTGCGACCGTCTTGTTCAACGTGGCCGGTGCGGGCCTGCATCACGGCGCCGCGGACTCCACGGCAGGTCTTCCTGACCCGGTGTACGTGACGCTCCTGTCAGTCTTCTCCGAGTTCCTCGCATTCACCGCCATCGGCCTCATCGTCGCATGGGGCGATGTCTTCCCCCGCTGGGTACCACTCCTGCGCGGACGCCGGGTGCCGAACCAGGCCGCCGTGATCCCCGCGGCGCTCTGCGCCACCGTCCTCACCGTCCTGTGGACGACGCTCGCCGTCCAGATCGCGTGCGGGACCACCCTCCGAGGCAGCCCGCTCCGAATGACTCCCCCACCGTCACGCTGCACGGCTGGCGCCTCGGCTTCTTCCTCGCCACCTACGCCCCGCTCCTGGGACCGCTCCTCATGTGCCTTCTGGCCCGCCGACGCAGGGGGACGGCAGCCGACCACCCCCGTGTCCGTCCCGGAATCCGCCTGCGTCCAGGGAGAGGATGGGGCCATGAACACTCCTGAAGAGAACGACACTGCCCCGGCCGACAAAGAGACCCGGGAGCGGTCCGCAGAGCAACGGAACATCCCGGTGCCCACTCCTAAGGACGTCCGGGCCAAGGCCGCTGGCGTTGACGATGGCGAAGGCGAAGGCGATGACGACGCTGACGAGAACGAGCCACCGGCAGCCGACACCCAGGCGCCGTGACCGCCGGGACGCAGAGCCCGGGACCGTGGGGCCGGGCGCACCTGGCAGACCGTCCCCTCGTGACCTCGTCGTTGGTGGCCAGGATCAGCGGCGTCCGCAACACAGCACCGGCGTACGCCTGCACGCACGGCTCCGCATGGTGTTCGTCACCCACCGGAAGGATGCCCGGAGCTGGTGTCTGGTGCGCCGCCATACCGTGCCGGCTGTGGCTCCTCCGGTGCCCGGGCGGGCGGCATGGGCGGGCAGGGCCGTAACCTGCTGCCATGATCGGTGATCGAATGACTGTCCCCGCCGCCCTGGAAACGCTGCTGGCCGGCAATCGGCGCTTCACCGCCGGCACGCCCGAGCACCCGAACCAGGACGCCGTACGTCGCACCGAGGTCGCGCCCGGCCAGAGCCCGTTCGCGGTGCTGTTCGGCTGCTCCGACTCCCGTCTCGCCGCGGAGATCATCTTCGATCGCGGTCTGGGCGATCTGTTCGTGGTCCGCACCGCCGGCCATGTCATGGGTCCGGAGGTGCTCGGCAGCATCGAATACGGCGTCAGCGTTCTGGGCAGCCCGCTCGTTGTGGTCCTCGGACACGATTCCTGCGGGGCCGTCGCGGCCGCCCGGGCCGCCGTCCAGGACGGCACCACGGCCTCCGGGTACGTGCGCGACGTGATCGAGCGCGTGACCCCGAGCGTCCTGGCGGCCCGCGCCGCCGGGCACACGGAGGACGCCGAATTCATCGACACCCACATACAGCACACCGTCGACCTGTTGATCGACCGCTCCCGTGTCGTGGCCGCTGCCGTCACCGCGGGCACCGCCGCCGTCGTGGGCCTGTCCTACCGGCTGGCCGACGGCACCGCCCGTCTGGTCACCGCCCGCGGCCTGGACGACCAGGAGGGACCGGAGATCCCGGTCCGCCTGTAGACGGGTCCACAAGGCGGTACTGCGCGGAGCCGACCGCCTCCGGAGGCTCAAGACGTCACCGACATGAGCCCCGCGCCCACCATGCGGAGCTTTGGCCGCCCGTAGGTTGGTCATGCGATCCCGCGGTCCTTGGCCCAGACCGTCCCGTCCCGTCCGACCAGCGGCTCTTGCGCCGTCTCAAGTCGATGGCAGAGTTCCCTGGCCTCATGGCCGTGGCATCCTCTCGGGATGCGGTCGGACCGCCTGAACCGGAGGGTCACTGCTCTTGGTTGGCGAGGCTGGCGTCGTCGCCCACGAGTGCGGCGATCTTGTCGACGCCGGTCGGTGCCATGCGTGTGGTCACCGGGGTGCTGCTGTCGGTGGCGGTGCCGTTGCCCAGCCGGCCGGAACCGTTGCCGCCCCAGGAGCGGACCGCGGTGGTGCCGGCCGACCACTCCAAGCCCGGTGCCGGCCCGTTCCCCTGCTGGGCGCCACAGGAGCGGCCGTACACCCTGGTCGTGGATGAGCAGGCGGATCCGGTGACAGTGGCACCGTTCCGGGCCGATGGCACGGTGCTGGCCGCGCCGCTCACTTCCGCTCCAGCGCGGCCAGCCGCAGCTCAAGCTGGTCGACCCGGTGCCGCAGCAGGGTGACCTGTGCTTCCAGGCCGACCTCCCGTTCCGCCCTGCGTTGGATGCGCGGTGACGCGGCGGCGCGCTCGATCACCGCGTCCAGCTGGACCAGGCGCTGCGGCCCGTTCGGGCCGTCCACCAGCCGGGACTGGATCTCGCCATTGCGGTACCAGGACCTCAGGGCCGAGCGGGAAACGCCGGTCTCGGTTTCCGCCTTGGCCAGCGTGACCCAGGGTGTCTCGTCCAGCTGCTCGAACAGTTCCAGCTCATTCTGCCAGCGCGCGAGCCGGCCCTCCCAGTCCGACGGTGTCTCCATCACACCCTCCCTTCAGCAGGGTGACCCTATCAATAACAGTGTATTGACATGGTTGAGACCATAGAAGCATGTCATTCGAACGGTTCACGGTGAAAGCCCGCAAGGTGGTCGTCACGGCTCAGGAGGAGGCGAGGCTGCTCAAGCACAACCACATCGGCACGGAGCACATCCTGTTGGGGCTGCTCGACGCGCCGGACAGCATGGCGGCGAAAGTTCTGCACCAGCTCGGGTACGACAAGCAGACGGCGCAGGTCGACATCGCCGCGGTGGCCAAGCCCGGCACAGCGGAGCTGAGCGGCCACATCCCGTTCGCGTCGAGCGCGAAGAAGACGCTGGACCTCGCCCTGCGCGAGGCGCAGCAGCTGCACCACACCTACATCGGCACGGAACACATCCTGCTCGCCCTGGTCGCAGGGGACGGTCAGGGCGTCGGCGCGAAGGTGCTTGCCGAGCGGATCAAGCCGATCAGCAAGATCCGTGCCGCGGTGCTGGCCTCACTGGAGGGATCGCAGGACGTCACGGCCGGCCCATGGCCGACCGGCACACCTGCCACCGACGACACCGTGTCCACCGCCAGCGCTCTGGCCGGTGGCGCACCGGTCGGCAGCCATCACCTGCTTGAGGCGATGCTGCAGGCGGAGAACAGCATGGCGGCCAGAGTGCTGCGCGAACTCGGGGTCGACCCGGCCGCGGTCGCCGCCAAGATCGACGAACTGGATCCGGAGACGACCACGGACGCGAATCCGGAGGAGGCCGCCGCTCGCAAGATGGAAATCCGGCTGGTCGACGACGAGGTGCACCTGATCCTGCGGGACCCGACAACGGTCACGGTCGCCAAGAAGGTGACCGAGCTGTCAGGCGGCCCGATCCAGGGCGTCGGGCCGGTCGCCGGCATGTTCGTCCCGCTCTGGCGGTCGGCCAACCAGCTGCTGCTGCAGATCCAGCACATGCTGGAACCGGAATCCGAAGACGAGGACGGATCCGCCGCGAGCAACGTGGCCAAGGCCGTGCGCACGGTGCTCGCGCCCCGGCTCCGCCGGTGAATCGGCTGATCAGCGGACCGGAACCCGTCGGCGGCGGTACGGACGAGGACGGGTGCATGCTGAGCGACGATGCGCCGACGTCGTTCTCGCCGGCACGGTGCCGGTTCCCGTATGTCTCCCCACTGAAGGCTCTGGCGGTGGACGTCGAGCGCAAACTGCGGGCGCCGCCGGCCGGGCTCCGCACCGGCGACACTCCCGCCACCGAGCGCAGGGTGTTACGCCGCACCCGCCGGACATCCCGGTCACCACCCGGGAGACCCAGGAGTCACTGTTCCTGCTGCTCAGTTCCACCGCGCGCGAATCACCGACGAGGGGTGCGCACGATGATCGTGGACGAGGTGCACGCGGTGGCCGGCACCAAGCGCCGTGCGCATCTGGCCCTGTCCCTTGCCCGGCCGGACACGCGGCCTGGCACATGAGCACAGCGGATCGGCCTGTCCGTGATGGTCCAGCCGGTCGAGGAGATGAGCACCTTCCACGCCGGAGAACACCGGTCGACGATCGTGTTCGCCAACTCCCGCAGGCTTGTCGAACGGCTCACCGCCCGGGTGAACGAACTGATCACCGAGCCCGCCATGGCCGGCCGGCTGACCTGGCTCCCTGCCGAGGCGATCGGCGAGTCCGGGATGGCGTTCGGCGGCCCGCCGGTGGTGGCCCGCGTGCACCACGGGTCGATCTCCCGCGAGCAGGCAATACGGCGAATCGGAGGCAACCATGACCATCACCATCGTCGGAGCCGGACTGGGCGGCTTGGCCCTTGCCCGTGTGCTGCATGTGAACGGCATCGATGCCGTCGTGTACGAACGGGAATCGTCGCGCGGCGCGCGCGGTCAGGGCGGCATGCTCGATCTGCACTCCGGGACCGGGCAGCGGGCGATGCGCGAGGCCGGCCTGATCGACCAGTTCCACGCGATTGCCCGTCGTGAAGGCCAGGACCTGCGACTTCTTGAGCCGGACGGCACCCTGCTGCTGCAGGAGGATACGCCCGACGACGCGCCGCTCGAGCGACCTGAGGTCGACCGTGCCGATCTGCGCAACCTGGTGCTGGACTCTCTCCCCGAACACATGGTGCGCTGGGGGCACGCGTTCGAGTCCGCCGACAATGGCCTGCTGCACTTCACCGACGGCAGCAGTGCGCCGTACGACCTGCTGGTCGGCGCCGACGGCGCGGACTCCCGGGTCCGCGCGCTGCTCACCGACGCCAGACCGGCACACACCGGCCAAAGCGTCGTTGAGCTCGGCATTCCCGACATCGACCGCACCCACCCCGACCTCGCGGCGATGGTTGGGCGCGGAAACTACTGGGTGCTCGGCAACGGACAATCCCTGTCGGCGCAGCGGAACGGCGACGGCCGCGTACGCGTCTACCTCAGCTTCTACAACACTGCCGAGGACTGGTTCCCGGCCAATGGGATCCCGTTCGGCGACCCAGCCGAAGCCCGGGGGCGGCTGATCGACCTGTTCACCGGCTGGGACCCACGGTTCATCGCACTGATCGCAGCCTGCGACGACACGGTCCTGCCGCGGTCGATCACCACTCTCCCGGTCGGGCTGACCTGGCCGTCGACGCCAGACGTGACGTTGCTCGGCGATGCCGCGCACCTGATGCCGCCGGTGGGGCAGGGCGCCAACATGGCGCTGCTCGACGGGGCCCTGCTCGGCCTCGCGCTGGCCACGCACCCGGACGACTTTCCCGCCGCCGTCAAAGAATACGAACGCGAGATGTTCGAACGGACCAGCGCTGCCGGCCGGCAGTCCGCGCACGTCCAGGACATCATGACGTCGCCCGACGCCGGCCAGAGAATGCTCGCCTTCTTCCGACCTGGCTGAATGGAGGGGCCGTGCTCCCGGAAACAGGCCACTCTCCGGATCTGCTACGGCGTGATCAGGGCCGCGGACGGGCTGCTTCCTTCAGGGGCGGCCGAGAGAAGACCCGGCGGGGCGGGGTGGTCTGTGTCCTGACACGTGCTCATGCACCGAAGAGGCTGGATACCTCCGGGGCGGTACCGTCCGCCTGAGCGAGGGGGCCGCGAGTGGTCACACAGCAGGAGTCGCGTCCGATCTGCGCTCCCGTGAGGCCGACTTCGGCAAGATCAAGACGGTTCGCACAACCGCCGCGCCATGGAGGGGTCAGCGTTCCGCCGCGGAGGAAACCGCCGCCCACTGTCCGTCGCAGCCCTTGCCTAGTCTATCGATTTTCGATAGATTCCCATCGCAACTCGATGGAAGGATGGGCCGTGGGAAAGCTGACCGTACGTGCGCTGCGCGCCGTGCTCGTGGTGGTGCTCGCCGGCACCGTGTTCGTACAGGCAGGGATGGTGTGGGTGTTGGTCAGCGGGAGCGACCCGGAGGACGGGTCGCTCCCGCTGACCCCGCTGCGCGTGATCACGATCCTGGGCATGGTGTCGGCCCAGGCCGCCCTGGTCAGCGTATGGCGGCTGGTGACGATGGTGCGACGCGGAACCGTGTTCTCCCACGATGCCTTCCGGTACGTGGACATCGTGATCGGCGCGATCGTGACAGCTGCCCTCCTGTGGTTCGCGGTCACGATCCTCAATGCGCCGGGCCAGCGGGACGACCCGGGCGTCACCGTCATCATGGGCGGGGTTGGCCTGGCCATCCTGGGGGTCGCGCTCATCGTGCTCGTGCTGCGGATGCTGCTCGCCCAGGCCGTCGCGCGCGACGTCGAAGCGGCACAGATGCAGGCCGAGCTGGACGAGGTGATCTGATGCCGATCTCCGTCGACATCGACGTGATGCTGGCCAAGCGGAAAATGTCCGTGGGCGAGCTCGCGGACCGCGTAGGGATCACGCCCGCCAACCTGGCGGTACTCAAGAACGGCCGCGCCAAAGCGGTGCGCTTCGCGACGCTCGCGGCACTCTGTGAGGTGCTCAAGTGCCAGCCGGGCGACCTGCTGCGCTGGGAGGCCGAGGAGGCCGCGAGCGGATGACGAGCCCCGGGGCGGGCGCCTGCGACGCCAGCCGACCGCTCGCCCTCCCCGGACTCAAATGATCATGAAACGGGCGTCACGCGACTACGCCGAATCCCTGGCAGTGGATTGTGCGGATGAGCGCTGACAACGCCTGGAACCGTTGTTGCCGCAGCGCAAGCTCCGCATTCGGCATCCGGGCCGCAAGCCCTTGCCGGACCAAGAAGCACTGTGCGGCATCCACGTGCCGTGCACCGGGATCCGGTGAGGGCGCCTTCCGAAGGAAATGGGCTTCGGCTCGGACATGACCTGCTGGCGGCGGCTGCGGGACTGGAACGAGGCCGGTGTCTGGCAGCGGCTACACCAGGCCTGCTTGCCGGACTGAACGCGGCCTCGCGGCTGGACCGGTCCCCCTGTGTGGTCGACTCCTCCCACATCAGAGCCCAAAAGAAGGGGGAGAGCCGCACAGGCCCGACGCCGGTCGATCGGCACGGGCCGGCTCGAAGCACCACCAGATCACCGACGGCCACGGCACCCCGCTCACGGTCCTGCTGAGCGGCGGCAACCCCAACGACGCTACCCAACTGCTGCCGTTGCTCGACGCGATCCCACCGGTCCGCGGCCATGTCGGCCATCCCCGCCGTACGCCAGACTTGCCGTTCGCCGACCGTGGCTAAGACCACAACGTCTACCGCGACCAGGTCCGCAAGCCGCGAAAATCACTTGCAGTGCCTGCTTAAGAACCCCTAACGAAATGATCTTCGAGGTGGTTGGATCACTCCGAGCTCGATGATTTGGGGGTGCGGGGTGGCTCGGCCGAAGCCGTGGGAA
>NZ_JBIWPP010000073.1:0-14018 GCF_044768335.1 Streptomyces sp. NPDC101151 | reverse complement strand
GTCATGGCAAGGCGTAGCGACTGGAGGAAGAGGTCGGCCAGCGCGTCCAGGTGGCGGCGGCGGAACCGGGCGATCGAGCGGAAGTCGGGAGCCTGGCCGGCGGCCAGGAACCGGAACGCGACATCGTCGACGCATTTGCGCTCGATCGCCCGCGAGGAGCGGATGCCGGTGATGTAGCCGTAGATCAGCAGCCGCACCATCAGCCGGGGGTGGTAGGGCGGGTAACCCCGCTTCTCGGTGTAATCCGCGAGGATCGGCCCGAGGTCGAGCACCTCGTCGACCAGGTCGGCGACAAACCGGGCCAGGTGGTCTTCCGGCAGCCAGTCATCCAGCGACGGCGGCAGCAGCAACACCTGGTGCGGGTCGAACGCCCGGAACGTCTTGTCCGCCGCCGCCGCACGACGCGGCGGCTTTTTCCCCTCGGCCGGCCCGGCCTCGAACAGCCCCTCCTGATCACGCATACCGGGATCATCCCGTACGAGTGATCACCAGCCCCACGCAGGTGCCGGCTACTGTGACTGAGTACACATTGCGCATCACGGTTGGCCACGCCGCACACCTTGCAGCATTTCCCTCGCGGCGCCGATCCTCGGGTCATGGAGTTCGCCGTCTTCATGACCTTGCCCGGACTGGTCATCCTGCTGACCGTCGTGGCCTTCGCGGATCAGCTGCTTCTCCGTGCTGGGCGGGCCGGCCTGCTGCCGTGGCGGAACAGCGCCCGGCAGGGCCAGATATCGGCGACCGGTTTTGAGCAGCTCCACGCGAGCTTCTCGCCGGGCAAGCAAAACGAACTCAAGGAGCGGCAGTCCGCCCTGGTCATGCGGGACGACGAGGAAGACGGGGCGCCGCCGAACCGGACGACGGTAGACCTCGATGGCGGGGTCGCGGTCGTCCGGATGCCGCAGGCCGACCAGTAGAACGCCGCCCAGTACACGGTGGTGCACGCCCATCCCTCATCCGGGCGGGGCGGCAAGCCAGAGGCCAACTGAAGTACTCGGTGGCCAACCGAGACGCTCAGCCACAGTTACTGACCCACGCTCCTAGCACACGGCGGGGCTGCCGTCCATGACGCGGTAGCCGTGGACACCGCCTCCGCCGAAGCCCGCGGCCTCTCCTGCCGTGCAGCCCGGGAACTGGGCTGCCGACGGCGTCGAGGAGACGGCGGGCTGACGAGCTCGTGGACGGTACGCGGTGCGTCGTCGAGGACTTGGGGGCTCGGTGGTCACCTACGTGGTGCCAGGGTCAGGTAGGTGACCTGTTGGAGGGGCACCAGGGGCGGCGACAGCTTGGAAGGTTGCTCAACTGCTGGCGGCTGCCGAGGTGGCGCGGCCGATTTCGGCGTTGCGCGCCGGATGCCGCGGGTACCCGGGGAGCGTGACGACGGAGGGAAGCCTCCCGTTCCGACCGCGAGGGAGGAAACATGACCCAACGTATTCGCGAGATCATGAGTACGGACCTCGTCACGGTGGAGCCGCTGACATCGGTGGTCGACGTCGCCCAGCTGATGCGCCGTGAAGGCGTCGGCGATGTGCTGGTGGTCGACGAGGGCCACCTGCGCGGACTGGTGACCGACCGGGATCTGGTCATCCGCATCATGGCGGAAGGCGGCAACGCCGATGACCGCACAGTGGTGAACGCATGCAGCGAAGAACTGATCACCGTCACCCCCGATGACGACGTCGACCAGGTCATCGGGCTGATGCGTGACCGGGCCGTGCGCCGGGTGCCGGTGGTCGAAGGCGACCGCCCCGTCGGGATCGTGTCCCTGGGAGACCTGGCCATCGAACGCGATCCCGGCTCCGCTCTCGGGGACATCAGCGCGGCCCGGCCCAATGAGTGAAGCCACACACCGTCCTTCGGGGCCCCTCAGGCCAAGGCGGTGCAGCTCGGCCATATGGTGCCGTATCGGCGGCCGCACGCCCTGACCGGTCTGGTGAGGCACTTCCTTGTCCAGGAACCTGTCACGGCCGGTGCGCTGGCCAGCAGGGGCCGAAGGCGGGGAGGAGAAGACCCTCGAGGGGTTGCCGCAAGCCACTGTGCGGGAGGTCCGGCGGGCCCCCGAGGAAGTACCGGCGTCCGCGGGTACCCTGCCTGATCGGGTACTCGGACGGCGCAGCACCACCAGGTGACGCATACGGCTCTGACCGTAGAGGTGGAGGAGGAACGGCCATGGGCACCGTGAAGGAATCGGTCGAGGTCGATGTTCCGGTACGGACCGCCTACAACCAGTGGACCCGCTTCGAGGAGTTTCCGAAGTTCATGGAGGGCACGCGGCGACGAGTCCGGTGCGTGGTTGGGCGCGGCCGGGTAATTCCGGGCTGAGCGAGTGACTGCGCAGCGGATGACACGCCATGGCCGGCCAAGGTCATGACGCGACGCCGTTCCTGCCGGGGCGGCGCGCGCGTCTCCCCGGGCTGCGGAAGGCGGCCGCGCGGTGCGAGGGCTGCCCGCTGTACCGGGAGGCGACCCAGACGGTGTTCGGCGAAGGCGACACGGACGCACACGTCCTGCTTCTGGGCGAGCAGCCCGGGGACGAGCAGGACCGGCAGGGCAGGCCATTCGTCGGTCCGGCGGGCAAGGTACTGAGGCGAGCCCTCGTCGACGCGGGCATCGATCCGGAACGGGTCTACGTCACCAACGCGGTCAAGCACTTCAAGTTCACGGTCGCCGAAGGCCGTAAGCGTCGTATCCACAAGGCTCCCAGCTTGCGCGAGATGACGGCCTGCCGGCCCTGGCTCGTGGCCGAGCTGCGGGTCGTGTCACCGAAGATCGTCGTAGCGCTCGGCGCGACGGCTGGCAGAGCCCTGCTCGGCCCGGGTTTCCGGGTGACCGAGCAGCGCGGCGCCCTTCTGCCCTGGCCCGGGATCGACGGGAGCGGCGACGGAGACGGACACGGAGACGGCAAGGGTGGCGGTTCCGGTGGGACGGACGAGGGGATCAGCGCGTTGATCGCGACGATCCACCCCTCCGCCGTCCTGCGCGCCACCGACCGTACGGCGGTCTACGACGGCCTCGTCGCCGATCTTCGACTCGTGGCGGACATCCTCGCGGAAGGTGAGGGGCGCGCCCGGAGAGGCGAGGAACGATGAGCTTCCCTCATCCCGCCGACCGGGGAGGCGACGGACGCCGGACGTTCGAACGGTTCGCGGAGGGCGCGTCGAGATTCACCAGCTCCCCGCTGTTCTTCCTGCTCTGCGTGGCGCTGGTCACGTCGATGGTGATGGTCCACGCCGTCGGGCTGGCCACGGAGTGGCAGGTGCTCACCGGGGACTGTATGACGGCATTGACGCTGCTCCGGCTCGCGCTGCTGAGGGACTCGGAGCCAGGGGCGGAGCGCGCGATCCAGCGCAAGCTGGACGCCATCGCCGCCGCCCTGCTCTAAGCGCAGCAGGGCTCCCCGGGCAAGGCGCACGACGACCTCAGAACCGCCATCCGCATGGAGGAGGAGATCTGACCGGAGATTCCGAGCCCCGGGGTGCCGATGTCATCGCTCATCGCCCTGACCACGTCGGAGTATCTCGGGATATACGGGGTGATGCTCCGGGTACCCGGCCTGCCGAGAACCTCCCAGAGAAGGGCGGCTGCCATGAACGGCATGGCGCAGCATGAGACAGGAGGCACCCCCGGGCTCCGGGTGGTGGTCGTCGGGGCGACCGGCAACGTCGGGACGAGTGTGGTGGAGGCTCTGCGCCGTCATCCCGCGGTCGCGTCGGTCCTCGGACTGGCCCGCAGGATTCCGAACTGGAAACCCGACGGGACGCGTTGGGCGGCGGCAGACATCGACCCGGACGGCAGCGACCTCGTCCGCCAATTCACCGGTGCGGACGCCGTCGTCCACCTGGCCTGGAAGTTCCAGCCCACCCATGCCCCTGTGACGACGTGGCGGACCAATGTGCTCGGCAGTATCAGGGTGTGCGAGGCCGTCGCGGAGGCCGAGGTCCCCGCACTCGTCCACGCCTCGTCCGTCGGCGCCTACTCACCCGGCGCCAAGGACCGCCCGGTCGACGAGTCCTGGCCGACGCATGGCTGGCCCCAGGCGGCGTACTGCCGGGAAAAGGCCTACATGGAGAGGTACCTGGACGCGTACGAGCTCGACCACCGGAAGGTGCGGGTCGTGCGCATGCGCCCGGGCTTCCTGTTCAAACGGGAGTCGGCGTCACAGCAGCGCCGGATCTTCGCGGGATCGCTGATTCCCGCGCCTCTGATGCGGCCGCCGTTCGTCCCGGTGGTCCCGGATCTGCCGGGGCTGGTGTTCCAGGCACTGCACACCGACGACGCCGCTGCCGCGTACGCGGAGGCGGTCGTCAGCCGGGTGCGCGGCGCGTTCAACCTCGCCGCCGACCCGCCCCTGGACGCGGCCGAGCTCGCCCGGGTCCTCGCGGTGCGGCCGCTGCGCGTCCCGTTGCCGCCGGTCCGGGCCGCTCTCTCGGCCGCCTGGCGGTTGCGGCTGGTGCCGGCCTCTCCGGACCTGTTCGACGCCGTCCTGCGACTGCCGCTGATGGACTGCTCTCGCGCGCGGGCGGAACTGGGCTGGCGGCCGCGGCACTCGGCCACAGAAGCGGTCCAGGAGTTTCTCGACGGACTGCGTGAACACGCAGGCATGGACACCGCGCCACTCGCCGCATGAACCGCCGCGTGGCGAAGTAGTCCGGGCGCGCCCTTACACACTCCGGGAGGCAGGCATGCCGGAGTTGCCCGACGTCGAGGGCTTTCGCGAGGTACTGAACACCTGTGGCCATGGCCGGCGCGTCCGGCACGTTGATGTGCGCGACCCAGGCGTACTGCGCGGGGTCACCGCGAAACGCCTGCGACGGGCAGTGGCGGGGCGGCGACTCGGTCGGCCGTGGCGAGGTGCTGATCGTCCCGGTCGGCGAAGGCCCGGTCCTCGCCTGGCACTTCGGCATGACAGGCGAGCTGGTGTGCACCCGCGCGGACGATCCGCGGCAGCCCCATGACCGGGTCGTCCTGACCCTCGACGACGAACGGCAGTTGCGCTACCGCGACCAGCGCAAGCCCCAGGGCATAGCCTCGCCCCGAATCCGCGGGCGCTGGAGCGGCTTCTGTCCCGGCTGGGCCCCGACGCCCTGGAGATGACCCGTCCGGACTTCCTGGAGCTGCTTGTCGGGGGGCGGGGAGCGGTCAAGGGTGTGCTGATGGACCAGTCTCTCGTCGCGGGCCCAGGGAACCTCCTCAGCGACGAGATCCTCTGGCGAGCGCGTGTGGCTCCCGGGCGTCCTGCGCGGGGCCTGGGACGCCGAGGCCCGTCATGTGTTCACGGCGATGCGACGTGTGCTCACCACCGCCACCCGCGCCGGACGCGTGCCGCCGCGCCATGGCTGGCTCACGGGCCATCGCGACGATCCCGAGCCGGTGTGCCCGCGCTGCGGCGGACGGCTGCGCTCCCGCCGCCTCTCCGGCCGCCGCACCGTCTGGTGCGAGCACTCCCAGCACTGACGAGGGCACGGCCCTGGCCGCAAGGCTCGTCGCGTACGGTACTGCCGACGCGGGCCTACTCCGGCTTGCAGTGGAAGTCCCCCACGGCCCGAGCGACCGAGTCAGACAGCTGAGCCCGAGATGAACATCGGCAGCACGGCCGGCGAAGGCGACCGTCCCGCGGACGCCTGCAGCGGCGTGTCCACGGCCGTCCACGTGGTCACCAGCCGGGGCCGCAACCGCCTGAGCAGGCGGCCCGCCCCGGCGGCCGGCACAGCCGGGCCTGCACCACCGGTCGATGTACGGCCCGGATCGCCGCCGGGAGGGGGTGCCCCGTCAGCCGAGCTTGCCTCGCCCCGTCATCGCATCGCGCAAACGGTCGACCAGACCGACGCCCGGTGCCAGCAGTTTGTTCGCCGGCGGCTCGCTCGGCGCGGAGGGGTGGGGGCGTGTCGGCGCCATCTTCTTCGCCTGACGAACCTTGTCGCCCAAGCCGTCGAGGGCATCGGCGGAACACGCCGCGCGCAGCCTCGGGAAGAGGTTCTCCTCCTCGTCGGCGATATGCATGCGGATCTCACTCATCAGCGTGCTCATCAGCCGGTCGAACTGCGGATCGTCCGCCTCGCAGCCCTCCAGGTCTTTCATGATCCGCTCGGCCTTGGCATGATCCTCGATTTCCTTGTCGGCCAGCGCGTCCCCACCCGCCACGTACTGGCGCACGGCCGGGTAGAGGTAGGCCTCCTCGGCGACCGAGTGCCGGACCAGCTCCATCGTGGCTTGGTCGGCGTACACCTTGCGGTTCTTGTCACCGGACGGCAGCACCTCGATCTTGCCGAAGATCTCCTCGACCTCCCGGTGATCGGTAACCAGCTCATCGATCACGTTTCCACCGTGTCCCATGTCCTCACCTCCGGTCGTACCACGGCAGTCCGGACGGATCCGCCGAGGACCTCGAGTGCCCGGCATCGGCGGGCTCACACGAATCGCGTCAACAATCCGGCTTTCACGGAGAGCGGGGACCGACCGGGCCGCGCAGACGTCGCCAAGCTCACGCATGTGCCAAACGGTCCGCCGCCACTCAGGACGCACCGCTCCCCTCGTTACCGAAGGATCCGGTGGATCCGGGCTGCCGGTGGGGGCGGGTCCGGTTCTCGACCGGCCTGCTCGGCGCGTTCCCGAGTTCGTGCGGCGTGAGCCGCTTTTCTCCGTCCCTCACCTGTGGCACCTCATTGGGTTCGCGCATCTGCCGCTCCTCACGAACGGGCCCCGACTCAGGCAGCGTGGGCTGCTCCGAACGCCGGGGTGGCGGCAGCTCACGTCGTCGCACCCTGATCCCCAGGCGTACGGCCCCCACCAGTGCGGCCGTGAGGAGCAGACCGCAAACGACGATGGCGACCATCCCCGCCGACGACCCCGCGGCGGCCGTTTGCTCAAGTGGTGTGTTCATCGACCCCGGGTATCCACCTTCCGGCATCGGATGCCCAGGCGGCGCGGTGGACGCGGCACGCACGCGGCCTTGCGCAGCAGGTATCCGCGGCCCCGACTCCTAGAACCCAAGGCGGGCGGGCCGGGGCCATGGCCCCGGCCCGCCCGCCTTGGGTTCTAGGAGTCGGGGCCGCGGATACCTGCTGCGCAAGGCCGCGTGCGTGCCGCGTCCACCGCGCCGCCTGGGCATCCGATGCCGGAAGGTGGATACCCGGGGTCGATGAACACACCACTTGAGCAAACGGCCGCCGCGGGGTCGTCGGCGGGGATGGTCGCCATCGTCGTTTGCGGTCTGCTCCTCACGGCCGCACTGGTGGGGGCCGTACGCCTGGGGATCAGGGTGCGACGACGTGAGCTGCCGCCACCCCGGCGTTCGGAGCAGCCCACGCTGCCTGAGTCGGGGCCCGTTCGTGAGGAGCGGCAGATGCGCGAACCCAATGAGGTGCCACAGGTGAGGGACGGAGAAAAGCGGCTCACGCCGCACGAACTCGGGAACGCGCCGAGCAGGCCGGTCGAGAACCGGACCCGCCCCCACCGGCAGCCCGGATCCACCGGATCCTTCGGTAACGAGGGGAGCGGTGCGTCCTGAGTGGCGGCGGACCGTTTGGCACATGCGTGAGCTTGGCGACGTCTGCGCGGCCCGGTCGGTCCCCGCTCTCCGTGAAAGCCGGATTGTTGACGCGATTCGTGTGAGCCCGCCGATGCCGGGCACTCGAGGTCCTCGGCGGATCCGTCCGGACTGCCGTGGTACGACCGGAGGTGAGGACATGGGACACGGTGGAAACGTGATCGATGAGCTGGTTACCGATCACCGGGAGGTCGAGGAGATCTTCGGCAAGATCGAGGTGCTGCCGTCCGGTGACAAGAACCGCAAGGTGTACGCCGACCAAGCCACGATGGAGCTGGTCCGGCACTCGGTCGCCGAGGAGGCCTACCTCTACCCGGCCGTGCGCCAGTACGTGGCGGGTGGGGACGCGCTGGCCGACAAGGAAATCGAGGATCATGCCAAGGCCGAGCGGATCATGAAAGACCTGGAGGGCTGCGAGGCGGACGATCCGCAGTTCGACCGGCTGATGAGCACGCTGATGAGTGAGATCCGCATGCATATCGCCGACGAGGAGGAGAACCTCTTCCCGAGGCTGCGCGCGGCGTGTTCCGCCGATGCCCTCGACGGCTTGGGCGACAAGGTTCGTCAGGCGAAGAAGATGGCGCCGACACGCCCCCACCCCTCCGCGCCGAGCGAGCCGCCGGCGAACAAACTGCTGGCACCGGGCGTCGGTCTGGTCGACCGTTTGCGCGATGCGATGACGGGGCGAGGCAAGCTCGGCTGACGGGGCACCCCCTCCCGGCGGCGATCCGGGCCGTACATCGACCGGTGGTGCAGGCCCGGCTGTGCCGGCCGCCGGGGCGGGCCGCCTGCTCAGGCGGTTGCGGCCCCGGCTGGTGACCACGTGGACGGCCGTGGACACGCCGCTGCAGGCGTCCGCGGGACGGTCGCCTTCGCCGGCCGTGCTGCCGATGTTCATCTCGGGCTCAGCTGTCTGACTCGGTCGCTCGGGCCGTGGGGGACTTCCACTGCAAGCCGGAGTAGGCCCGCGTCGGCAGTACCGTACGCGACGAGCCTTGCGGCCAGGGCCGTGCCCTCGTCAGTGCTGGGAGTGCTCGCACCAGACGGTGCGGCGGCCGGAGAGGCGGCGGGAGCGCAGCCGTCCGCCGCAGCGCGGGCACACCGGCTCGGGATCGTCGCGATGGCCCGTGAGCCAGCCATGGCGCGGCGGCACGCGTCCGGCGCGGGTGGCGGTGGTGAGCACACGTCGCATCGCCGTGAACACATGACGGGCCTCGGCGTCCCAGGCCCCGCGCAGGACGCCCGGGAGCCACACGCGCTCGCCAGAGGATCTCGTCGCTGAGGAGGTTCCCTGGGCCCGCGACGAGAGACTGGTCCATCAGCACACCCTTGACCGCTCCCCGCCCCCCGACAAGCAGCTCCAGGAAGTCCGGACGGGTCATCTCCAGGGCGTCGGGGCCCAGCCGGGACAGAAGCCGCTCCAGCGCCCGCGGATTCGGGGCGAGGCTATGCCCTGGGGCTTGCGCTGGTCGCGGTAGCGCAACTGCCGTTCGTCGTCGAGGGTCAGGACGACCCGGTCATGGGGCTGCCGCGGATCGTCCGCGCGGGTGCACACCAGCTCGCCTGTCATGCCGAAGTGCCAGGCGAGGACCGGGCCTTCGCCGACCGGGACGATCAGCACCTCGCCACGGCCGACCGAGTCGCCGCCCCGCCACTGCCCGTCGCAGGCGTTTCGCGGTGACCCCGCGCAGTACGCCTGGGTCGCGCACATCAACGTGCCGGACGCGCCGGCCATGGCCACAGGTGTTCAGTACCTCGCGAAAGCCCTCGACGTCGGGCAACTCCGGCATGCCTGCCTCCCGGAGTGTGTAAGGGCGCGCCCGGACTACTTCGCCACGCGGCGGTTCATGCGGCGAGTGGCGCGGTGTCCATGCCTGCGTGTTCACGCAGTCCGTCGAGAAACTCCTGGACCGCTTCTGTGGCCGAGTGCCGCGGCCGCCAGCCCAGTTCCGCCCGCGCGCGAGAGCAGTCCATCAGCGGCAGTCGCAGGACGGCGTCGAACAGGTCCGGAGAGGCCGGCACCAGCCGCAACCGCCAGGCGGCCGAGAGAGCGGCCCGGACCGGCGGCAACGGGACGCGCAGCGGCCGCACCGCGAGGACCCGGGCGAGCTCGGCCGCGTCCAGGGGCGGGTCGGCGGCGAGGTTGAACGCGCCGCGCACCCGGCTGACGACCGCCTCCGCGTACGCGGCAGCGGCGTCGTCGGTGTGCAGTGCCTGGAACACCAGCCCCGGCAGATCCGGGACCACCGGGACGAACGGCGGCCGCATCAGAGGCGCGGGAATCAGCGATCCCGCGAAGATCCGGCGCTGCTGTGACGCCGACTCCCGTTTGAACAGGAAGCCCGGGCGCATGCGCACGACCCGCACCTTCCGGTGGTCGAGCTCGTACGCGTCCAGGTACCTCTCCATGTAGGCCTTTTCCCGGCAGTACGCCGCCTGGGGCCAGCCATGCGTCGGCCAGGACTCGTCGACCGGGCGGTCCTTGGCGCCGGGTGAGTAGGCGCCGACGGACGAGGCGTGGACGAGTGCGGGGACCTCGGCCTCCGCGACGGCCTCGCACACCCTGATACTGCCGAGCACATTGGTCCGCCACGTCGTCACAGGGGCATGGGTGGGCTGGAACTTCCAGGCCAGGTGGACGACGGCGTCCGCACCGGTGAATTGGCGGACGAGGTCGCTGCCGTCCGGGTCGATGTCTGCCGCCGCCCAACGCGTCCCGTCGGGTTTCCAGTTCGGAATCCTGCGGGCCAGTCCGAGGACCGACGCGACCGCGGGATGACGGCGCAGAGCCTCCACCACACTCGTCCCGACGTTGCCGGTCGCCCCGACGACCACCACCCGGAGCCCGGGGGTGCCTCCTGTCTCATGCTGCGCCATGCCGTTCATGGCAGCCGCCCTTCTCTGGGAGGTTCTCGGCAGGCCGGGTACCCGGAGCATCACCCCGTATATCCCGAGATACTCCGACGTGGTCAGGGCGATGAGCGATGACATCGGCACCCCGGGGCTCGGAATCTCCGGTCAGATCTCCTCCTCCATGCGGATGGCGGTTCTGAGGTCGTCGTGCGCCTTGCCCGGGGAGCCCTGCTGCGCTTAGAGCAGGGCGGCGGCGATGGCGTCCAGCTTGCGCTGGATCGCGCGCTCCGCCCCTGGCTCCGAGTCCCTCAGCAGCGCGAGCCGGAGCAGCGTCAATGCCGTCATACAGTCCCCGGTGAGCACCTGCCACTCCGTGGCCAGCCCGACGGCGTGGACCATCACCATCGACGTGACCAGCGCCACGCAGAGCAGGAAGAACAGCGGGGAGCTGGTGAATCTCGACGCGCCCTCCGCGAACCGTTCGAACGTCCGGCGTCCGTCGCCTCCCCGGTCGGCGGGATGAGGGAAGCTCATCGTTCCTCGCCTCTCCGGGCGCGCCCCTCACCTTCCGCGAGGATGTCCGCCACGAGTCGAAGATCGGCGACGAGGCCGTCGTAGACCGCCGTACGGTCGGTGGCGCGCAGGACGGCGGAGGGGTGGATCGTCGCGATCAACGCGCTGATCCCCTCGTCCGTCCCACCGGAACCGCCACCCTTGCCGTCTCCGTGTCCGTCTCCGTCGCCGCTCCCGTCGATCCCGGGCCAGGGCAGAAGGGCGCCGCGCTGCTCGGTCACCCGGAAACCCGGGCCGAGCAGGGCTCTGCCAGCCGTCGCGCCGAGCGCTACGACGATCTTCGGTGACACGACCCGCAGCTCGGCCACGAGCCAGGGCCGGCAGGCCGTCATCTCGCGCAAGCTGGGAGCCTTGTGGATACGACGCTTACGGCCTTCGGCGACCGTGAACTTGAAGTGCTTGACCGCGTTGGTGACGTAGACCCGTTCCGGATCGATGCCCGCGTCGACGAGGGCTCGCCTCAGTACCTTGCCCGCCGGACCGACGAATGGCCTGCCCTGCCGGTCCTGCTCGTCCCCGGGCTGCTCGCCCAGAAGCAGGACGTGTGCGTCCGTGTCGCCTTCGCCGAACACCGTCTGGGTCGCCTCCCGGTACAGCGGGCAGCCCTCGCACCGCGCGGCCGCCTTCCGCAGCCCGGGGAGACGCGCGCGCCGCCCCGGCAGGAACGGCGTCGCGTCATGACCTTGGCCGGCCATGGCGTGTCATCCGCTGCGCAGTCACTCGCTCAGCCCGGAATTACCCGGCCGCGCCCAACCACGCACCGGACTCGTCGCCGCGTGCCCTCCATGAACTTCGGAAACTCCTCGAAGCGGGTCCACTGGTTGTAGGCGGTCCGTACCGGAACATCGACCTCGACCGATTCCTTCACGGTGCCCATGGCCGTTCCTCCTCCACCTCTACGGTCAGAGCCGTATGCGTCACCTGGTGGTGCTGCGCCGTCCGAGTACCCGATCAGGCAGGGTACCCGCGGACGCCGGTACTTCCTCGGGGGCCCGCCGGACCTCCCGCACAGTGGCTTGCGGCAACCCCTCGAGGGTCTTCTCCTCCCCGCCTTCGGCCCCTGCTGGCCAGCGCACCGGCCGTGACAGGTTCCTGGACAAGGAAGTGCCTCACCAGACCGGTCAGGGCGTGCGGCCGCCGATACGGCACCATATGGCCGAGCTGCACCGCCTTGGCCTGAGGGGCCCCGAAGGACGGTGTGTGGCTTCACTCATTGGGCCGGGCCGCGCTGATGTCCCCGAGAGCGGAGCCGGGATCGCGTTCGATGGCCAGGTCTCCCAGGGACACGATCCCGACGGGGCGGTCGCCTTCGACCACCGGCACCCGGCGCACGGCCCGGTCACGCATCAGCCCGATGACCTGGTCGACGTCGTCATCGGGGGTGACGGTGATCAGTTCTTCGCTGCATGCGTTCACCACTGTGCGGTCATCGGCGTTGCCGCCTTCCGCCATGATGCGGATGACCAGATCCCGGTCGGTCACCAGTCCGCGCAGGTGGCCCTCGTCGACCACCAGCACATCGCCGACGCCTTCACGGCGCATCAGCTGGGCGACGTCGACCACCGATGTCAGCGGCTCCACCGTGACGAGGTCCGTACTCATGATCTCGCGAATACGTTGGGTCATGTTTCCTCCCTCGCGGTCGGAACGGGAGGCTTCCCTCCGTCGTCACGCTCCCCGGGTACCCGCGGCATCCGGCGCGCAACGCCGAAATCGGCCGCGCCACCTCGGCAGCCGCCAGCAGTTGAGCAACCTTCCAAGCTGTCGCCGCCCCTGGTGCCCCTCCAACAGGTCACCTACCTGACCCTGGCACCACGTAGGTGACCACCGAGCCCCCAAGTCCTCGACGACGCACCGCGTACCGTCCACGAGCTCGTCAGCCCGCCGTCTCCTCGACGCCGTCGGCAGCCCAGTTCCCGGGCTGCACGGCAGGAGAGGCCGCGGGCTTCGGCGGAGGCGGTGTCCACGGCTACCGCGTCATGGACGGCAGCCCCGCCGTGTGCTAGGAGCGTGGGTCAGTAACTGTGGCTGAGCGTCTCGGTTGGCCACCGAGTACTTCAGTTGGCCTCTGGCTTGCCGCCCCGCCCGGATGAGGGATGGGCGTGCACCACCGTGTACTGGGCGGCGTTCTACTGGTCGGCCTGCGGCATCCGGACGACCGCGACCCCGCCATCGAGGTCTACCGTCGTCCGGTTCGGCGGCGCCCCGTCTTCCTCGTCGTCCCGCATGACCAGGGCGGACTGCCGCTCCTTGAGTTCGTTTTGCTTGCCCGGCGAGAAGCTCGCGTGGAGCTGCTCAAAACCGGTCGCCGATATCTGGCCCTGCCGGGCGCTGTTCCGCCACGGCAGCAGGCCGGCCCGCCCAGCACGGAGAAGCAGCTGATCCGCGAAGGCCACGACGGTCAGCAGGATGACCAGTCCGGGCAAGGTCATGAAGACGGCGAACTCCATGACCCGAGGATCGGCGCCGCGAGGGAAATGCTGCAAGGTGTGCGGCGTGGCCAACCGTGATGCGCAATGTGTACTCAGTCACAGTAGCCGGCACCTGCGTGGGGCTGGTGATCACTCGTACGGGATGATCCCGGTATGCGTGATCAGGAGGGGCTGTTCGAGGCCGGGCCGGCCGAGGGGAAAAAGCCGCCGCGTCGTGCGGCGGCGGCGGACAAGACGTTCCGGGCGTTCGACCCGCACCAGGTGTTGCTGCTGCCGCCGTCGCTGGATGACTGGCTGCCGGAAGACCACCTGGCCCGGTTTGTCGCCGACCTGGTCGACGAGGTGCTCGACCTCGGGCCGATCCTCGCGGATTACACCGAGAAGCGGGGTTACCCGCCCTACCACCCCCGGCTGATGGTGCGGCTGCTGATCTACGGCTACATCACCGGCATCCGCTCCTCGCGGGCGATCGAGCGCAAATGCGTCGACGATGTCGCGTTCCGGTTCCTGGCCGCCGGCCAGGCTCCCGACTTCCGCTCGATCGCCCGGTTCCGCCGCCGCCACCTGGACGCGCTGGCCGACCTCTTCCTCCAGTCGCTACGCCTTGCCATGAC
>NZ_JBIWPP010000072.1:0-16467 GCF_044768335.1 Streptomyces sp. NPDC101151 | reverse complement strand
TGACCGGGAAACCGTCATGTCCGGTTCGGCGGGAGGCCGCGTGGAACAGGACTCGCCCCACGGCGAGCACCTCGCCGCGCGGCCGACCCAACCGCGTGGCTGCACGGCCTTCGACGTCTGCGGATCCGATGGGAACGACGGGCTGACATCCACGAAGGGCTCCTCGAGCACGCCTGCTGCCTGATCACCCATCGACAACTCGGCTCATTGTGCCGGCCGTTGTCAGCGGTGTGGGTTACGTCCTGCCGTGATGGCCGCGACGCGGCCCCGGCGTGAGCAAACCTCGCCAGCACCTCGTCGGCCGCCCCCCTCGGCCTGACGGCTTCTCGATCACGCCTGGCGGGCACCGTGGCCCGGCATCGGGATCGGGCGGTGCCCGGTCGGGTCATGCTCGGGTGAGCACGATCTTCCTACCGCCGGCCCGTCCGGTGACCACCCGGGCGAACGCAGCCGGTCCCTCACTCAGCGGCAGCGGTTCCGGTGCGAGTTTCAAGGTTCCCGCGGCGGACTGCTCCGCCAGCTGGACAAGCTGCGCGGCATTGGGCTCGACGTAGAGGTCCCAACTCATGATGCCTCGTTCCTCCGCAGGCGCGTCCGAGGTCAGGGAGCACAGTCGGCCGCCGTCCCGCACCAAAGGCAGGGCGGCGTCCGCCGTGCTGGTGGCGATGATGAGGGCGGCGTCGAACCCGCCGCGTACCTTGGCCGACCAGTTCGGGTCGTGGTAGTCGACGACCTCCATCGCTCCCAGACCGAGCAGGCGCTCTGCGGCGGCAGCAGACGCGGTCGCGGTCACCTCGATGCCCGTGGCCGCGGCGAGCTGGATGGCCAGGGCTCCGGTGGCCCCGCCTCCGTTGGTGATCAGGAGCCGCTGTCCTCGGCTGAGGTCCAGCTTCTCCAGGGCCTGCAACGCGGTGAGTCCGTTGACCGGCAGCGCCGCCGCGTGCACGGCGTCCAGCCCGGGTGGGCAGGCCGCCGTGTGATCCGCGTTGATCAGAACGCGTTCGGCCCAGAAGCCGCTTCCCCCGGGCAGCGGGGCCTCGTGTGCGAGCACCCGGTCGCCTACGGCAAACCCGGTGACACCCGCGCCGACGGCCAGCACCTTGCCCGCGCCCTCCACTCCCAGCGCCGCCGGGGGGCGCAGCCCCACGTCCCAGCGTGCGCCGATCAGCAGTTCGTCCCACGGGCCGACCCCGGCCGCGTCAACCGCCACCAGGATCTGACCGGGCCCGGGAGATGACGGTTCGGGCAACTCCAGCAGGGCGACTTCCTTGTCGGCCCCGGACACTCCGCACGCCTTCACAGCAGATCTTTGTCCTCTCACTCAGTCCGGCCGACCGGGAGGTACGGGCCGGAAACCCACAGGGGAACCAGTGTCGACCTCGGGATCCCCTACAGAGGTCGCTTGTGGTCTCAGCGGCATTGGTGTCGAGCCTATGCAGCCAGTGACCCGGACATGTGGTCCATTTGAAGAGTGACTGACTGGGCCAATCGTGGAATAGATCTGCACCTGGGCCTAGGATCACTTCGGGGCGTACGTCATCGTGTTCGAGTAGCGAAAGTGCCGCTCACGCTGCTGCAGCAGCGGCTCCAGGCGGCCCACAGCTCATCCGACACGATCCACGGCGACGTCCCCACATCGAACCGAACGCTCAACTCCCGCCTCAGACACGGCGATCACTGCCCGTCCACCTCATTGTGTCAGCCGTTGCAAGAGTAGGCAGTTCGAGCGAATCGACCCCGGCATGACGTTCAGTGACAGCCGGCCACACTCAGCGAGGGTGCTCCGGGGGTGCGCGGCTGTCCGTTTGCCCGGCGCCGCAGTTGGCGGCTCAGCCTTGGGGTGAAGGGCAGGACTCTGCGGTGGGCGGGTGAGGGATGACCAGGCGATCGGGACCCATGCTCAGCTGAGCCGGCGGCGCCACTTCCGCGTACCCTCGACATATGCGGTGATCAAGCCAGAAAAGGAGCGACATGGACCTCCAGCTCAAAGACAAGGTCGCTGTCGTCACCGGAGCAAGCAAGGGCATCGGCCTCGCCATCGCCGACGCCTTCCTCCGTGAGGGCGCACATGTCGTCTCCGGCAGCCGGAACATCACTCCCGAGCTCGAAGAGCTCCATGAGAAGTACGGACTCACCGCAGTGCCGGTGGACCTCTCCACCACAGACGGACCGGACACACTCGTCCGGCACACGGTGGACGAGTACGGCAGGGTCGACATCCTGGTCAACGCTCTCGGTGCCGCGACGCCCCGTCCGAGCTTCCTGGACATCGACGACGCCGAGTGGCAACGGATCTTCAACGTAACCCTGTTCAGTGCCGTCCGGGCCAGCCGCGCGGCGCTACCACACCTGCTGAACGCGGGCGAGGGTTCCATCGTCAACATCAGTTCCATCAACGCGCGCCTGCCCTTCCCCATGGTCGTGGACTACTCCGCGGCCAAGGCAGCGCTGACCAGTCTGACCAAGTCACTGTCCGAGGAGTTCGCACCCCGAGGTGTCCGGGTCAACGCCATCGCCCCAGGACCGGTCCGCACTCCCTTCTGGACCGCTCCGGGCGCCTTCGCCGATGCCACGGCAGCCCAGGCCGGCACAACCGCGCAGGAAGCCCTCGATGTCGTCGTGCCGCAGAGCATGGGCATCTCCACCGGTCGGGTCACCGAGGCTCACGAAGTCGCCGATCTGGTTCTCTTCCTCGCCTCGCCGCTCGCCGGCAACATCACGGGAGCCGAGTTCACCATCGACGGCGGCCAGGTCAAGACGTTGTGATCGACTGAGATCAGGCCCTCGCGCCGCTGTCGATCCGCATCCGTGCCGGTCACGTGGGTGCAGGGACTCCGCAGCCGCCGTCCGCGCGTACCGGATGCTGCGAAGTACCGCATCGGGCCTGATGCGGCGTGGTAACCCGCTTGCATGAGGTGATCTCGGTGGCCATCGTCGTAGGCGGCAAGGCGGATCGGGTGGTGATGCGCCGGCCCAGCCCGCCCTACGCTCCCGATCACGAGATCGACGCTGAGCGGGCATCGTCCACGACCTCGGGGAGCAGTGTGCCGCCTTTCGTCTACCGGATCACCAAGTACGACCCCGCCGACCGTGACGAGCACGGCAGCTACATCGGCGTTGAGGAGTCGACCAGCGACCATGGGCCGGTGGAATCGGCCTACTTGCAGGCTGTCGCTGCCTTCGCCGCGGCCACCGGTATCGACCACTTGACCATTCGCGAACCGCATATCGCCGGCTATGGTCACTTCGGCCTGGAGCCGGCGATCGAGGGCCACGGCCTGGACGGGCTCTTCCCACCCGATCTCAGCGGGTTCCACGACGGCGCGGAGGTGTCCATCTCCATCGGTCTGGAGCTGATCCGGGCCATGCTCCGCGACAACGGCGCCTGGTGCCGCCTGGAAGTCGAGGACGCCTTCGCCGTCCATGTCGGGTGGGACCAGTACGTCTACGTCAGCAGCGACAAGCCCTGCGAGAGCGCTCTTGCACACACCCGGGCGCTCGGGCTCTTCCCGGAACGATTGCAGGCATCGCCCCACGATGCCGATACGGACTACGTCGAGCCCGGCGAACAGCGACCCGCCGACGAGTATTTCTGGGCCCGTTTGCGCTGGTCCATCGGCATGCGACACGCAGCCATACTGGAGGAGGAGTATGTCGACAACGCCTCCCGCAGGCACCGCCTCACGGAGAACACCCTCGACGTGGTCCGTGCCGGACTCACCCCCCGTGCCAAGCTGACCGTCTGGCCGGACCTGTCCCCCGACGTAGAGGCAGTTCTCGCCGCGCTCCCCGACGAAGGCCCGGTGGAGTTCGTCTGGGAGGACGGGAACGGGGCGATCACCAGCACGATCGTCGACGAAACCGAGTACCCGGCACTGAACGCCCAGGTGCGGAGTGCCCGGGCCGCTGCCGCCCTGCCCCTGGACATTGACTCACGTCACCCACTGTTCACCGCTGTGATGCCCGACAGTGACGGTGTTCTGCGGGCCCGGTGGAGGACCGAGCAGACACCCAGCGACCGGGACTGGGCCTTCCTGAAGACTCTTCGTCGCGGGCAGATCGTCAACGGCGTGGTCACGGTTATCGCGAGCTTCGGCGTCACTTTCGTGGACATCGGCGGCTTCATCGCAATGATCAACATTCCGGAGCTGTCCTGGAGGCAGATCAGTCACCCGTCCGACGTCGTCACCGTCGGGCAGGAGGTCTCGGCCGAGATCCTCGACGTCGACATGGTGCGCGAGCGTGTGGCGCTGTCCTTGAAGGCACTGCAGGAGGACCCGATGCCGCTGTTCATCCAGCAGGTCGGCCAGGTCGTGACCGGTGTTGTGACCAGACTCGTGCCGTTCGGCGTCTTCGTCCGTATCGAAGACCGGGAGGATGGCTTCGAAGGACTCGTGGACACCACCGAGTTGTCCAGGGAATCCGTCGCCAGCCCCGAGCATGTGATCCAGGTCGGCGACCCTCTCGCAGTGAAGATTCTCGGCGTCGACCTCACCCGCCGACGAATCGCCCTCTCCCACCTGCAGGCTCTCGCGCACGAAGGGCCTTGACCAGCCGGGTGGTCGGCTCCGCGGGATGACGGGTCATGCCGGCTCGACGGCTGCCGTCGGCTTCGTGGTCCGCCGCGGGTACAGCGGAGCCGTCCTCCAGCGGACCGGCACGGCCCGCCTCAGCTGAGTGGCGGCTCCAGGGTCGCGGGGGTGGGGCCGTCAGGGCGGACGGTGATGCCGTACACCGCCTTCGTGGGGGTGGAGTGGAAGGCCAGGGTGTGGACCGGCAGCAGGTGTTCGAGGAGGACGGTCGATTCGCGGAGCGCGAATTGCAGACCGAGGCAGGCTCGGGGACCGATGCCGAACGGGAAGTAGGCGCCCGGGTGGGTGGGCCGCCCGTCCGGGGCGATGAAGCGCCGGGGGTCGAAGTGCTCCGGGTCTGGCCACAGTTCGGGATCGCGGTGCGTGAGGTACGGACAGACCAGGATGTCGGCGCCCGCCTCGATCGTGTAGCCGGCGAGGGTGTCGCCCTCGGTGGCATGACGGGGCAGGATCCAGGCGGACGGGTAGAGCCGAAGCGTCTCGTGGACCAGGGCCTGGATGGCCTGACGGCGCTCGGGTGAGCCTTCGCCGCCGGCGGCGAGGGCTTGTTCGCGGGCCGCGGGATGCCGGTCGAGGAGCAGGTAGAGCCAGGTCAGGGTGGTGGCCGTGGTCTCGTGCCCGGCCACGAGCAACGTGACCAGTTCGTCGCGGATCAGCCGGTCCGTGTACTCGGGGTGCTCGGTGGCGGCGTCGATCAGGATGTGGAGCAGGCCAGGGCCTTCGGGGCCCGCCACCCCCCTACGGGCGGCCTCGATGGCGTGCCCGGCGACCGCATCGATCCGGGCGAGATCGGCGGCAACGGCATCCTGGGCGTCGGCGACATCAGCGGGCAAGGTCGGAAGGGCGGTGGCCACGGCGGCCACGGCGGCCAGTTCCCGCTCGGTCCCGTCGTCGAGGGGGTGCCCGGTGAGTGAGCGCCAGATGGCGTCCAGGGCGAAGCTGCGCATCTCCCGGCCGACATCGAGGGTCTGCCCGGTACGGGTGTACCCGGCCCAGCGCCGGGCAGTGGTCCGGGCGGCCTCGGTGATCCGTTGTTCGTAGCGGCGCATCCCGGTGCCGGTGAACTGGGACTGCAGCAAGCGGCGTTGACGCTGCCACGCGGCACCGGTGGCGGCGAGGACGCCGTCGCCGATCAGCAGCCGGGCGCGGTGGGAACGCTTGACGTACCGGTCCGGGTGCCGGGCGAGTACGTGCTGGACCGCCTGCGGGTCGGTGACGAGCACGGTGGGGGCGGGACCGAGGCGGAACGCGGCGATGCCGCCGAACCGCTCGCGCACCTGGGACAGCAGCTCGACCAGTTCACCTCCCCCGGAACGCCACCGCGCCACCAGGTCGGGCTCGGCTTCGGGGACCGGCCGACCCATTCCGGGAGGGGACGGAAGGGAGCCGAGACTGGCTTCGGTGTCCATGGTTCTTCTCCTGGTCAACCGCTGGGCTTGGCCGTAAGGGAGCGTCGGCACCACGGACTGTACGGGAGCGGGAACATCCGGTGACAGTCCGCCTCTGTACGGTCGCTGTCCCGGCATTGCCCGGATCACGGCTTCCTGCACTGCAGCACAGCCGAGGCCGGGCACAGAGGCGCTGTGGACGGCGCTGATCGGCTGCGAGAAGCGGATGCCGTCAAAGCTTCGACGGGGCTGCACGTACCTCTTTCGGCCGACACGCTGGATGACCGCCTCCACAGGCCTCTGTCCGACGGCGGCCGTACCCACGTCCGGGACATGCGCCCCGGGCCGTGGGAACCACGGGGGCAACTGACGAGCCGGTGCTGCAGCGCCCGCGAGGTCACGGCTAGGCTGCGGGACAGGGGATCTCGGGCGTCGGCCCCGGCCGGGGAACCACGGCCTCGGCCTGGCGAGAACTCCACCCAGGGACGCCGGTCCCTGTCCTCCAGCCGGGGAGTCGCGACGTCGGGAGGCACACATGGAGTACTACGACCTCGGCACCCACAACCGCCCGGTCACGACCTCGTCCCCCGAGGCCCAGACATGGTTCGACCGCGGGCTGGTCTGGACGTACGCGTTCCACCACGAGGAAGCCGTCTCCTGTTTCGAAGCCGCCGCCGCGGCCGATCCTGACTGCGCCATGGCCTACTGGGGCATCGCCTACGCGCTCGGGCCCAACTACAACAAGCCGTGGGAGTTCTTCGACGAGCAGGACCTCGCTCGGACCGTCGAGCGCACTCACGCCGCAGTCGAACTCGCCCACCAGAAGGCGGCCGCCGCGACGCCCGTCGAACGCGCTCTGATCGATGCGTTGCGCGCCCGCTACCCGCAGGCGCAGACCGTCGAGGACTGCTCGGTGTGGAACGCGCCGTACGCCGACAAAATGCGTGCCGTCTACGAACTCGCCCCGGACGACCTGGACATCGCCACCCTCCACGCCGACGCGCTGATGAATCTCACCCCCTGGCAGCTGTGGAACCTGCGCACCGGGACACCGGCCGAGGACGCGCGCACACTGGAGGCCAAGGCCGTCCTCGACCGTGCGCTGGCTACGGACGCCGGGGCGGGGCACCCGGGCGTCCTGCACATGTACATCCACCTGATGGAGATGTCCCCGACTCCCGAGGCGGCCCTGCCCGTCGCCGACCGGCTGCGCGGCCTGGTGCCCGACGCCGGCCACCTGCAGCACATGCCCTCGCACCTGGACGTGCTCTGCGGCGACTACCGTCGCGTGGTGTCCGACAACAGCGCGGCGATCGTCGCCGACGAGAAGTTCCACGCGCGGGCCGGTGCCATGAACTTCTACACCCTGTACCGATCGCACAACTACCACTTCAAGATCTACGGCGCGATGTTCCTGGGCCAGGCCCGGACAGCCCTCGACACCGCCGCCCAGCTCGAGATGTCCATCCCGGAGGAACTGCTGCGGGTGCAGAGCCCGCCCATGGCCGACTGGCTGGAGGCCTTCCTCGCCATGCGGGTGCATGCGCTGATCCGCTTCGGCCGCTGGGCCGACATCCTGCGCACGCCCATGCCCGCCGACCCGGACCTCTACAGCGTGACCACGGCCATGCTGCATTACGCCCGCGGCGTCGCCCTGTCGGCAACCGGCCGGATCGCCGAGGCCGAGACGGAACGCGGACGGTTCCGGGAGGCGGCCGGCCGGGTGCAGGCGACGCGGATGCTCTTCAACAACACCTGCGCCGACATCCTCGCGATCGCGTCGGCGATGCTCGACGGTGAACTCGAGTACCGCAAGGGCGACTACGACGCCGCCTTCGCAGCGCTCGAGCGGTCGATCGACCTGGACGACAACCTGCCCTACGACGAGCCGTGGGGATGGATGCAGCCGACCCGGCACGCCTACGGTGCCCTGCTCCTGGAGCAGGGGCGCGTCGCGGAAGCCGAAGCCGTCTACCGGGCGGATCTCGGACTCGACGACACGCTTCCCCGCCCGCTGCAGCACCCCGGCAACGTGTGGTCCCTGCACGGGCTCCACGAGTGCCTCCTCCGTCTGGGCAAGACCGGCGAGGCACAGATCGTGGCCCAGCAGCTCAAGATCGCCGCCGCGATGGCGGACGTACCGGTCGAGGCGTCCTGCTTCTGCCGCCTGGAAGCCGTGTCGGACACCGCCGGCACCGACGGCTGCTGCGCGACGGAGCACTGAGAGCCCGACCCCTGAGACGGGGCCTGGCCGGCCAGGCGGCGGGGTGAACCCGCTCGCCGAGTTCGCGGTCGTCCACCGGTCGGCACGCGTCCCGAATGCGGCGAGAAGCCCGAGGTGCTCGGTGCTCCCCGTCTCTCCGCCCGCAGTGGTCAACCCGTGACACCGTCGGCGCCGCACCGCAACCGCAGTGGCCGAAAATATGTCTTTCAGCGCGTGCCCGAAGCTTCGGAGCAAGTGGGATTTCGGTGGCACGGCGGATCTGGGGGGACGGAATGGGCGTATGGGCAGTGCCCGGGTACACCGAGTCGCTGGAACTCGGCTCGGGGGCGAGTGGACGGGTCGTACTGGCCGTGCACGAGGAGACCGGCGTTCCGGTCGCGGTGAAGTATCTGAGTGAGTCACTGCGCACCCGGCCGGGCTTCGTGTCCGAGTTCAGGGCCGAGGCACGGCTGCTCGGCGGTCTGGAAAGCGCGTACGTCACCGGGCTGTACGAGTATGTCGAGAGCCCGGACGGCGCCGCCATCGTGATGGAGCTGGTGGACGGGGTCTCGTTGCGGACCCTGCTGTCCAGGGAGGGTCCGCTGGATCCCGAGGCCGCACTCGTGGTCCTCAAGGGATCGCTGCTCGGCCTGGCCGACGCGCACCGCATCGGCGTCGTCCACCGCGACTACAAGCCCGAAAACGTCCTGGTCGTGCCGGACGGATCGTCCAAACTCGTCGACTTCGGGATCGCGGTGGACACCGGCACCCGTGTCGGCATCGCTGGCACCCCCTCCTACATGGCCCCGGAACAGTGGACCGGCGCCCCCGCCTCCCCCGCCGCCGACGTGTACGCGGCCACCGCCACGTTCTTCGAGTGCCTGACGCGCCACAAGCCGTACTCGGGAGACAATCTCGCGGAACTCGCGCTGCAGCACGTCGACGCACCCATCCCCGTGGACGAGGTCCCCGAAGGGGTTCGGGAGCTGGTGCGGCGCGGTCTGGCCAAGGATCCGGAGGAACGGCCCACCCACGCTGAGGCGTTCGTATCGGAACTGGAGGCGGCCGCCGGCGCAGCCTATGGGCCCGACTGGGAGGAACGCGGCCGCGGTCGGCTCGCCGCGCTGGTGGCACTGCTGCCGCTGCTGCTCCCCTCGGCACGCAAGGCTCCGCAGACCACCACCGACACCGCACGTACGGTCCTGGTCCAAGGGCCGGGCCGTGGCCGGGCACGGTCGTGGCTCCCGGGCCGGCCCGGGATGCTGGTGACCGCTGCGGCCGTGCTCCTGGGCATCCTCCTGGCCTACGGCGCCCAGCCCACCCCGTCAGCGGCTCCGCAGGAGGCAGCGCAGGCCCTGGCCACCACCAGCGCCCAGCCCGGTGTGACGTCGCAGGGGCCCATCGCACCGACTCCGTCGGCCCATGCGTCTCCGTCCTCGACGCCCACCGTCGCCCCCAGCCTGTCGCCCTCGGGCCCGCAGACGACGGAGACCCCCGGCACCGATACTTCCGTGTCCGCGACCACGGCTCCTTCCGAGGAGACGCCCTCCGGCGGGGCTAGCTCCGACTCGACACCGGAACCCCCCTCCCCCACCGCACCGGCCGCTCCCGCCGTCAAGGACGTCACAGTGTCGGCCTTCCGGCAGACGGGTCCGTCCACCGCCACGGCCGTCGTCGGCATCACCACCGACGGCACCGGGCCGGTCTCGATCACCGTCTCGTGGTACACCAGCGATGTCGCAGGAGCGCTCGGCGCCCAGGACGGTGCATCCCAGACCTTCGACCGCAGCGGCGCCACCCAGTACACGCTCACCGTCGACCACACCTTCCAGAACAGGGGCTGTTACTGGGCGGTGCAGGCCACGACGACCCCTGCCGCCGCCGACGGCGGCGCCTCGCAGCAGCTTCTGACCAGGCAGTGTGACCTCCGATGACCACTCACGACGACCACACCCCCGCTTCTGCCGAGGACTGCGAGCCCACCCGCGTGCTCGGCCCCGGCGACGAGCACGCCCCCACCGTCCACCTCGCCACCACCGGGGAAGGCCCCCGTCCCCACGAACCCGGTCCGGTAGATGCCGAGTACAGCGCCACCGTGCTGGCCAGCCACTGGATCCAGAGGCCCGAACCCGACGAAACCGATACCGTCATCGAGCCGACCGACACACTCATCGCCCCGACCGGCACGCAGATCACGCCGACTGCGCCGACACGGCCGGACCGTGTCGAAGGCACCGTCCTGCGGTTCGGCCCCGGAGTGACGGCCGCCGTCGCGCACCGCACCCACAGGACGCTGCCCGCCGTGCCACCGGTCCCGGCGCCGCCGCGTCGGCGCCTGCGCAGACACGCCCTGCCCGCGCTGGTGCTGGTCTGCGTCATCGGGTTCCTGGCCTGGCAGCGCCTCGGGCCGTCCGTCGGGGTGCGCACCGCGGCGGTCACGGCCCGGCCGACGGATGTCCGGTGCGACGGCACAGCGGACATCGTCGGCCTTGTCACCACGAACGGCCGGCCGGGCACGCTCTCCTACCGCTGGAAGCGAAGCGACGGCACCGCCTCGGGCGTTCTGCGTGAAACGGTGCGCCGGGGTCAGAAGCAGGCACGGCTGCACCTCCTGTGGACCTTCCAGGGCAAGGGCCACTACACGGCACGAGCCGAACTGCGCATCCTCGCCCCCACGCACCGTACGGTTGCCACACACCTCACATACGACTGCTCCTGACTGCCTGCCAGCCACACGCAGGCGTAAGAGCCGTACCAGCCGTGCCGCCGTCACCGAGTGAACAGGACGTTGCCTCGCTGTCGCACGAAGGCAGCAATCGGCCAGCGCCGTAGTACGCGCTCGACCCCGGGGTGCAGTCGCCCCAGGAACCCCGCTTTCGGTTCGCTCACCTCGGTGGGCCGGGCCGGGCCCGTGCTGGTCATTGCGGAATCATGAACAATCCTCACGTTTCCGTGGACTCTTCACGGGGGCGCTCCTATGGTCGCCGTCGGCGCGACCACTGTCGTACGCACCCGAGGAGCCGTATGTCCCCCAGGAAGCTCAGCCGTGCCCTGGCCGTCACTTTGACGCTGGCGGCAGCCGCAGCCGTCGCCGGGCCTACACCCGCGCAGGCCGACCCGATACCCAAGGCGCCCGGCCACAGGCTGGTCGACGCCTACGACGGCGCCCCAGCCGCACCCCGGCCCATCCCCGGCGAGCAACCCCCTCAGCATCCGTTTCTCGCGGCCAACGGCCGCAGCGGTATGCACGCCGACGCCTGGGGCAGCGCCACCTACCCCTGGTCCGGCCCGCTCGGCGTCACACCCCGGGTCGACAGCGAACGGATGGCGGCGCTCGGCGGCGAGTGCGCGAACGTGACCTTCGATCGGGACGGGCGGATCGTCACCGTCTGCGGGACGTTCACGGGTTTCCTGGTCAAGCTGCTCGACCCGAAAACCCTGGCCACCCTGGCCGAGTACAAGCTGCCGCAACGACCGTCCACCATCGAGGCGATCACGCGCCTGGACTTCTCCCGGATCTTCAAGGACACCTCCGGCGGCGCCTACTCCTATCTCGACAACCGGGACCGGCTGGTGCTCGCAGACTCCCGCCAGCATCTCCTGCGCCTGGCCCACGAGCAGAAGCCGGACGGCACTTGGGAGTTCACCGTCACCGACGACTGGGACCTCGGCAGCCACGTGCCGCACGACTGCGTCACCTGGACCAACCTTCATCCCAGCGGAACCTGCGACCCCGTCACCTCTGTCATGCCTGACTGGGACGGCCGGATCTGGTGGGTCACCCGGCAAGGCCGCGTCGGCACCGTCGACCCCACCACCGGCACCATCCGCTCGATCCACCTGACCGGCGAGGAGATCCAGAACTCCTTCTCCGTCGCCGAGGACGGCGTCTCCATCGTCACCGACCACGCCCTGTACGACTTCCGCGCGACAGCGGACGGCATACCCGAGGTGGTCTGGCGGGAGACCTACGACCGTGGAACGGGCACCAAACCCGGCTCCGTCAACCAGGGCTCCGGCACCACGCCGGACATCTTCGGCGAGGGCGGGCAATACGTCGCGATCACTGACAACGCCGATGACCGCATGCACGTCCTGGTGTACCGGCGCGACCCCGCCACTCCTCCCGGCCGACGACTCGTGTGCGAGATACCCGTCTTCCGCTCAGGAGCCTCGACCACCGACAACTCCCTCATCAGCTGGGGCAACAGTCTCGTGGTCGAGAACAACTACGGATACGAGAACCTCACGTCGCTGACCTTCGGGCGCAGCGTCGTCGGCGGGGTCACCAGGATCGACGTACGCCAGGACGGCAGCGGCTGCGACACCGCGTGGGAGAGCAGCGAGCGGTCGCCTTCCGTGGTGCCGAAGCTGTCCACCGCCAACGGTCTGCTGTACCTGTACACGAAGGACCCGAATCCGCTGGGTATCGACGCCTGGTACCTGACCGCCGTCGATTTCCGCACCGGTCGCACTCGTTTCAAGCAGCTCGTCGGTACCGGCATCAACTACGACAACAACTGGGCCCCCATCACCATCGGCCCCGACGGAACTGCCTACATCGGCGCATTCAACGGACTCGCCACCGTCCACGACGGCAACTGAGCAGTCGACACAGAGCGATCGGCAGCAGGCGGGGGGCTGTGGTCCGGATGCGAGTGCCGGGCGTGGGTTCGGGCACGGGCACGGGCACGGGCACGCGTGTCGGGCACGGGCGCGGCTGGTGATCGGCGCCCCGTATGCGCGGTCGGCACCAGCCCCTCTCGCCCTCGCCCCAAGTACCGTTCTCGCCGCCAACCTCGTCGACGGCGAGAATGGTCTCTCTCGGATCAGTGGGAACCGAATGAGTCTTCTGCCGAAGGCGCCTTCGCCGGCAGTTCGAACCATGTGGTCTTGCCCGTGGCCGTCCGGATGCTGCCCCAGCCCTCGGCGAGCAGATCGAGCAGTTCGGTACCGCGCCCTCCTTCCGCGTCCGCGTCGACGACAACACGCACGGGGCCGGTGGAATCCGCGTCCTCGACCTCGCACCGCAGGCGGGAGTCGCGCACCTGCAGGTTGAGGCGCAGCGGTCCGCGCGTGTGGCGCAGGGCGTTGGTGACCAGTTCGCTGGCCAACAGCTCGGCGGTGTCGACCAGGTCCTCCAGGGCCCACTCCTCCAGTTGCGCAGTGACCAGTCGCCTGGCCCGGCGGACCGATGTCAGCTCCCGGGGCAGGGGCCAGGAGGCGTCCCAAGCCGTAGCGCGGGCGCGGGGGGCGTCAAACGGTCGCAGGGGCGCATAGGAGCGCGACCACAGAGCCCTCTGCCGGGCGAACCACGAGATGCGTGCCGCCTGCGGTGAGTGCTCGTTTCCCGGAGTGCTGTGCGGATCGGACTTCCGTTCCGCCCTTTCCTGCCAGCGGCGGTAGAGCCGGGCAATGCACTCCCTGCGAGAGGTCGCGGTGGGGCCGATGGCCTGGAAGGCCATGGGAATCAGTCCCTTCTGAACTGCTGGCAGCCGTTGCGGGCGGGGGGAGGAGGTCCGCCGCCGACCACCCCCGGGCCGACGCCGGCCCGGTTCATGTAGCACTCGCTACACTCATAAGATACATGAAGCACCCGTTTCAGTAAAGAGTGGGGCAAATATCCACAAACCAGATGTATGGGATATGTGTCGCCCCGCGTAACAGCAGCCAGGAGCCTCCATGCCGCGCCCGCCCGATCCGGCCAAGCGACGCAACCTGCTGAACCAGGTGCGTGAGTACGTGATCCACAACGGCTTGGCGGACTTGTCCCTACGTCCGCTGGCCCGGGCTGTCGGCACCAGCGACCGCATGCTCCTGTACTACTTCGGCACCAAGGAACGCATGATCGCCGAGGCACTGGCCCTGGACGAGAGACGACCGCTCCTGCGGGCCCGGACCGTGCTCGACAGTCTTGGACCACCTGAGGACGCGGCAGGGCTCCGGCGGCTCTTCGAGGAAATCTGGCGCCAGTTCAGCTCCCCCGACATGAGCGCCGTACTTCCGCTCTACCTCGAGGTCATGACCGCCAGCCTGCTCCACCCGGACCGGTACGGGCCCGTCATGCGCAATGTCCTCACCGAATGGACGAGCCTGCTCACCTCCATCTTCCATGATCTGGGCATGACAGAGGAACGGGCCCAGACGGAAGCCGCTCTCCTGGCCGATGCAACGTTTGGCCTTCTCATCGCACCCCTGGCCAACGGCGACTGGGACCGGGCCGAAGCAGCGTTCCACACCCTCCTGGACCGCCTCGAACCCGGCTGGCAAGCCACGCAGTAGACGTCCCGAGCGATGACGCTGCACGGTTGGGCGTAATGAGGATCGCGTGAAAAATCCAGTCTGTCCGTTGCCGGAGCCGTCCCGCCCATCCGCTAAGAGCGGAGGCCCTCCGCGCTCCCACCGGTCGACGAGGCGGCTGTTCAGCTCGCACTCGCGTCGTCCACCGCGAGGCGGACGGGAGCCCGGCGACAGAACCTACGCGTCCTTGTTGGCCTTGAGCTTCTGCCACACCGTGCTGAGCGCCTGCAGGTCGTCCTGGTCGAGGAGGTCCGTGAAGACAGGGGCGAGACACTCGCGGCGGGTGGCGTCGGCCGCCTCGAAGAGCCGGTGCCCCTCGGGGGTCAGCGACACCTCGATGGAGCGGGCGTCGCGGAGCGAGGGGGTTCGGGTCACCAGGCCGCGGTTCTGGAGGGCGTCGACGACGCGCGAGACCTGGCTGCGACTGAGCATGGTGCTGTTGCCCAGAACCGATGCCGGAACCGGGTCGGGGCTGGAGGCCAGCCAGAGCAGCACCTCGAACCAGGAGACCGGAAGGTCGTGCGCTTTGCTCAGGGCGCGGTCCACGCGGTCCGTCAGGACGGTCCCGGCCCAGACCAGCCCATAGAAGGCATGGTCGGCCACGGGCATCTCCGCCTGTGTGAGCTTCTTCTTCGGCATGCCATCAGTTTAGCGGTTGCGTGTACACGCACGTAAGTGCATTATGGTGTGTGTACACGCACTCAAATGCGTCGGCATCCCGTGCTACGAAAGGCCTCCCCCATGTCTTCCCAGTCCTCCAAGGTCGTCCTCATCACCGGCACCTCCTCCGGCATCGGCCTCGCCGCAGCTGTCTCCGCCGCACGCGCCGGCTGGACGACAGTCGCCACGCTGCGTGACCCCAGTCGCTCCGACGCCCTCCGTAAGGCGGCCGCCGAGGCAGGCGTGGAGCTCGACATCCGCCGGCTCGACGTCACCGACGAGGCATCGATCACGTCCGCGATCGACGGCGTCCTCGCCGACTACGGACACCTCGACGCCGTCGTCAACAACGCGGGCGCCGGACACCTGGGCACCCTGGAGAACGAGTCCGTGGACGAGGTCCGCAAGGTCATGGAGGTCAACTTCTTCGGCGTGCTCAGCGTCTCCAAGGCGGCCATGCCCCACCTGCGCGCCTCCGGCGGGCGTCTGATCACCGTCACGAGCGTCGGCGGCGTCATCGGACAGCCCTTCAACGAGGCCTACTGCGCGGCCAAGTTCGCTGTCGAGGGATACATGGAGAGCCTGGCCCCCGTGGCCGCGGCGCACGGCGTGTCCGTCTCCGTGATCGAGCCCGGCGCCGTGGCCACCGAGTTCGTCGCCAACGTGGGCGTCGACCTGGAGGAAGCCGTCGCCGGCGCCGGGGTCTACGCGCCGCAGCTGAACGCCTACGTGAACCGCACGGTCGCGCAGTTCCTCGACGGCGCGCAGACCGCCGAGGGCGCTGCCGAATCGGTGATCGAGGCGCTGACCGCGGACGAGCCCGCCTTCCGCCTCCAGACCTCCGACTGGGCCCGCGGCTTCGTGGGCACCAAGCTCACCGACCTGGACGGCTCCGCGGTCCTCGGCCTGACCAGCGGCTGGGTCGCCTGACCTGACCTGCACCCACTCGTCGAGGGGGCGGCACCCCGCACAGGTGCCGCCCCCTCGGGCCGTGCCGACACCCGGGTCCGGGGCGCCGGCACCGACCTCATCGTCACGACCGTCCCCGGTGCCATCACGGGCTGCGGCGCGTTCTTCTGGCGCACCAGGGCCGCCACGGCTGAACCACCGCCGGCAGGTCACGCAGGTTCACCGCCGCCGTCAGCGATGGCGGTGGCGGTGGCGCTACCAAGGTGTGTTCGGCTCCGGAGGGGCTGAGATGGGGACGTCCGGGCGGTGGCCTAGGGGGGCCTAGGGGCAATGCCGTTGTTTTAGGTCTCGGGCGTGGGTTCCTGGGTAGGGGTCCCAGGGGGTGGGTTGGGTGTCTTCGCGCGTGTCTGAGTTA
>NZ_JBIWPP010000071.1:0-16657 GCF_044768335.1 Streptomyces sp. NPDC101151 | reverse complement strand
CAGCGCGTAACGGCGCACGTCACGGTCGTTCGCCGTGAAGGCACCGTCCTTGAAGACCGGGTGGCTGAAGAGGTTCGTGGTGGCCATCGGGACCCTCATACCGGTCGCGTCCAGGGCCTGGCGGAAACGCTTGACGTGCGATTCGCGCTCGGTGTCCGAGGCCCCGAAGGGGATCAGGTCGTCGTCGTGGAAGGTCACCCCGTGGGCACCCAGCTCAGCCAGGTGCCGCACCGTCTCGACCGGGTCGAGCGCGCGACGGGTGGCGTCGCCGAACGGGTCCCTTCCCTGCCAGCCGACGGTCCACAGGCCGAAGGTGAACCTGTCCTCGGGGGTGGGCTGGTAACTCATACCGGGGCTCCTTGCTGCGTACGACTATTTCGTCATGGCCGTTTACAAATTAGTATGCGGACGCACCTCTGGGAAGAGACAAGGTGTGTCTTTGACGACAAGGCGTCTTTTCCAGGTGTCGTCGACAGATGTCTATTGCCAGCTCACAGCACATCCCGCGGAGCCGCGGAAGAGGAGAGCCCGATGTCAGCAGCCGAGGGTCCGCTCGTCGTCGGCGTGGACACATCCACCCAGTCCACAAAGGCGCTGGTCGTCGACGCGGCCACCGGAGAGGTCGTGGCGAGCGGCCAGGCGCCGCACACCGTGTCCTCCGGTACCGGCCGGGAGAGTGATCCGCGCCAGTGGTGGGACGCCCTGTGCGAGGCGCTTCGCCAGTGCGGCGAACCCGCGCACGAGGCAGCCGCGGTGTCCATCGGCGGCCAGCAGCACGGACTGGTCACCCTGGACGAACGGGGCGATCCGGTGCGCCCGGCGCTGCTGTGGAACGACGTCCGCTCGGCGCCGCAGGCCCGCCGGCTCGTTGAGGAGCTGGGCGGCCCGAAGGGCTGGGCGGAGCGGACCGGCAGCGTGCCCGGGGCGTCGTTCACGGTCACGAAGTGGGCGTGGCTGGCCGAGCACGAGCCGGAGGCGGTCCGTGCCACTCGGGCGGTGCGGCTCCCCCACGACTACCTCACCGAGCACCTGACCGGGCAGGGCACCACGGATCGCGGCGACGCATCCGGCACCGGCTGGTGGGCGTCCGGGACGGAGGCCTACGACGAGGAGACGCTGGCCCACGTGGGGCTCGACCCGGCGCTGCTGCCCCGGGTGGTGCGCCCCGGCGAGGTGGCCGGCACCGTGCGCGACAGCCACGACCTGCCGTTCTCCAAGGGCACCCTGGTGGCACCGGGCACCGGCGACAACGCGGCCGCCGCGCTGGGCCTCGGTCTGCGGCCGGGCACCCCGGTGCTGAGCCTCGGCACGTCGGGCACCGTGTACGCCGTCTCCAGGCACCGCCCCGCCGATCCGACAGGCACGGTGGCCGGCTTCGCCGACGCGCACGGGGACTGGCTGCCGCTGGCCTGCACCCTGAACTGCACACTCGCCGTGGACCGTGTCGCAACGCTGCTGGGCCTGGACCGCGAGGCCGTCGAGCCCGGCACCTCCGTCACCCTGCTGCCGTATCTGGACGGCGAGCGCACCCCGAACCTGCCGAACGCCTCCGGCCTGCTGCACGGGCTGCGGCACGACACGACCCGCGGCCAGCTCCTGCAGGCGGCCTACGACGGCGCGGTACACGCGCTGCTCGGCGCGCTCGACCTGGTGCTCGACGAGGACGCGGACCGCGACAGCCCGCTGCTGCTCATCGGCGGCGGCGCCCGGGGGACCGCCTGGCAGCAGACGGTACGGCGGCTGTCGGGGCGGCCGGTCCAGGTCCCCGAAGCCAGGGAACTGGTCGCCCTCGGGGCCGCGGCGCAGGCCGCGGGCCTGCTGACCGGCGAGGACCCTGCAGCGGTGGCCCGCCGCTGGAACACGGCCGCGGGCCCGGTGCTGGAGGCCGTGGAACGGGACGAGGCCACGCTGGCCCGGATCAACGGGGTACTCTCCGACGCGGCCCCGCTGCTGGAGCGGGGGACGGAATCCCGCTGAGCCCAGCCGAAGCACGGCGGCTCAGCCCGGCCGCAGACACCGAGGACTGACGGAGCGCATGACCGCACCGCTGCACGAGGGCCGCCCGCCCGGAACCGGCCGCTCCCTGCAGGACACCCAGCAGGGCATGCGTCGGCGCAATCTCGCCCGGGTGATGCACGCAGTCAGCGCCGAGGGTGCGCTGTCGCGGGCCGCGGTCGCCTCACGGATCGGCCTGACGCGGGCGGCGGTGTCGACCCTCGTGGACGAGCTGATCCGTTGGGGGCTGCTGGAGGAACTGGGCCCTGAGCGGCCGGGCCGGGTGGGGCGCCCCGGATCGGCGCTCGCGGTGAGCGGGCACGGCCCCGCCGGCATCGGAGCGGAGGTCGGCGTCGACCACCTCGCGGTGTGTGCGGTCGACCTGCGCGGCGCGGTCCGCGCCAGGGCCGTGCGGCACGGCGCGAACCGGGGTCGCGCCCCGGAGGCAGTGATCGAGGAGCTCAGCGCCCTGGTCGGCCAGGTCGTGGCCGAGGGGCAGCAAGAGGGGCTGTGGCCCGCCGGTCTCGCGGTCGCCGTGCCCGGCCTGGTGGCGCGGGACGGCCGTACGGTCGTACGCGCCCCGAATCTCGACTGGAACGACACGGACCTCGGCGCCCTGCTGCCCGGCGCCCCGCCCCTGACCGTGGACAACGAGGCCAACTTCGGCGCTCTGGCCGAGCTGTGGCTCGGTGCCGGCACCCCGCGCGACTTCCTGCACGTGTCGGCCGAGATCGGCATCGGCGCCGCAGTCGTCGTGGACGGGCACCTGCTGCGTGGCACGCGGGGTTTCGCGGGCGAGCTGGGCCATGTGCCCGTCCGCCCGGACGGACCCCCCTGTCCGTGCGGCGGGCGCGGGTGTCTGGAGCAGTACGCCGGCGAGGAAGCGGTGCTGCGCTCGGCCGGACTGGAGCCGCACGAGGACCTGGTCGGCCTGCTCGCGGGACGTGCCGAGAAGGGCGACGAGGCCGTACGCCGGGCCCTGCGGGACGCAGGTACGGCGCTGGGCATCGCCCTGACCGGCGCGGTCAACCTGCTCGACCCCGAGACCGTCGTCCTGGGCGGGGCCCTCGCGGGCCTCTCTCCCTGGCTGCTGCCCTCGCTGGAGGCCGAGTTGACGGGCCGTACGGCGGGCCCGGCCTGCCCGGTGTCCGTGTCCGGACTGGGCCCCGCGGGCCCGCTGCTGGGCGCCGCCCACTCGGTCGTCAGGGCCGTCCTCGACGATCCGGCGACGGTGGCGGAACGCCTCTGACCGGTCCAGGCCGATACGGATTGCGGGAGTCGTGTCGATCTGCCGTCCGGCGGCCTGCTCTCACTCGATCGGGTGGCCGAGTTGTCCACAGTTCGCGGGTTGTCCACGGAACCGCGGTGCACTCTTCTGCCCAACTCGCCTACGCCGTAGCGTGATTCACCGAGGCGCAGCGGCCGGGCCTTCACGATGGAGCGCTCGCAGGACGAAGGTACGCCCGCGCGTCGAGTGACAGTCAGCCGACCCGCATCGGCGGAGAGACCTGCATCGGGGGGACACGTGCACGGGGAGACGACAGGAACACTGCGGCGGGACGCCAACGGGCTGTGCGCGGCTCTGTTCCGGAGCGTCACGGCGAGGGCGCCAGCCGCCGTGGCCGACTCGATTCCCTCCAATGGCGCCTTCGCCTCGCATCCGGCCGGCCTGCGGTGGCCGTGGGTGCTATGGGTGCTGTGGTCGCCGACGGGTGCCCTGATGATCGCCACCGCATTCCTCGGTGCCCGCGCCTTTTCGCTGTTCGACACCAGCCTCGGGCTCTTTCCGGGGTCGTACACGGGTCCGGTGACCGGCATGTGGATGGCGGCCGGTCGGGTGCTGCTGCCGGTGGTGCCGGCGCTGGGGCTGCTGGGGCTGATATGGCGTCAACCCGAGCGAACAGCCGAGACCGCACGGGTACAGAAGGAGAAACCCGCCGCGGTCGGCCGCCGGCTGGACCGAACCGTGCCTCGCTGAGGAAAGGACCGATGCCGCAATGACCGACCCCCGCATCCTGACCGTGCGCCCGGAACCGGACGAATACGCCTGGACGTTCGGTGGTGCTCCCCCGGTGGCCCGGATCGAGCCCGGAACGGTTCTCGACCTCTTCACCGAGGACTGCTTCGCCGGACGGGTGCGATCCGAGAAGGACCTCGTCTCCGAGGTCTGCGAGTTTCCCTTCCTCAATCCGCAGACCGGCCCCTTCCACATCGAGGGTGCCGAGCCCGGCGACACCGTGGCCGTGCACTTCGTGTCCGTCGAACCGGCCCGGGACTGGGCCGCGTCGACCACGGTCCCCCTCTTCGGTGCGCTCACCTCGACACACAGCACGGCCACGCTGCAGCCCCCGCTCGAGGAACGGGTCTGGATCTGGCGGCTCGACCGCACCCGGCGCACCGCCCTCTTCCGGGCACAGGACAGTGACATCGAGGTGGAACTGCCCCTCGACCCGATGCACGGCACGGTGGGCGTGGCCCCCGCCGACCTGGAGGTGCGCTCGGCCCTCGTCCCGGACGCACACGGCGGGAACATGGACACGCCCGAAATGCGGACAGGCGTCACCTGCTACCTGGGAGTCAATGTCGAGGGCGCCCTGTTCAGTCTCGGTGACGGGCACGCGCGGCAGGGCGAGGGCGAAACCTGCGGGGTGGCGGTCGAATGTGCGATGAACACAGTGGTGATCGTCGATCTCCTCAAGGACATCGCCACTCCCTGGCCCCGGCTGGAATCGGACACGCATCTCATCTCGACGGGCTCGGCGCGCCCGCTGGAGGACGCGTTCCGGATATCGCAGCTTGACCTGGTGCGGTGGCTGGTGCGCGACTACGGGTTCAGTGATCTGGACGCGTATCAATTCGCAACCCAGACGGTCGAATCACCGTTGGCCAACGTGTGCGACACCAACTACACGTGCGTGGCCAAGCTCCGCAAGGAGTGGCTGCCCGCGCGGGAGACCTACCGCGGCATGCACGCGCATCTGCGGGAGACGGCCCAGGCGCTGCGCCTGCGACGTCGCATCGGTCACCCAGGAACGTGACCGCCCCCACACCCGCTCCTGAAAGGCAGCCGACGATGGACACGAACCGGCCCGGACCGCAGCTCAGCAGGCGACGGATCCTCAAGGGTGCAGCCCTCGCCGCCGTTCCCTATGCGCTGCTCCCCGCCGCCCGTGCCGGTGCGCAGGGAAATGTCGACTACCCCCCGGCCGAATGGCAGCCGGCGAACACCGGCAACTACACCTCGTCCGACCGCCCCGCGGCCTACCTCATCGACCGCGTGATCATCCACATCACGCAGGAGACGTACTCGAACACACTGTCCATCTTCAAGAACCCGCAGAAGAAGGTGTCCGCGCACTATCTGGTCCGCTCGGCCGACGGCCATGTGGCCCAGTGCGTGCGCGAGGCCGACATCGCCTGGCATGCGGGCAACTGGGGCTACAACACCCGCAGCATCGGCATCGAGCACGAGGGCTGGGTGGACCAGCCCGCCTACCTCACCAACGCCCTGTACGAGCAGTCCGCGCGGCTGACGGCTGCGGTCTGCACCAAGTACGGCATCCCCAAGGACAGGGAGCACATCATCGGCCACTACCAGGTGCCGGGCACCGACCACGGCGATCCGGGGCCGAACTGGGACTGGGTCCGTTACATCCGACTGGTCAATTTCGCCTAGCCGGACGTCGAACCGGTTGTCCGCACGAACACGTCGCATGACGATGGTCCCAGCCGTTTCACCGTCCGGGGAGGGCGAGTTGACCGATCAGTGGGTGGCCCTGGAGCCGGGAGCCGACCCCGCCGAGCGAGTCCGGGTACTGCGCCGGGCGCACGAGACGTTCACCACGGCGGGCACGGTCCCACGCCCGGTGCGGTCGGTGGTGGCCGAGTCGTGGCGGCGCAGCGCACGAGCCGGCGTGGGGCCGGACGGCACCGCGCGCGTGGAGCTGACCGACGGCGACCTGGACACTTATCGGGCCGAGCACCCGCTGGCCCGGGTGATGCCCCTGTTCCGCGAGCTGATGGGCACGTTCGCCGCCGACGGCGAGCATCTGCTCGCGGTGTGCGACACGCACGGCAGGCTGCTGTGGGTGGAGGGGCACCCGGCGACCCGGAAGCGGGCGGACGGGATGAACTTCGTGCCGGGAGCCCGCTGGTCGGAGGCGGCGGTCGGCACCAATGCGCCGGGTACCGCGGTCGCCCTGGACCGGCCCGTGCAGGTGTTCGCGGCGGAGCACTTCATACGGCGGGTACAACCGTGGACCTGTGCGGCCGCGCCGGTCCACGATCCGCACACCGGCCGGGTCCTCGGCGCCGTCGACATCACCGGTGGGGACAGGCTGGCGCATCCGCACAGTCTGGGGTTCGTCCAGGCAGTGGCACGGGCCGCCGAGTCGCAGCTCGCGCTGCTGGCCCCGCCCCGGCGTTCCGACGCCACCGCCATGCTCAGCGTGCTGGGCCGCGACGAGGCCGAGCTCCTTCTGGACGGACACCGGATCAGGCTCAGCCGTCGGCACAGCGAGATCCTCGTCCTCCTCGCCCGCCGTCCCGAGGGGCTGACCGGCGACGAACTGCAATGCGCGCTGTACGCGGACGAGTCGGTGAACCCGGTGACGCTGCGCGCCGAGCTGGCCCGGCTGAGACGGCTGGTGGGGCCGGGACTGCTCGCCTCACGGCCGTACCGGCTGACAGCGGCTGTCGAGTCCGACGCCACCGTGGTGGAGCGGCGGCTTGCGGCAGGTGCGCTCACATCGGCGGTGGAGGCGTACGCCGGACCACTGCTGCCGGGTTCACAGGCCCCGGCGGTCGTACGGCTGCGGCGCCGCCTTGCCGACGGGTTGCGTACGGCGCTGATCGTCCACCGGGATCCGGATCTGCTCGCCGACTGGGCGTATTCGTCCTGGGGTGAGGACGACCTCGACGTGTGGCGGGCGCTCGCGGCGGTGCGGTCCACGACGCCGGTGCGGGCGCGGCTCGCGGCGCTGGAGGCCGAGCTGGCCGTACCGGCCCGCCGGCCCCCCGTGCCGACCGGCGGCGCAACGTGGTTGCAACGTCCACCCGCCTAGCCTCGCGGCGAGAGCTGCCCAACAGCGGGCAGCGCTTCACCGGGAGGCAGACCAGCATGACCCGTTACGCGGCGCCCGGCACCGAGGGCGCGATCGTCTCCTACCAGGCGCGCTACGACCACTTCATCGGCGGTGAGTACGTGCCGCCGCTGCGCGGGCAGTACTTCGAGAATCCGTCGCCGGTCAACGGGCAGCCGTTCACCGAGATCGCGCGCGGTACCGCGGAGGACGTCGAGCGGGCGCTGGACGCGGCACACGAGGCCGCGCCCGGATGGGGCCGTACGTCGGTGACGGAGCGCTCGGACATACTGCGGAAGATCGCCGATCGCATGGAGGCTCACCTCGAACCGCTCGCGGTGGCCGAGAGCTGGGAGAACGGCAAGCCGGTGCGTGAGACGCTGGCGGCCGACATCCCGCTCGCCATCGACCACTTCCGTTATTTCGCGGGTGCCATCCGCGCGCAGGAGGGCTCGCTGGGCGAGATCGACGACGACACGGTGGCGTACCACTTCCACGAGCCGCTCGGCGTGGTCGCGCAGATCATCCCGTGGAACTTCCCGATCCTGATGGCCGCCTGGAAGCTCGCGCCGGCGCTGGCCGCGGGCAACGCGGTCATCCTCAAGCCCGCCGAGCAGACCCCGGCTTCCATCCACTACTGGATGAGTCTGATCTCCGACCTGCTGCCGCCGGGCGTGCTCAACATCGTCAACGGCTTCGGCGTGGAGGCGGGCAAGCCGCTGGCCTCCAGTCCGCGGGTGGCGAAGGTGGCGTTCACCGGGGAGACCACGACCGGGCGGCTGATCATGCAGTACGCCTCGGAGAACATCAAGCCGGTCACGCTGGAACTCGGCGGCAAGTCCCCGAACATCTTCTTCGACGACGTCTGGGCGCACGACGACGACTTCCGGGACAAGGCGCTCGAAGGCTTCACGATGTTCGCGCTCAACCAGGGCGAGGTGTGCACCTGCCCGTCCCGGGCGCTGGTCCAGCGCGGCAACTACGCGGAATTCCTCGAGGCCGCCGTGGCCCGCACCCGGCTGATCAAGCCGGGGCATCCCCTTGACACCGACACGATGATCGGCGCCCAGGCCTCCAACGACCAGCTGGAGAAGATCCTCTCCTACCTGGACATCGGCCGGCAGGAGGGTGCCCGGATCCTCACCGGCGGCGAACGCGTGGAGTACGACGGCGAGCTGAAGGGGGGCTACTACGTCCAGCCGACCATCTTCGAGGGCGACAACCGTATGCGGATCTTCCAGGAGGAGATCTTCGGCCCGGTCGTCTCGGTGGCCTCCTTCGACGACTTCGACGACGCCGTCAAGATAGCCAATGACACGCTGTACGGCCTCGGCGCGGGCGTGTGGACCCGGGACATCAACACCGCGTACCGCGCGGGCCGCGCGATCCAGGCGGGCCGCGTCTGGACGAACTGCTACCACGCCTACCCGGCGCACGCGGCGTTCGGCGGCTACAAGCAGTCCGGGATCGGCCGCGAGACGCACAAGATGATGCTGGAGCACTACCAGCAGACGAAGAACCTCCTGGTGTCGTACGCACCGAAGAAGCTCGGCTTCTTCTAGGTGCACAAAAACAGGCACCTGACCTGGCCTCTTGCCGGTCAGGCGCCTTCCCGTCGATACGCTCAGAGCGGGGCCCGTTTCACGTCGTAACTCCCAGTTCCTCCCACCGCTATCCCGCTCCTGACCAGCGCTTCCGGACCAGTCACGGACCAAACCCTTGTCACCCAGCAGGCGCCGCGTCCTGACTGACGCGATCCCACTCCTGCATGGACTGTTCAATGAGGCGGTTGGCCTGCTCCCGGACGCCGTCCAGGAACTTGGCGTAGTGGCGGAAGAGGACCTCGATGCTCTGGCCCGCACGGCGAGCGCATTCGGCTGGGTCCACACCGGAGTACAGCCAGAACGAGATCCCAGCGTGTCGCAGATCGTAGGGCCGCTTGGCCAGGCCAGAGGCGAGTTCCGTGCGGGTCAGGACGTACTTCCGTGCCCGCGACCACGTCGTGCCATACGCAGCTGCGTCCACGTAGTTGCCGGCCTGGTTGCGGAACAGCCGACCGTCAGCCGCCACGCCGAACCGTTCGATGTGCGCACGGAGGATCCGGACGAACTGCGGCGGGATGGGCACCGGCCGGGTAGCGGTAGCCGCGCGGCGCTTAAGCGGGTGAACCTCGTACACCGCGCCGTCATCCGTCCACTCCTTGCCTGCGGTGACGACCCCGCCCGACAAATTGAGCATCCCCCACCCACTCTCGGGCAGATGACACTGTTCGAGACGGAGGTGGATGACCTCCGCCGGCCGCATCGCCGCGTAGTACATGCAGCCGAAGAACGCCTCCAGGTGAGGGCCTCGCCCACGTTGCTGGGCAACCGCCGCGAGCAGCCGGGCGGCCTGGGCCGGATTCGGAACGGAAGTCGGGTCCACCTCATCGTTGACCGCCGGCGCGCTCCATCTGAGCCCGTTGAGCGGATTCTCCGCGAAGTACCCCTTCTCGGCTGCGCTGTTGAGTACTTCGTTGAACGCGGCCCGCTTGCGCCGTGCCGTCTTGGCCGCAGCTGCCTTGCCGTCCAGCTTGCGACACAATGCGTCCAGTGCCCGTCGAAGCACATCGGCTTCCGCGAGGGTGCTAACGGGCAGGGAGTTCCGCTTCAGCCAGTCAAGGGCCGTCCGCCACTCCTCAGTTGGTTCTTGGGCCCATGCCTTCTTGTTGAATGCCCACGAGTACAAGGCACGCCGCAGAACCTGCGGCTTCGGATATGTTGCACCAGGGTGAACCAGGGCAGGCGTAATGGTGGCGAACGCGTCGGCCAGTGTACGGCGAGTATTTCCTGGCGTGCGGTCCCATCGCTGATCAAGGTATTCGTGGGCAAGGTCGTACCACGTCGTCGCTGCTTGATAGCCCAGAGCTCGGACGCCGGCAAACCCGTGTGCGCGTCGAACGGCTCGCCGTCGTGCGCCGCGGTCATCAGCTTTGCACGCCTGCTCTCGGCGAGCCCGGCGGTCATGAATGACTCTGATTTTTCGCGCCCATCGACCGTCCACCGGACCATAAACGGCTTGCGCCGATCGGGGCGCTCGCGTATGTCCCAGAAGCGGACGTTATAACTCATCGCCAAGTATCAGAATCTCTCTCGCACGTGTCCCACCATGCATCCAGGTCAGCGCGACGACACCGGAGTTCGCCGTTGGGCAGCTTGATCATGCGGGGGGCTTGCCCGCGAGCGCGCATTCGATAGAACGCCGACGGACTCATACGGATCTCCGCCAGAACCTCGGCGAGCTTCAGCGCCGGAGGACGAGCCATGCAATGTCACTTTCGTATTGAGAGACTTCATGCCGGAAATCCATGTGCAGGCCACTACGGAACGCAGATCGACCGTTCTGCACAGCCACACATCGTGGAATGGACGACAAAACGCAGCTAGGCATCACAGATCGACGCAACGTGGGATTTTCTGACGTTACGCAGGAGAGCGGCCCGGAAGGAGATCTCACACAGCGGCAGCAATAGTCGTAGGCATGAAGACGCGGTCATTGATGTAGCAGCAGGCGACGAGCCGCCCTATTACCTCCCTGCGCATACCGGCGGCAAGGCCAACTGCGTCCGCCGCGGCTCCACCGCCAAGTACAGCCGAATGCGAACACGAACAATGCTCCGGACGATCCCCGGTTTCGGTAACCGGGAATCGTCTGCTATGTATCGCGTTGGGCTACGAGCCCTGCCTATCCCCCTCATCAACCTCGGTCACGAGGCCAGCCGGGAAGACCGGAGAGTAGGGGTCGCGCCATCCGTGACAACAACCAACAGCCCGTCGCCGGTGAGTCGGTCAAGGTTGCGGGCCACGACGCGTTCCGAGCCGGTTGCGTCCATGGAGATGGTGTACGGGTTCGACCTGATCCGGGGGTTTGCTCCGGCGTCGGGATGATGCCCGCATAGATGAACGGCCACCGGCTGATCTTCGAGGTGTCGAAGCCCGAAGGAGATCAGCACGATGACCGCACCCGACAGTCTGCCCCTGCACTCTCTCGCGGAAGACAACCTCGCCGCGGCGAGTCCCGATCTGCTGCGCGCGATGGTCAAAACGTTCGCCGACGCCCTCATGTCCGCCGAGGCCGACGCCCTCTGCAACGCCGAATACGGGCAGGTCAGCGACCAAAGAGTCAACCACCGCAACGGATATCGCCCGCGCGAGTGGGACACCCGCGCCGGCACCGTCGAACTCGCCATCCCCAAACTCAGGTCCGGCAGTTACTTCCCGCACTGGCTACTGGAACGACGACGCCGGGCCGAGCAGGCCCTCATCTCGGTGGTCGCCACCGCCTACCTGCTCGGTGTCTCAACCCGCCGCGTGGAGAAGCTGGCCGAGTCCCTCGGCGTCACACAGTTGTCGAAGTCCCAGGTGTCCGCGATGGCCAAGCACCTGGACGAGCAGGTCGCCGCTTTCCGCAACCGGCCACTGGAGGCCGGACCCTACGCATTCGTCTGGGTCGACGCGCTGACCCAGAAGGTCCGTGAGGGCGGCCGCATCATCAACGTCCACGCCCTGATCGCGGTCGGCGTCAACGCCGACGGGCACCGCGAGATCCTGGGCCTGGACGTCGCCACCGCCGAGGACGGCGCCGGCTGGCTGGCATTCCTGCGCTCACTGATCGCCCGCGGTCTGACCGGCGTCCAGCTCGTCATCTCCGACGCCCATGCCGGCCTGGTGGACGCCATCGGTGCCGTGCTGCCAGGCGCCTCGTGGCAGAGATGCCACACCCATTACGCCCGCAACCTGCTCTGTCAGGTTCCCAAATCCGCCCAGCCCTGGGTCGCCACGCTGCTGCGGACGAGACCTTGACGGGATGCTGACGCGCCTGGCCAGAGGGCATGTGGTGGGCCGTCAGAAGGGTGCCAAGAACTAGCGTACGGACTGTTCGAAAGCCCCGGAGGAGGGTGAGATGGAAGCGGTTCCGAGGAGGATCGTCGGCCGGGAGCCTCCGGTCGGCGTGTGCAGAACGGTGAAAGAGATGTCCGAGTACCGCCCGCCCTCAGCCGCCCGCGTCGTGGTGGGAGTGAGCGGCTCGCTGGGCAGTCTCACCGCCCTGGGCCAGGCCACCGAGGAGGCCCGGCGCCGAGGGGCCGAGCTCTGGCCGGTGCTGGCCTGGGAGCCACCGGGCGGGGATCTCACCGCCCGCAGGTCTCCGGCCGCGGCCGTCATGATCCCGGAGTGGGAGCGGCTGGCGCGGGAGAGGCTCTTCGGGGCGCTGCGTGAGGTTTTCGGCGGCACGGACACCGGCCTGCCCGGACAGGCGCTCGTCGCGCGGGGCGCACCGGGACGGGCACTCGTGCAGATCGCCGACCGGGAGGACGACCTTCTGGTGGTCGGCGCTGGACGGCGGGGCCGGCTGCACCGCGCGCTGTCGCCGTCAGTCGGTCGCTACTGCCTCGCCCGCGCCACCTGCCCCGTCCTCGCGGTGCCGCCGTCCCCGCTGCAGGCTGCCCTGGCGGCCGTGCACCGCCGGAACGTCTGGCGGCTACGGCTGGACACCGGGGACATGCGGAGGGAGTTCGAGACTGTGCCGCCCGACGCCTGAGGTGTCCTCAGGACGTGGCAGCCGCCGACAGGTCCGGCTGCTCCGGCCGCCCACGCCCCGGTGCCGTCGGTACGGCGAGCACCATGGTGAGCCCGCCGCCGGGCGTGTCCTCGGCGTGCAGCGTGCCGCCGATGGCCTCGGCGAAACCGCGCGCCACCGCGAGACCGAGTCCGACTCCTACGCCGCGGGGCGAGTCGCCGTACCGCTGGAAGGGCTCGAATATGCGGTCCTTGGCCTCGTCGGGGACACCGGGCCCGCGGTCCACGACCCGCAGCTCGACCCGGTCGGCGAGGGCGCTTGCGGAGACCAGGACGCTCTCCCCCGGCGGGCTGTACTTGACGGCGTTCTCGACGACGTTGGCCACGGCCCGCTCCAGCAGCCCCCGGTCCACGTGCACCATGGGCAGCGTCTCGGGGATGTCCAGCTCCACACTGTCCTCCGGCACCCCGCCCAGCGCCATCGGCACGACCTCGTCCAGGTCACTCTCCCGGATGATGGGGGTCACCGTACCGGTCTGCAGCCGGGACATGTCCAGCAGGTTGCCGACCAGATGGTCGAGCCGGTCGGCGCCCTCCTCGATGGCCTCCAGCAACTCCGCCTGGTCCTGCTCGGACCATTCGACGTCGTCGGAGCGCAGCGAGGACACCGCGGCCTTGATGCCGGCGAGCGGGGTGCGCAGGTCGTGGCTGACGGCGGCGAGCAGCGCGGTCCTTATGCGGTTGCCCTCGGCCAGTTCCTTGGCCCGGTCGGCCTCGCGGCGCAGGCGCTGGCGGTCCAGGACGACGGCAGCCTGCGCGGCGAAGGCGGCCAGCACCCGGCGGTCGGCGGCGAGCAGCACGCGGCCGCGCAACGACAGGGCCATGTGGTCGCCGACCGGTACGTCGACGTCCGCATCCTCCGGGATCTCCGCCGGCTCCGGTCCCACACTCCCGGCACATGTCCACGGATCCGTGTCGCCGGTGCGCTCCAGCAGGGCCACCGACTCCATGCCGAAGGTCTCCCGGACCCGCTCCAGCAGCTCCTCCAGGCCGGTCTCGCCGCGCAGGACGTTCCCCGAGAGGAAGGAGAGGATCTCCGACTCGGCACGCAGCCGGGACGCCTGGTGGGTGCGCCTGGCCGCCAGGTCCACCACCGAGGCCACGGACACAGCGACCCCGATGAAGATCGCGATGGCGACGATGTTCTCCGGGTCGGCGATGGTCAGGGTGTGGACGGGCGGGGTGAAGTACCAGTTGAGGAGCAGCGAGCCCACCACGGCGGAGGCCAGGGCCGGGAAGAGGCCGCCCAGCAGGGCCGCCGCCACCGTCGTCGTCAGGAACAGCAGCATGTCGTTGGCGAGGCCGACGTCCGGAGTGGCACTGGTGAGGAGCCAGGTAAGGAGGACGGGACCGAGCACGCCCACCGCCCAGCCGCAGATGACCCGGGAGCGCCCGAGGCGCGCTCCTCGCGCCACCGGCAGGCCGCGGCCCTTGCCCACCTCGTCGTGCGTGATCAGGTGCACGTCGAGGTCGGGACCGGACTCACGGGCGACCGTGGCGCCGACTCCCGGTCCGAAGACGTACTGCCAGGTCCTGCGGCGGGAGACGCCGAGGACGATCTGGGTGGCGTTGACGCCCCGGGCGAAGTCCAGCAGCGCGGCCGGTATGTCGTCGCCGACGACGTGGTGGAAGGTGCCGCCGAGGTCCTCCACGAGGGTGCGCTGGACGGCGAGTTCCTTCGGTGAGGCGGCGGTGAGGCCGTCGCTGCGGGAGATGTAGACCGCGAGCACCTCGCCGCCGGCACCCTTCTCGGCCAGGCGTGCGGCGCGCCGGATCAGTGTCCGGCCTTCGGGGCCGCCGGTCAGGCCGACCACGATCCGCTCGCGCGAGCCCCAGATCTTCGAGACCCGGTGCTCGGTGCGGTACTCCTGCAGATAGGCGTCGACCCGGTCGGCGACCCACAGCAGCGCAAGCTCGCGCAGGGCGGTGAGGTTCCCGGGCCGGAAGTAGTTGGACAGGGCCGCGTCGACCTTGTCCGGCTTGTAGATGTTGCCGTGCGCCATACGGCGGCGCAGCGCCTGCGGCGACATGTCGACCAGCTCGATCTGGTCGGCCCGGCGCACGACCTCGTCCGGGACGGTCTCGCGCTGCCGCACACCGGTGATCGACTCCACCACATCACCCAGCGACTCCAGGTGCTGGATGTTGACGGTCGAGATCACGTCGATCCCGGCCGCGAGCAGCTCCTCGACGTCCTGCCAGCGCTTGGTGTTGCGGGAGCCGGGGACGTTGGTGTGCGCCAGCTCGTCGACCAGAGCCACACGGGGACGGCGGGCGAGGACCGCGTCCACGTCCATCTCGGTGAAGGAACTGTCCCGGTACTCGATCTCCTTGCGCGGCACCTGTTCCAGGCCGTGCAGCATCACCTCGGTGCGGGGCCGGTGGTGATGCTCGACGAACGCGACCACGCAGTCGGTGCCCCGCTCGATACGGCGGTGCGCCTCCGACAGCATCGCGTACGTCTTGCCGACGCCGGGTGCCGCGCCGAGGTAGATCCGGAGCTTGCCGCGTGCCATGTCATCCTTCGAAGCGGTAGCCCATGCCGGGCTCGGTGATCAGATAGCGGGGGTGGGAGGGGTCGGTTTCCAGTTTGCGGCGGAGTTGGGCCATGTAAACACGCAGGTAGTTGGTCTTGTTGCTCTGCGAGACGCCCCAGACCTCCTGGAGGAGCTGCTTCTGCGTGATTAGCCGGCCGGAGTGGGTCACCAGGATCTCCAACAAGTGCCATTCGGTCGGCGTCAGCCGGACGTCCTGCCCGCCCCGGACGACCTTCTTGGCGAGCAGGTCGATGCTGAAGTGCTCCGTCTCGACCAAAGTCAGCTCCGGGACGAGCTGGGTGTCCTCGGTACGGCGGACGGCGGCCCGCAGCCGGGCCAGGAGTTCGTCCATGCTGAAGGGCTTGGTGATGTAGTCGTCGGCGCCGGCGTCGAGGGCGGCGACCTTCTCGTCGGACGCCTGGCGGGCGGACAGGACCAGGATGGGCACGCGGGTCCAGCCACGCAGCGCCTTGATGACGTCGGCACCGTCCATGTCGGGCAGGCCCAGGTCGAGCAGCACCACGTCGGGCTGACGCGCGGCGGCGAGCCGCAGGGCCGTTGCCCCGTCCGGGGCCGCATCCACGCCGTAGTGACGTGCCTGCAAGTTGATGACGAGGGCCCGTACGAGCTGCGGGTCGTCCTCCACCACGAGCACCCGGGTCATGGGTGTACGCCTCTCCTGTCATACGTCGGGCCATACGCGCCGGAAGCGGTGCGACCGACATCATGGCTGCGGGAGCCGGCGGTGCCGGGATGTCTCCCGGTCCGCCGGCTCCCGTGCCGGTCGCGTAAGGCCGTCACTGCTTGGCCGCGAGGTCCTTCAGCGCGATGTTGAGTTCGAGGACGTTCACCTGCGGCTCGCCGATGAAGCCCAGGGTGCGGCCCTCGGTGTGGTCCTTGACCAGCTTCTCGACCGCGGCGACGGACAGACCGTTCTTCGCGGCGACCCGGTGGACCTGGAGTTCGGCGTACTCCGGGGAGATGGCCGGGTCCAGGCCGGAGCCGGAGGAGGTCACCGCGTCCACGGGGACGTCCGACGTCTCGACCTTGTAGCCGGGCACCGAGTTGTCCTTGACCACCGCGTCCCTGGCACCGAGCACCTGTGCGCAGAGCGTGCCGTCCTCGGGCTTGTCGGGGCACTTGCCGTCGACCGCGCCGCTGTCGGCGGCGAGGTTGGTCGCACCCGAAAGGATCAGCGTGTACCGGGTGTTGATGCTGTTGCTGCCGAGGCCGTTGGCCGGGCGGCCCTGGAACCACTTGAGGTCGGCGTCCGGGGTCTCCTGACCCTTCTTCAGCGGCAGGTTGTACGACTGCCCGATCAGGGACGAGCCGAGCACCTTGCCGTCCGACTTGATCTCGGAGCCGTTCGCCTTGCTGTGGAACAGCCCCTGGGCGATGCCGGTGACGACCAGCGGGTAGATGACGCCGG
>NZ_JBIWPP010000070.1:0-17257 GCF_044768335.1 Streptomyces sp. NPDC101151 | reverse complement strand
GCATCCGCACCGTCTCCCGGCGCTGACGCCCCGCGAAGCTCAGCCCACCCCCATCTGCATACCTCATACACCAGGGGATACAGACAACAGACCAGGCACAGCGGGCACTTCGAGGAAGATCACCCTAACGAGCCGAGGTCAGTAACGCGGGGTGGGGGCTACTTGACGGCTGATCTGCCCCCCGGCAGGACGCGGCAGACGGCTGCCAATCGGTCGACGGGCAGCAACCCCATCGAGCCCGGGTCGAAGAAGCAGCTCACGTCATCCCACGGCAGATCGGCCATGCCACCATGCTGCCCAGCTGCCCAGCTGCCAGACCCAACACATCCCCGTTTCTCTTGACCAAGGACAAAGGGGCCCCGGCACGCGGCCCGCATACCGGCGTAATACCTGCCGGTATGCGGGCCGCCGCCGCGATACCGCCGACGGGACGCCTGCAGGCATGCGGCCTGCTGCCTCCGGCGGGCACTGCAGCAACCACAGCAGCTACCCGCGTGGCCGCGACGCCGGCCCGGCGGGCAGCCGGCGCGCCGCTGTCCCTTCCGGCGGGCAGCCGGCGTTCGGAAAGGACAAGCACGCGGTCCTCCGCCGTACCCACCGATCAGTGGATGTCTCCCGCCACGGTGCGGGGCAAAAGTGGAACGTGCTCCCACCTGAGACGGGAAAACAGCAGCCCCTCAATGAGGCTGCCGCCCCCGCCCCCGACGGCCGGGAAGCACACAGTCGCACCCCGAGGATCCACGCCCCCACCGATACCAACACCCCCGGGGGGCCGCGGGCGCTCAGACAGCCGGCTCGGAGGAGAAACCGCATGCACGAGATCGCTTCCCGGCAAGACCGCGGGCCCGCAATAGCCCGCGCGCGGTTCAACAACCGCGTCGCCGCATGGCAGCCGATGACCGCCGTGGGCGGGACTCTGCCCCGGCCCGAACAACACAGCGCCTACGCCTACGAAACAACGACGACCGGGCAGCGCGTCCTGGCCCATGTCACCGCCACCGGGCAAGCTCACCTGATATCCGAGACCGGCGACGACGTGACGGCCGCCTACCCCGAGCTCTCACAGCTGCCCCAGCTGACCCACGACGGTGAGGCCGTCTTCGACGCCGAAGTAGTCAGGCCGGACCGGCTGGGCCGGCCTTCACCACAGCTCCTGTGGGACCTGCTCGGCACGCACCATCACGAACCGGGCGACCCCATCGCCGATGCAGGCCGCCGACCGAGCCTGCAACTGGTGATCTGCGACGTCCTGTACGCGGGACAACCGGTCCTGCGACTGCCCTACATCCAACGACGGATGCTGCTGCGACGCCTCATACTCCCCATCAAAGACCACCGGATCATCACCTCTCACAGCTGGCCGGAAACAGTCGCACACAAGCTCGCGGCCATCGACCTCCGTCCCCACGGATACACAGGAATCGTCGCCAAAAACCTGACCAGCACCTACCAGCCCGGCTGCCGCAGCAGAAACTGGCTCACCACCACACCCCAGTAGAACCAACCCCCAACCCCACACCAGAGGGCCCGCACCAAGCGACTCACACAAAAGAGCCCGCACGAATCGGCCCGCGCAAAGCCACCCGCGCAAGACGGCCGGCGCAAGGCGGCCCTCGTCATCGGGGTGCCGGCGCGGCCCGCCGCACCGGCCCCGCCCCCTGTCTGGCCCGGCTCCCCCTCTGAGGAACTTGCGGTCCACCGCCTCACCCCCGGCAAGGGGATCCGGCACACGGGACACGCAGCCGAGGACGGGCTGCCAAGGAGGTGGCGTCATGCACCCGGACGAATTCGATCAGTGGGTCGACTCCTACTGGCAGGGCTGGAAGCGTCCCCCAGCTCCCTGCAACCACAAGGACCTCAGGGACCACAGCGCCCCGGAAACCACGACCGGAGATGAACACCTCGCCGGCATCCCAGCCCCCGTCCCGATCGTGTCCCTCGGCCGGTCACCACTCCCGTCCCGGCACCCACCTGGACCCTGACGACCGGCGACACCCCCACACTTCAGCCGCCCATCCCGAGTGCGCACCCCCAGAGATCGGCAGCCGGCCGCAGCCCGGCCCGGTACTCCCCGGGCCGCGGAAACCCCCTACGTATGAGGGCACAACCATTTGCACGCGCCGCGGGTCACACGAGACAGGAGCAACAACTCCAACAGTCACAAGGGGGAAAAATGAGATTCGCTCGTTCCGCCCTGACCGCCGCCGCCCTGGCGGCCCTGACGGCGGGGACCACGGCCGCCCTGGCCGCGCCCGCCTCCGCCGCACCCAACACCACACCGCAGAAAGTCTGCGGAAGCGCCTACAAGACCGTGAACTCGGCGCCCGTCGGGTCCCTGGGCACCGTCTACCTCACGTACAACGCCTCCAACGGCAAGAACTGCGTCGCGACCATCCGTAACAACCCCGGTACCGCGGTGGCCATGTCCGCCTGGATCTACATCGCCGACACCGACCAGGGCGACGAGGACTACGGTCAGTACACGTCCTACGCCGGCCCCACGTACGTCTACGGCAAGGCCCATTGCGTCGACTGGGGCGGCAACATCAGCAACATCTACGTGCAGGTGTCCGCCTCCAACTGCGGCGCCCTGAAGGAACAGCGACTCACCTACACCCGCTGACACAGCTCTTGCAGCAACACGTTCGCCCTGGCACACCCCACCAAAGCCGCCAGGGCGAACGCACCCACAAAGCCGCCCTCCGGGCTGGCCGCGCCAGCTTCGAACTCCTGCGCAAGCGCGTTCTGCTCTGTTCCTGAAATCGCTCAGGACGCATCGTCGTTCAGCCCGAAAGCCTGCCGGGACTTTTCCAGGAACTCGCGTCGAGCCGGGTTGGTCTCGGCGGCTGCCATCTCCCCGACCAGCTCGATCAGGTCATGCCTCTGCTCGCTCGGCAGCGTGCTGACAAGGTGGGGAACACCCTCCAGGACCTTGACCGCGGCGTCCGGATCCATCTGCTCGTCGTCGCTGCCGTCGATGAACCACAGGACATCGGCCAAAGCCTCGGCCAGGGCAGGCGCCAGGGACGGGTACGAAGGCGTCGCGGTGCCCTCCCAGTAGATCAACAGCAGAGTCCGGCCATCCCACCGCACATCACTGACAGCGATAGTGATACCCGGGGCCTCGGCGGTCGTGGCTCTATCACTGACTGACGTCCTGCTGGACAGCCTTCGCCTTGGTCTGTCCGACTGCCGGGGTTCCGTCCCGAGGCCCCGGCCGGTGGATCATGGTCTCATGGGAGCGTGGCCACAGGCCCCATCGCTGTCCTGTCCGCCTCGCCCGGCCGGAGCCACCGCCTGGGGGGGTCGGTGGCATGGCCTCGGCCACGGCGGGAAGCCACGATGCCGTATCCGATCTCTAGGACGCCCCCGCTGGGCGGCCACAACAGGCCGATGGAGCCACCAGTAAGCCGCCCTCACGCTTGATGACCAGGCGCAGTGGCCAAATGCGCCGAGCAGGCGGTGTGCTCGTCGAAAAGTCCCGCGACCATGCGATCGCCATCGCCGGGATAGTCGTCTGCCCAGTGTGCGGACCGGGTGTCGTCGAGGACTGAGGTGGCCTCGCTCATGGTCCGGGCCCGTGACTGCCTTGAATGATCTCGTACGTCCGGACCGCTACCCCCGCTCCTCCCGCTGTGCCCCCGCTTGGGTGTCGGCGACCAGGTAACAGCCGTGCGAGCGGAGGCCCACACCCTGCCGTTCCAGGAGGAGAGCTTCGACGCCATCGTCAGCGTCGACGCGTGCGAATACTTCGGTACAGCGGACAACTACCTGTCCTACCTGGTGCGGTTTCTCCGCCCTGGCGGACAAGTGGGCATGGTGACTCCCGCCATGACGCGGGAAGTCCGGGAGCTCGGGGAAAACCCGCCCCACATCAAGAAGCTGGCCGGCTCGGAAGCAATCGCCTGGCAGACCCTAGTCGTCGGCCGGCCTGCGCCAGAAGCCTGTGGGCAGGTCTTCGACTTCGACGGCCGCGTGGCGAAGATCAGCGGCGACCGGTAGCAGGGCGGTGTAGACCGGGTCGCCGTCGGCGGCCATACGCTCAATGACTTGGGCATTGGTTCGGGCCCGCTGGGCGACAACGGCCCCGAACGCGGCCCGGTCGCCGTCGTACCGATAGGCATCGAGCAGCAGGTGCAGGCGCCGGGAACGGTCCTCGAATGCGGTGAATCCAGTCTTCTCAGCAAACCGGCGGGCGTGCAACGGCACCCAGGTCAGCGCCATGAAGGCCAGGTCGAACTCGCGCGACGAAGGACCGGCGGTGTCCCAGTCGAAGAACCCGGTCACACTGCCGTCGCGCCACACCGCGTTCCACGGAGCCGCGTCATGGTGACCAATGATCAGACCAGGCCGCCAGGTCTGTCCGGCGAGCCACCGCACGCCCTCGGGTGGGATGAATTCCGCCGTCGCGTCATGCAACCGCCGGGCCCACCGGCCGACGCCTTCGAGCGCAGTGTCCGAGTAGACCCACGCAGGCCAGGGCATGGCCTCACCGGCCGTCTCGCCCGCAAGATGGGTCAAAACTTCGCGTTGCTGCTCGTCCACCCCCAGTACTCGGGGCGCACCGTCGAACCCCACGGCTTCCAGGTGGCGCAGCACAGCGTGCACGCCAGCCGTCCACGGCTGCAAGCGCCGGTGAACCGCACCCCCGATCCGCACCGCACCCACAGTCCTACCGCCGGGCAGACGCTGTTCTTCCATGCGCTGGTTCTATCGCAACCGGACCGGCCGCACATTTCCTTTTCCCCGGCTTCGAGCCGAGCGGGTACGACTCGGCTGCCTGTAGCACCGCTCAGAAGCCGCAGTGTGTCGTCTCATGCAGCAGGCCGGGCTGGGGAAAACTGGCTGCCGGGGACAACCGCCCGGCGAAAGGGACCGCAGGATGACCATGGATGCTCAGCCGGCTCCCGTTCGTGTCCTGGTATTCGGCGCTGCACTGCGCGCCGGGTCCACCAATGCGCAGCTTGCCTCGCTGGCGGCGGACCTGATCGCCGAAACCGGTGCCGAGGTCGACCTGGCCAGGATGCGGGATTTCGGCATGCCGCTGTACGACGGGGATGTGGAGGACTCCGAGGGGCTGCCCGCCGGTGCCCTGGCCCTGTGCGAAAGGATCAAGCGCTGCGATGCACTCGTGATCTCGTCGCCCGAGTACAACGCCTCCTTTCCAGGACTGCTGAAGAACGCCATCGACTGGGTCTCCCGAGCACGGCCGCAGCCGTTCAAGACCAAGCACGCGCTGCTGGTCTCCTCCTCCCCCTCGATGATCGGCGGCAACCGCGGCTTGTGGGCACTGCGCGTCCCGCTGGAACACCTGGGGACACGGGTCTACCCCGACATGTTCAGCCTGCCCCGCGCGCACGAGGCCTTCACCGAGGACGGCCGGCTCGCTCACCCCGGCGCCCACGAGCGGCTCGCCGAGACCGTCTACGGGTTCATGCGGCTGGTACGCGCCGACGTGGAGTTCGTGTGCCTGCAGCGCTGCTGGTACGAGTTCCCCGGCGATCGCACCGACGCACCGGTCACCCACCGGAGCGAGGACTGACCCCCGCCTGCTGACCTGCCATCCGGGAGCACCGCCCTGCTGGACATAATTCTCAGCAAGAGCAGGGTGCCCTCATTCAACGGCCTGAGGCGATAGCCGAACACGCGCTCTCACTCGTACCAGCAGACAAGCACGACCTATGCCGGGCTGTACTTCACCCCCCACGGCCGGCCCGAGACCGACCGGCGCGACCTGTGGCAGGCCATCACCGAATACAGCCGCCGCCACGGCGCCGCCATAGACACTGCGGAGACTGCCACGTGAGGGACACCGCGCGGGCGGGGGAACTCATCGGCAGAGCCGTGGACTTGTCCCGTGCGCCCGATCTCATCGGTGCCTTCCCGGCTCCGGGCGTGCACGGCGCTCAGGGCGTCTCTTCCGTGCTTCCGCCGGTGGACGAAATCCGCTCGGTTCACTGATTCGGGTGGGAGCGGGCGCTGTTGGATGTGGCGCCGAAATGCTGTGGGTAATTTCCGCCGGGGCGTGGGTTCCACGCACCATCAGCGGAAGCAAGGAGAGGACCTTCATGCACCAGGAGGAAGTGTACGAGCCGCCGGCCATGGTGGAAGTCGGTGACTTCGCGGAGCTGACCCGAGGCGAGGCCTTGGGTGCGTACTACGAGGGCGGGTTCCCGCCCTACGAGTGGTACCTCGGTCCCAACTGAGCCAGAGACCGACAGCACATGATGGGTGACGTGCCATGAGTGGTGACGTGTGGTTCACCATCCTCCCGGACGGTGAATCCGGCGTGGCCGCGGCGCGGCTTCTGCGCCACTGGGCCACCGAGACCATCTCTCACCACTCCGGCCGGCCGTGGTTGCTGGGCAGTTGGCCGGACGGACACGTGACGGTGGGCGCGGCAGGGGCGCGGCGAGTCGCGGTGATCGGGCGTTGCCCGGTCACCGTCGAGGCGCTCTCCGCACGGGCGGGACGGCTGCGGGACATCGGGGACGTGGAGCAGATCGGCCACGGCCTGACCGGAAGCTTCCATCTCCTGGCCTCCGTCGACGGCTCGGTCAGGGCCAGAGGAAGCGCGTCCGGGGTGCGGCGGCTCTTTCACGCGCGAGTGGCCGGGGTGTCCGTGGCCGCCGACCGGGCGGACAGGCTCGCCGCCGTGACCAAAGCGGCCACCGACGAACAGCTCCTGGCCGCGCACCTGCTGGCCTCCCCGCTTCCTTACCCGCTGGACGACCGCTGTGTGTGGCAGGGCGTACACGCCGTGCCGTCCTTCGACTGTCTGCTGATCGCCGCCGACGGGCAGGTGCGCACGCAGCCGTGGTGGACCCCGCCGGAGCCGGACCGCGCATGGCAGGAAGGCGTGCCCGCGGTGCGCTCGGCGCTGGCCGCAGCGGTGGACGCCTGCACGGCCGGCGGGGGCACGGTGAGCGCGGACCTGTCCGGAGGTCTGGACTCCACCAGCCTGTGTTTCCTGGCCGCACGGGAGCAGGAGGGGACCCGGCCGGCCGGAGCGAAGCTGGTGACGCTGCACTGGCAGAGCCTCGACCCCGACAACGACGATGCGGCCTGGGCCGTGCGTGCTGCCGCCCGCCTTCCCGCCAGCGAGCACGTCACGCCCGCTCCAGACCAATGGCCCCTTTGGTACAGCAACTTGGCGGATCTCACGGGCGACGCGGTGCCCACCGACGAGCCGGGACCGTGGGTGCGCGACGGCGCCAGGATGGCGGCGCTGTCCCGCCTGATGAGGGGCCGGGGATCCCGTCTGCACCTGATGGGCGGCGGCGGAGACGAGCTGTTCAGCACGTTTCCACCGCACCTGCACGATTACGTCCGACGCCACCCCCTGGCGGCCTGGTCCCGTATCCGTACGCACCGCGCCTCGCAGCACTGGCCGCTTGTGCAGCTGCTGCGTCAGCTTGCGGACCGCAGGACGTTCGGCCAGTGGCTGACCGCATGGGCGGAGGGTCTCACGGCGCCGCAGTTGCCGTCGCCGGCCATGGTCCGCGGCGCCCCCTCTACGGCGTGGGGGGTGGACCTGCGCATGCCGCCGTGGGCGACCCGGGACGCGGCCGAGGCCGTGCGGGACCTGCTCCGGGAAGCCGCACCCACCGCCGAGCCCCTCGCGCCCGAGCGGGGACAGCACACGGCCCTCGCGTGCGTACGGACCGGTGGGCACGGTTTGCGGCAACTGGACCAAGTAATGTCCCGCCGAGGACTGCGGCTGGCCGCGCCCTACCTCGACGACAAGGTGCTCGAGGCGGCCCTGGCCATTCGCGTGGCCGAGCGCAGCACGCCCGGCCGGTACAAGCCGGTGCTCGCCGAAGCCGTACGCGGCATCGTGCCCGACGACGTCCTGCGAAGGAACACCAAGGGCGAGTACAGCACGGACTTCCACGTCAGTCTGCACCACAACCGCGCCGGGCTGGTGGAACTCTTCGACGGCTCGCGGCTCGCCCGCGCCGGACTGATCGATGACGCCGCGCTCCGTGCGTCCCTGCTCGGGGTGCATCCGACCCCGGAGGCACTGCGTTCCCTCAGCTCCAGTCTGGGCGGCGAGATCTGGCTGCGTGCCCGCGCCGCGGCTGCCTGCCCACCAAGTACCGTGATCAACGAAGGAGCACCGTGAGCCTGACCCTGCGAGGCGACGTCTGTGCGACGGACACAACGGACGGCATGGTGCTGCTCGACGAGGTCACCGGCCGCTACTGGCAGCTCAACCGCACGGCGGCGCTCGTGCTGCGCAGCCTCCTCGACGGCGCCGAACCACCGGAGGCGGCCCGCGCGCTCCGCGAGGCGTACCCCCGGCTCAGCGCAGAGCGCGCCGGCGCCGACACGGCCTCGATCACGCGGGCGCTGACCACGGCCCGGCTGGTGGTGCCCGCATGAGCCAGCCGATGGTGCCCGCAGCCCGTAGCCGCCTGCCCTTGCGCCGGCGTCTGCCCGTCCTCATCGCCACGGCCGCCGCCCGGCTGATCGTCACCCTCAAGCCGCACCGCATCCGCCGCGTCCTGTCCGTAGCCCGGCGCGGGGCCGCCCCCGCCACCACCTCTCAGGCGCTCGCCGCACGCGAAGCCATCGTTGCGGTCAGCGCGCGCTGCGCCGGGGAGGGCTGCCTTCAGCGTTCGGTGGCCACGGCGTTGCTGTGCCGGATGCGCGGGGTCTGGCCGGACTGGTGCACGGGGGTACGCACGGCGCCGTTCCGCGCACACGCCTGGGTGGAGGTCAACGGCCTTCCAGTGGGCGAACCGCACCAGCCAGGGGCGTATCACCGCATGATGGTGGTGCCGGTCTTGCCGCACAAGAAGCTGCCGGAAGAGCAGCTCTGAGGTCCGGCGGCCCGACGGCCGCGCCTCCGAGATCACCACCGCCCGGCACAAGCAAGATCTGTACCACCTCCGCGTGGCGGGCCTGGCCGCCCTGGCCGACCTCGGCTTCCTCGGCTCGCCGAAACGGCGGCATCTCCGCGCGGCACAAGACGACCAATGCCCCCAAGTAAGACGTTCGCGCGTGCCGCTGTCCGGATGATGGGGTGGCGCGGTGACCAACCACCATGAGGCGGCGGTTGTCCGGCCGCTGACACTGGCTTGGGTGAGCCGGCACCTGGAGGTCGGCGAACGGATCGTCAGAACCGAGGTGCTGCACGGCGGCATCACCGCGGAAATGCGGAGGCTGACCATCGGCACGCGGGACGGAGGCGCCCGTGACCTGGTACTGCGGACCTTCGTCAACGTGGACCACGCCGAGGACTGGCTGAACAGGGAGGCTGGCGCCCTGACCCTGCTCCCGGGGACCGGCGTGCCGGCTCCTGGACTGGTCGCGGTTGATCCGACCGCCGCACAATGCGAGTATCCATCGCTTCTCATGACACATCCGACGGGCCGGACGGTCCTCGACGATGACGGATCGGAGGTGCGCGTCCCTCTGCTGGCCCCTCAACTCGTGGCGATCCACGCGTTGCGCCCCGCCGAGCGGCCCCGGGGGTATGTGGCGTTGACGACCGCCGACACCGTCGTGACTCCGACGGGCGCCGGCGCGGCAGCATGGGCCGCTGCTCGCAGCCACGGAGCGTCACGGAGTCCACGTAGCTTTCCGAAGCTCGATCGCCGGCTACCGGAACGTCATATTCGGCGCGGTGCGGCTCCGTCCTGCCAGCGGTAGAGGTCGCGCAGCAGGGAAATCTCGGCGCCGTGATGGATCAGCTCCCTGTTGACGTGCAGGACGATGCCCTCCATGGGAAACCGCTCGGGACCCACCGTGGGCGGATTCTCCAGGTCAACGTCCGAGAGCTCGCGGACCCCCGCGTTCCATCTCCCATACATCTCATCGAGCTGTTTCAGTGCCTCGTCAGCGGTCCCCGCGTAGGCGAATGTCTGGGAGTCGACGTCCTGGCCGCCGAAGTGCCATCCGACCCGATAGCCCAGGCAGGAGACGATGATGTGCGCCAGCCGCCAGGCAATCGTGGTCACCGGCGCCGGCACCGGGTCAGGGGACGCGGAGTCCATCGTCCATTCCCCCGAGCCTGCCGACATCGGTGTGGCCGACGTGCCACGTGGGCGGATGCTCCAGCAGCCGCGCACCGGTTCCCAGAAGTACTCCTCATCGGCAAGACCGTGCAGCCGCGGCCGCAGGTTCTTGTGCCAGTGCCGGTCCAACTGGTCCGCGAGTCGCTCGCTTCTTGTCATTTCCGCACACTACCTACAACGGAGACCTGGCTGCGCCCCTCGCGGACGCCGTCGCCGGCCGTGGGCCGCGAGAGCGTACCGCACCGGGAGATGACGCTGGGGGCTGATGTGCCCTTCGGGCCGCGCCGCCGCGAGCGGCTGTTTGACATTGACAACCCGGCTGGCCGGGTTGGGTTCAATGACCCAAATGTGACAGCCTCGACCGATGACATGACGGATGATCAAGACGCAGACTCCCGCCCGAGATCAGCATGAGTATCCCGAGCGAGTGCCACGCCAGAGCCTCCGACCTGTAAGTCCGAAGATGGCGAGGACTCAGTGCTTCGCCAAGCGCGATGCCCCGTGAGCGAAGTCAGAATGGGCCGAAAATCCAGTTGGCATCAACAATGTGCATCAGCAAGGTCATCTTGTGGCCATCACTGACAGCCCTGGTCGCCCTGCCGGACAGTCGATCATCCTCGCCAAGGTGCCCGCAGCCGACCCGGTTGTGGACGCACACAGAGTCCGCCTGGATGAGCCGGCCAGGGCTGGACTGCCGGCCCACATCACTGTCTTGTATCCGTTCCTGCCATTTGATCGGATCGACTCGGACACGTTGGACTCGCTGCAGTGCCTTGTTCTGCAGCACGGCACCTTCGATGTCGCCTTCGCTGGGTTCGGCCGGTTCCCTAACGCTCTCTGGCTGACACCTGACCCTGCCGAATCCTTCCGGGCACTCACGGAGGCAATCGGTAGGCGCCGGCCAGAGGCGCCTCCACACGGCGGGCGATTCCCCGAGGTAGTCCCTCACCTGACGGTGGCTTCCGACCAATCACTGGAGACATACGCGCAAGTAGAGGCTGAGCCGGCGCCCGCCCTTCCGGTCACAGCGCGAATTGAGCGTCTGCACCTCATGATCTCAGACGGGACACACTGGCATGATCACGCGGTCCTCCGCCTGGGTGCGGGGGAGCTCTCCTAAGGGCCCCTCAGCCGAGCTTCCGCAGCACCTCGGTGATGTTGGCTCGGTACGTCCGCAGCGCCTTCAGCCCGGCGGCATAGCGGTCGAGGTGCCGTGAGATGTCCACGGCCTGTTTCTGCGCCCATACAGCGTGCCAGACCTCGGCCGTGTGGTGGCGGCGCTTGCACGTGACATCCGTGACGGCTGTGGCCCGCTCCCGCTGCGTGTGCCGGGTGTTGCCGTCACCCTCCCGCTGCCAGGCGTCGTCCGTGTACGCCGCGACGGGGTCGGGATAGCGGGGGAATCCTTGTTCTGCCACACAGCGGGACCACACATCCCAGGCCTCGCGGAGGCGCGGGTCGCGCTTGACCACCTTGTCCACCTCGACCGCCCGTGTGCTTGCGTACAGCCAGTCCCGCCTGAGGTCGATGCCGCGCATCAGCCGCCGATTCGCCTCGGCGTTGCAGGCGGGCAGGTCCGCATACTCGGCGTAGGTCATCCGGCGGCCCTTCGGCCGGAGGGCCAGGGGCTTTGCCGGGTCCCAGCCGTAGCCCCAGCGGCGGGCGGCGGAGAGATCCAGGGCGCCGTAGTCGGTGCTGACCGCGGTGGCGACAGCGGGGTCACTGGGGAAGCGAGGGTCGAGCGGGAAGTCCGGGTGGCCGCGCTCAGCCATGCACTGCCGGACCAGCAACGCCGATGCCCGCTGCGATCGCTGGTAGTCCTGCGGCGTGAAGTCGTAGCGGTCGGTCGGCAGGGGGCCAAGGTCTGACGCCGCGCGGATGTCCTCCGGGCGTTCCGGACCGGAGGCGCAGATCGCCGCCAGCACCGCCACCCCCGCCACGGCACCCAGCCGCCACCCCCGTCTCATCATGCGACAGGATGCTAGCGGGCGGCGTGCAGCGATCGTCCCGTGGCCTCCCCCTCTCAGCCACTCACCCGCGCACACAGCCGAGACTCCAAGGTCACGGCACACCAGACCCGACCCAAGTACCGCTGGCTTCTTCACTTTCAGCGACAGCGTTTGTCGATGAGTTGATTCCTCGGACAGCGCCTCTCGAGCGAGCCGCTCACCGCTCCCCCGCCCTCACCCGCACCGTCGCCGGCTGGATACTCCGCCGCCCCGGCTCCCTCATCGAGACCGGACAACTCCGCCTCGAGGCCCCGTCCTCATCCGCTGCCCCCAGCCGGAAGCCCTCACCGGGCACGTCCGGTCCTGCGCCCAGATCCTTGTCGGCCGGTCACGCTCTTCCCCACCATCTACGTGATCAGCGTCATGTCGTTCCCCGCCCGCGCGGTCACGATTTCCCAGGGGGACGCCAAGCGCGTGCGAGACAACCTCGAATGGCTGATCAGATCACCGGCGGCCCCGCTTCGATGCGGCGCAGCACCGGAGAGAGGCGGTCCAGGTCGGGGCCGGTCTGGACCTGCCGCTCGTCCCACCAGGTGGCGCCGGCGTCGTGCAGCGGACCGATCACGTCCCTGGCTTTCGCCGGGTCGGCGGGCGTGGCACCGCCGAGCACGAACTCAAAAGGACGCTCGGCCCCGCCTGTGCGGTGCTTGCGTACATAGCCGACCAGTTCCCGTACCTCCGCCACGTCGGGCGCATGCCCGTGCCGAGCCGTCTCGAACAGCGGCACCGCGCCATCCCACCGCGCTGCCCGCCGCATGGGCGCACGACGCGGCCAGAACCCGCCGATCCACACCGGCGGACCGGGTCGCTGCACGGTGGCGGGCAGCAGCGTCACGTCCCGGACCTCGTAGTGCCGACCGTGGTGGTTCACCGGCTCGCCGGACCAGAAGCGCCGCAACAGCTCCAGCCCCTCGTCCAGCCGCTCTGCGAGGAGACGTGGATCGGCGGCGTCGCCGAAGCTGCGGTATTCGTCGTCGATCGGACCGCCCAGGCCCGCGGCGAAGGTCACCCGGCCGCCGCTGAGGTGGTCCAGGGTGGCCACCTGGCGGGCCAGTTGCTGCGCACGATAGCGGGGAACCGGCGTCAGTAGGGCGCCCAGTCGGATCCGGGAGGTCGCCAGCGCGGCCGCGGTCAGCAGCATCCAGGGATCTCCGAAGGGACGTCCCTCGTGCTGCCGGTGCAGGACGTGGTCCCAGACAAAGAGCCCGTCCCAGCCGGCCTGTTCGGCGGCAGTCGCCACCGTCGCGACGTTCCGGGGGTCGGCGAAGTCACCGAAGTTCGGGATGTTGATGGAGAAGCGCATCCCAGCAGGATGCGCAGCCGGTGACGAAGCGGCAACCGGATTCGGATGCAGGCGGCTTCACGGAAGGCTGTGGACCACGCACGATTCATCAGGATCCCCGAACCGCAGACGGACGGACAGGACTCACCTGTCGGACTCCGCATCACAAGCGGGAACCGACAGCCGCTACGGCCACCGCTAGGGAATTACGTCTGCCTCGCTGTCGGCATACTCACGCATGCGTCGGGCGGACGTGCTGCGGAGGGGACACGAAGGGTCACATTCAGCTGGTGGTCCCTCTACTGTCGTGACCGCCGGAACACATTGTCGGTGGCAGCTGCGATGCTGCCGACATGATCCCCTGGAACCTGCTCGCCCTCGACAAGGCCCTGCGGGCCAGTTGGGCTGCTGACACCTGCTCCCCGGACGACCTCGCTCGTGCGGGCTGGCAGCCCGACAACCCTGCCTGGGGCCACTGCGACATCACGGCGCTGGTGGTCAACGACATTTTCGGCGGCGACCTTGTGGTTGGCGAAGTCCACCTCAACGGGAAGCAGCATGGCTTTCACTGGTGGAGTCAGCTGCCCAGCGGAGTCGAACTCGATCTGACCCGCGAGCAGTTCCAGCAGGGCCAGACTGTCACCGCAGCGCGTGCCGTCAAACGCCCGCCGGGGCCCCTGCCCCGTCGTTGGCAGGAGTACCTCCTCCTGCGTGAGCGGGTCGTCAAGCACCTCGGCCAGCTGCCGGAGCCTGCCCTCTGACCGGGCGGAGAGGTGCTTCAACGGCAGGTCCCGATCAGAGTGGTCCACGGTGCGCGGAGGCGACTCACCCGGCTCGCCGGAGCAGTTTCTGCCGCCGCCGGACCGGGCCATGCACTTCCCCACCCTCACTCGCCTCGATTCGCCAGTCCTGCTCCTGTTCCCCGTCCCGTCAGGCGGCACATGTGTGCGCAAGTTCGACCGCCTTCACATGTACGTCGCCAAGCAGGACGGATCCCGCTCGGGCTCAATAGGTGCCGATGCCGTGAATGGTGCCTTCGGCGATGGCCTGCAGTTTGTCGGGGTTGGCGACGTTGTGGATGCCGATGATGCGGCCGTCGGCGTCGAAGTCGAAGGTGACTACGGCGATCACGCGACCCGATCCGCTGAACACCATGCCCGGGCCGCCGTTGATCTCGACGAGTTCGGCGGTCATGTCAGTGGGGTCGATGCCCTGGTAGGTGACCGTACCGATGGCTGCGAACCAGGCACCCACCGTACGTGCGCCCACGACCGGACGCAGGGCCTGGCGGACCTTGCCGCCGCCGTCGGTCCACAAGGTGACGTCCGGGGACAGCAGTTCCATCAGGGCGTTGACGTCCCCACCCGTCGCTGCTGCCAGGAACCGCTCGGTGACCTCGCGCTGCCGCGACCGGTCGGCGCTGAAGCGTGGACGCCGGGCCCGTACATGCTCACGAGCACGGTGCGCGGCCTGCCGCACCGCGGCCTCGGAACGCTCCACCGCCTCCGCTATCTCGGCATGGCTGAAGTCGAAGACCTCCTTCAGCACGAACACCGCGCGCTCCAGCGGACTGAGTGTCTCCAGGACCACGAGCATGGCCATCGACACCGACTCGGAGTCGGTGACGGTCTCGGCGGTGTCACCGGTGGTCAGGATGGGCTCCGGAAGCCACGGCCCGACATAGGTCTCACGCTTGTGCCGGGTGGAGCGCAGCCGTGCCAGCGCCAGATTCGACACGATGCGCGTCAGGTAGGCCTTGGGCTCGGCGACTTGCGAGCGGTCGGCGGCCGACCACTTGATCCAGGCGTCCTGGACCGCGTCCTCGGCATCGGCCGCGGTGCCCAGGACGCGGTAGGCCACCGAGAACAGCAAGTTCCTATGCAGGTGGAACACCTGCTGGTCGGCATCCGCAGACAAGTGGGTCATCGCACTTCCTGAATCCGAGTGAAGCGGCCGCCGCGGGGCCAGAAGGCGCCCGAGGCGGGCATCTTCTTCATACGGCCATAGGTCGGCCAGGGCGAGGCAGTCACCGTCTCCTTATACCTGGCCGCCACGCGGCCGGTCAGATGAATTCGTCGCGGGCTGTCGTCGGGGCGGGTGAACTGCACGACTGCGTCGTGCCGCCCCAGGCTCACCGGCGTGTGGTAGTAACCGAAGCGGAACGGCTTGGGCTGCTTGCCGTTCAGCGTGCGGACGATCGACACCGCGGCATGCACACCGGTCGGCATACCGCCCTGGCAGGTGCCGTGCATGACGCCGTAGCCCTGGCGGATCGCGGCCGCGTCACCCACGGCGTACACCTCCGGGTGGGACACCGACCGCAGCGCGGCGTCGGTGACGATGCGGCCGCGCTCGTCGACGGTCAGTCCGGCGGCGGCCGCCAGCGGCGACACCCGCGTGCCGCTGGTCCACAGGACCACATCGGCGGTGATGCTCTCGCCGCCCGCCAGCTGGACCGCATCGGGCAGCACCTTCACCGCCTCGACGCCGCTACGCACCACCACGCCCAGGCGGTTCAGCGCGGCCTGCAGGTACGCCTTGGCCTTCGCGTTCATGGCCGCACCGGGCTCCTGCCGGCCCAGCAGGACGACGTTCAGCTCCGGGTGCCGCTCCGCGATCTCCGCAGCCGACTCGACGCCCGTCAGCCCGTTGCCACCGACGACCACCGTGCCGCTGCCAAGCCGCCCCAGACGGTCGGCCAGTACTTCGGCGTCCTGGGCGCTGTTCAAACTGTGCGCGTGGTCCTCGACGCCCGGCACCGCCGCCGTGTCGGCCAGGCTGCCCAGCCCGTACACCAGCGTGTCGTAGTGCAGGACCCGGTCGTCGTCGATCCGCACCGTCCTCGCATCCGCGTCCACCGCTGTCACCCAGCCGCGCACGAACTGCGCGCCCGTACCCTCCAGCAACTCCGGCACGCTCAGCTCGGCGAGCCGCTGCCCGGTCGCCGTCATGTGCAGCCGCAGCCGCTCGGTGAACCGCTCCTGCGGATTCACCAGGGTCACCTGCACGTCCTCGCGCCGCCCTGCCCGCGCCGCGAGCTGGATGGCCGCGGACATCCCTGCGTAGCCCGCCCCCAGAATCAGAACACGATGGGTGATCACCCTGCCGGCTTCGTGCTGTGCGCTCATCACTTCGCCTTCCCTCACTCGCTGTTGACGACCACCAGATGCAAACTGCCGCCTCGTCCGTGACATGAGGTCGATGTGATGCGCGACACAGCGGACACGGTGGCGGCCTCGTCAACAGCCGGCGACCTGTCGGGTCGACGGCCAAGAGCACACCGTGAAACTCGGAGTATGGCTGTCCCATGCCAAAGCGAGGCGCGTCGGGTTCACCTCCCGAGAAGCACCAGCAACTTGTAGGCCTCGGGCTGGAATGGGCAGCCTGACATTGCCGAACGGGTGGGCGGTCAAAGCCGTTGGCGGCCACCCGCCGCAAGCGTTGCTGACGTGGCCTGACTCTTGGGTCACCTCTTGGCGGGCTTGTCGCACAGGGCGTGGTCGACGAGGGCGCCCGTCGCGCGGTTGAGCGCGGCCAGGTCCGGCGGCGCGGTCGTGGTGGTGATGGACACGGTCACCGCGCGCTTGCCGTCCGCGCTCACCGCGGGGCGAGTGTTGACGCCTGCCCCGTCGCCCTCGTGGGTGTATTGACATCCTCGCCCGCCTAAAGGAGGGCGATTCCCGTCTGTCGCACCGTTGTCGGGTGCGGCTTCGGGCGGGTTCCTGTTTCTTCGCGCTGTGCCGGGACGAGTCCTGGTCTGTTGAGTCGGCACGGAGCGCGGTGCCGATGTTGCCATCGGTCCGTTTCTCCGTGCCGCTCTCCGAACCCGGCGTGCGGCTCTCACCGCATCGGGCTCTCCACGGCCTCTGCCGTTCAGGCGTGGTTGAGGCTCCAAGGGTTGGAATCGTGTTGCCTCGATAGCGGTAACGGGAGACCGTCACCGC
>NZ_JBIWPP010000069.1:0-19988 GCF_044768335.1 Streptomyces sp. NPDC101151 | reverse complement strand
CTCATCCGTCTCCGGCTTGACCTGTCCAGGGCGCGGCATCCAGGCACCTCCTGGACGCCACGCTATCAGCCGCGACCCTTAAGTCACTGGTATTGAGGCTAGTGGCCGCCGTTGCCGCTCCCGTTCCCGCTGCCGGTGTTGCGGTTGCCGTTGTCGCTGCCGTTGCCCTTGCCCTTGTTCTTGTTGCCGTTGTCGCTGCCGTTGCCGTCGCCCTCGTTCTCGTTGCCGTTGCGAGAGCCGTTGTCGTCGCCCTCGTTCTCGTTGCCGTTGCGAGAGCCGTTGCCGTCGCCCTTGTTCTTGTTGCCGTCGTCGCTGCCGTTGCCGTCGCCCTTGTTCTTGTTGCCGTCGTCGCTGCCGTTGCCGTCGCCCTCGTTGTCGTTGCCGTTGCGGGAGCCGTTGTCGTCGCCCTCGTTGTCGTTGCCGTCGCGGGAGCCGTTGTCGTTGCCCTTGTTCCCGTTGCCGTTGCCACTGCCGTTGCCGTTGTTGTTGCTGCTGGTGTTATTGCTGCCGTCGCCGGCGACGGCCATGTGCGGCACCGCCTGCTCGGCGGCGAAGGCGGTGGTGGACAGCGAGGCGCTTCCCGCGGCCAGGACGGCGGAGACAGCGATCATCGCAAGGCGCCGGGTCTTGAGGGTGTGAGCCATGAGAATTCTCCTTGGTGAGAAATGGTGAACGATTGAGAAATGACCCCGCACCGGGGGAATTTCCGAGCCGGACGTACGTCCCGCAATCACACCGCCGGGTCCCGGGCCCAGGAGGCACCGGCCAGGTGCACTACGGCTTCTCCTAGGCACTGAACTCGATCTACCCGGAGGTCAAAGACACACTGGCCGAGCTCCCTTTCCTGGCAGTGGAGTTGAGCAGCCTGGGCGAGGGCGTCCCACATCGCCCACGTTGATCATTTCGTAGTATCAGTGCCACCGGGATCGAGGTACGCGAGAACACACCGGCGGTCACCTGAACGGATCCGCCTCGGGCTCTCACCGCGCCTTGCCCTGCCCCGGCAGGGCGCTGTGCCACCGGCTTGGAAGAGCGCGTGCGCGGTGGAGCAGGCGATCCGGCACGGCAACAAGGGCGGCGTGTACCTCGCCGTCGACCGGGCCGCCGCCGGCCGGCGGCCGGTGAGGGGACCCCGATACTCACCGTGCGCGTGGCGGCCCGTGGCTCCTGCAGGCCGAGCAGGTGACGATGCAGGTGACGACGGGTCTGCTCCGTGGAGCCGTCACGTACTTGGTCCCGAGTCTCTGGCCGGCGCTGAGCGCGTTGCCCGGCACGGTCGCCGGGCTCGGGCTGCAACTGGGTGATCCTCGACCGGTTCGCCCGTGAGGCAGCCGTCCCGTGCCCACAGCCCTCGGCCGGCCCGCTGTCCTCGCCCTCCACACGCGGCAGCCGGCCTTCGCGTACGGTCCCCACGCCGAGCCCGTGGTCCCGCGACCTGGCCATCACCACCGATGAGGGGGGAGCAGCCGGCGACCGTGGGCCCGAGGCGGGATCGGCAAGTCGGCCCTCGTCCCAACTGCTCACCGGCCTCTCGCCCCCAGCACGGCGAGGCCGGACGCAAGGGCGTGCCGCCCGGCGAGGTCGACGAGCAGCACCTGCGCCGCCTCGTCGCCCTCATCCCCCAGGAGGCGTACGTCTTCACCGCGTACGTCTTCACCGGCCCCTCGGCGACCACCTGCGTGCGCTACCTGGAACCTGGCGGCACCGGGGGTGGACCTGGACCAGGCCGCCAAGGCGGTCGGGCTGCGTTCCCCGGTCGAGCCGCCGAGCGGGTACGCGGCGAGGACCGGTGCCGGCGGCGCGCTGCCGTCCGGCGGTGAGCGGCGGCTCGTCACCCTGGCCCGGGTCCGCCTCTCTCCTGCTCGAGTCGTCATCCTCGATGAGGGCGCCTCCCAGCCCGACCCGATCGCACAGGCACAGGCGCAGGCGGCATTCCGCGACGGAGCCGGCCGGTTCCTGGACCGGCTCGGATGCCGGCCGCACCCCTGTGACAGAACGTAGCGATGAAGTCACCACACAGGGCAATCACAGCTGATCAGAGTGGCTTCTGAGAACCAAGGCGCCGGTCCGTCCGGGCCGGCGCCCAGCCGGCGGACGGCCGGACGGGCGGACGGCCGGACGGGCGGACGGCCGGCCGGCCGGCCGGGCGGGCGGGCGGGCGGGCGGGCGGGGCAGAGGCGCAGGTGGCAACGAAAGGGATGTCTGCGTCCCGCGCCCCGCCTCAACCCGTCTCCCGTCGGGTGTGGTCTCCCTCGACGACCGGCTCCTTCACGCCACTGACCAGCGATATCTCAGTGCGCTGACGGTGTCGGCGGCGACAGCGGCACACCGCGGGAAAAAATCTTCGACGTTTCTTTCCGAAAAGTGTTGGTCCCGGCGCGGCCCGCACCTCATGCAGGTGTCGGAAATCGGCGCGGGCCTCTTCCAAAGCCCGCCCGGTCCGAGTTCTTCCGAAAGGCGGCCGCCATGCTGCTCACCGACCGGCTGGACACCGAAGCCCTCTGCCTCCCCTCGGCGCCTGCCACCACCGACCAGACGGGCATCCTCACCCTCCCGTCCCAGGAGGTCCACGTCGCCACCGTCCGCCACTTCACCGACGACCTGCTCGGCCACTGGGGCATCCACCAGGATGATCGGGACTCCGCCGTCCTCATCGTCGACGAACTGGCCGCCAACGCCGTCCAGCACGGCCACGCCGACATGACCCTGACCCTGGCGCTCGACCACAACGTGCTGGTCATCTCCCTCACCGACTGGGGAACCACCGTCGACCATCCCCATCCGCATGCCGGACTCGCATCCGACGAGCACGGCCGAGGCACCGGAATCATCGAATTCCTCGCCCTGTGGACCAAGACTCATCACTGCTCCCGGGGCCGCCAGGTCCGCGTCGGCCTCCGCGTCACCGCCACCGGCTCCCGCCTCTGACCCCGGCGACGATCCAAGATCCGCGAGGAACACCATGCTGCACTCCACTCAGCCCACCGTTCCGGGACGGCCTTCTTCGACGGCCGCGGCGCAGTCGCCGCACCCGGCCCTGTCCCCCCGGGAACAACAGGTCCTGCAGCACATCGCCCAGGGCCACACCTACGCCGGGACAGCCCGGCGCATCGGCATCTCCGTCCACACCGTCGACGTCTACCTCCGCCGCATCCGAGCCAAATGCGGCCTCAGCAGCCAGGCCGAACTCGTACGCCTTGCCCTGGCCCTCGACCTGTAGACCCAACGTCAGCCCGCAGCGCTCCCGATCGACGTTGCACCGACCAACCCCGCTTTCACCCGGGTGCATGCCACCGCACTCGCCACTCACTTGACGATCGGGTCCGACGAGTCGCCCTCAGGTGGTGATCCCGGGGTCTCGTCCTGGTCGGATGGCGGACTTTCCGCCGGTGGCGAGTTGGGGTCACCGGCCGGTGGCTGCGGATCCTCCACCTCCGGCGAACTGGGACCACCACCCGGCGACGGATCCTCCACCCCCGGCGAACTCGGACCACCACCCGACGACGGACCATCCACCCCCGGCGAACTCGGACCACCACCCGACGACGGACCATCCACCCCCGGCGAACCCGGACCACCACCCGACGACGGACCATCCACCCCCGGCGAACCCGGACCACCACCCGACGACGGACCATCCACCCCCGGCGAACCCGGCCCACCACCCGACGACGGACCATCCACCCCCGGCGAGTCAGGACCCTCACTCACCTCCGGCGAACTGGGACCACCACCCGGCAACGAACCATCCCCCGCACCCGGCGAACTCAGACCATCACCCCCCTCGGGCGGGGTCGGCCCGCGGTCGCCCTCCCCCGGTGGGCCAGGACCATCCTTCTGCGACGGCACATCCCCGGCCCCCGGCAAGTCAGGACCCTCACTCACCCCCGGCGAACCCGGCCCACCACCCGGCAACGAACCATCCCCCGCACCCGGCGAACTGGGGCCACCCGGCGAGCCGGGACCCTCACCCCGCCCGGGTGGGGCCGGCATGGGGTTTCCCGGCGGGATGCTCGTGATCACTGGGCCAGGGCGTCCAGGTGCCTCCGCTCCCTCGGTCACCCACAGCAGCGGGCCACCGATCAACACCGCAGCCCCCATCAGGCCGGCCACCGCGACCTTGGCGGGGACGGGAGTCAGCCAACGCACGCCCGCACCTGACGGCATCGGGAAACCGTTGTGGTCGAACCGGGTGGCCCGCTCAGCCACCTCCATGCGGCGTCCCGCCCCGGTCGGCTCCAGCGCCGTATGGAACGTCCGGTTGCGTAGTGCCAACGGCAGCACCGGGAAAGGCATCATGCTCAGCAGCGCCGAGGCACGTACGTCCCGGTTCTTGCGCTCGCCGCAAACCTCGCACTGGTCGATGTGCCGGTTGATCCGCTTGCGCAGGAGGACGGTCATCGTGCCGTCCCAGCCCTCAAGCATCTCGGCCAGCTCGGCGCAGTCCTGCCGCCCGTTGCGGGCCACGATCAGCGCGGCCACCGATTTCTCCAGCTGGCCCCGGGCCCGGGACAGCAGCGCATGGGTGTGGTTGAGCGACAGCCCCAGCACCGCGGCCAGGTCTCTGCCTTCCAGCCCCTGGCGCGTCGCCAGCTCCAGTACTTCACGGTCCCGGGTGTTCAGCCCCGCGAAGGCGTCCTGCACCAGTGACCGCAGCTCCTGGGTGCGCAGCCGCGCATCGAGATCGACGCTCTCGTCGCTCACTTCTTCCGCCGCTTCGATCCCGGTAGTCCGACGCTCGCCGCGCAGCTGGTGCAGACACTCGTGCCGGGCGATCGCATACAGCCAAGGCCGAAGCCGTCCTGGATCCCGCAGCTGACCGATCCGCTCATTGGCCAGCACGAATGTGTCCTGCAGCGCGTCATCGGCAGCGTCGGGGCTGTGCAGCACCGACCGGCAATAGCCGTACAGGCGACCGGCATACGTGTCATAGGCAGCGGCCAGTCCCTGGGGGTCGGCGGCCCGGATGGCGGCCACGATCTCGCGGTCGTCCATTTCCTGGACGCTTGGTCCTTGGGAGTGTTTCGACATGCCTGGATCGTCATCCCGCCCCCGTCCTGGCCCCAGTCCCGACATTCCGGGACTTGACCGCACGCGGCCCACCGGGTACGTAGTCCGATGCCCCGGCTCCGCTCCGGGGGGGAGCCCGGTTCACCGCCCGAGGTCTCGAACACGGCCTCAAAGAGCGTTCTGTCCCTGATACTTCGCTGCCTGGCAGAAGGAAGGGATTCTCGGCCGCCTCGACGGCCTGCTGCGTCGGCTGGTGCGCGAGGCCGAGGGCCGGGATACCGAACCGCGCCTGCGTGCTGGGCACCCAGAGCTTCAAGACCTCCGCCCACGCACCCGGGACCGGCCACGGCGTCGACGCCGACAGGAAAATCGCAGGCCTCACCTCGGCGTCGACACCCTCGGCATCGACGTCGGAGTCCTGCAAACCGGCCTGGGAGTCAAAGGATTCGAGGTGATCTTCCGGCGCTGGGCCGTGGAGCGGATCTTCGGCCGGCTGATGCGCCAGCGCCGGCCCGCACGCGGCGACGGAACCCGTTCCCGTCGCCCCGAATTCATACCCTGCAATCCACGCCTTAATTAGGTGTCGGCAGTCGAGTCCCGTCACGTCACGGAATCTCGGGACTTGACGGATAGCCTCAGGCCCTCTGGACGAGACATGGCCCCCGTCCAGGACCAGGCACACGACGGTCCGATTACCGACTTCGGCGTTCCAGGGTCTGTGCGGTCTGTCGAGAGTGAGGCCGGTCCCGGCGAGGAATCCGCTGAGGATGTGGTGCCGGTACTGCAGTGTCTTGAGCCGCCTGCGGAGCAGGGTATCCAGCTCGCTGAGACCGATTTCTCGCTCACCCGTAACTCGCGGGCGATGCACGGGACTTCCGCGCCCTCTTCGAAGAGGCCAACGGCCCGCATCCGTACCTCTTCCCGGCGCTTGCGCCGCTCGGCGGTCAGCCCGTCCCCATCCGGATACCGCATGCCTCCGGCGTACCAGCCCGGCGGGAACCGCGTCACCGGTCCCGACACAGATCCAGACCCCGGCCGATGTCAGTAGCTGCAAGGAGGAGCCAACCCCCAGCTGACACAGGGGGTCTGCGCTCAAGAGCGACGGGGCGAAGAACCGACCGCTGAGCAGCTGCTGTGCAGCCGGACGCCAGGAAGCGGAAGCGGTGGCTGCGGTGGTGCGATCTGTGCGGGCGGCGGTCTGGGACAAACAGAAAATCTTCGCGGAGTCCTGGGCCGAGCGAGCGAATCACGACGGCACCAGCGCGCCGGACGATTGCCGAGGGCAGCTGTCTCGGCATCCTGTCGCCCGAGGCTCAAGTTCCCTGATACCAACGGAAGGTTCGGCCGAATGAAGCTGTCCAAGAGGCTTGCCACGATCAGCACCGCTGCGACGGCATTGTTCCTGTGCAGTGCCGGCAGCTCCCAGGCTCAAGGTGAGGGAGGGCTGCTCTCGCTCCTCGGCAGCCCGTCGATCGTCCTCTTCTGTTTTCCCTCAGGGCAGGTGGGTCACGACAACACCTTCAACGGCATCCAGAACATCAGCTGCAGTCAGTCGGGCCCGGCAGCTACCACAGCTCCCGGTGGCGGAAAGGGCGAGGGCATCACAGTCACCGTGATCGACAACGCCAACGGGAACAACACCGGCAACGGCAGCGGCAATGGGAACGGCAACACCGGCAACGACAACGGCAGCAATGACGGCAACCACACGGGCAGCACCACCACGGGTTAGCGCTCCCGCCGGACTTCTGTATGTCTCCTGGTCAACGGCTTGCGCGTCGTACTGCCGGCTCAGAGACCGGTCGTCGTACGGCTGCGCGGCCTCGGGGCGGAAGGCGATCGGCTTGGACTCTGCCTTCCGGCGGCGCAGGGACGGCCGGTGAGTCCCACTCGGTGCCCGGCGGGGCGCCGAGTGGGCAAACGCGGACCGGGCAGGCCAGGACGGCCGGTGCGCCCGGCGCGGCCTCGGGTCCGCGCAGCGCACACGGGCATGGCCGCCGGCAGTTCGTGTCCGGCGCGTCGGGCCGGGTTGCCAGGGGCGCCGCCCGGATTGCGGTTGCCGCTGTTGTGGTCGTTGACGTCACCGCCGCGGTGAGCTTCAGCAACCGTGGCCTCGGTCGTTGCGACCGAGGCCGCTCTTGCCGGACGTCACCGTCAAGGCCGCCGGAGCGTGCTGCTCGGCAGCGAACGCACCGGCGGGGAATGAGCGCGCCCGCGGCCGCCGCGCGGTGGCTGCTGGCGGCGTCACCGAGCCAGGGGTACGAGGCGCGCGGGCACGGGATGCCCCGAAATGAAAAAGGGGAAATCCGACGAGGGGGGAGGAAAGTGTTTCGCTTTTCCTGGACGGTTTGCCCCGGCTGAAAGACACGGAAGCCGGTATCCGGAGAATTCCGGGTCCTGGGGACGACCCCTGCGCCGGGAACCAACACATCGAGCAAGCCCGCTGGAAGCCGCTCATGGATGTGCGGGGGATGTCAGGCGGGTGGCCGGGCGGCAGCCGGGACAGTGCAAAGACCCGCCGGCACCGCCGCGGTCCTGCCTCGCCAGCCCACTTGAGGCGCCACCACACCGCCCCGGCCCATAGCCGGTACCCCTGTCCCGGGACGTCCGGCCGGCTCCCCTGAGGGGATCCCCGTAGTGATCGCCGAAAAAGCAACGGATATCCCTGACCTGCGGTGATGTGGACCGGCCCGACGGCGGTCAGCCTTCCTGTCCCACGGGTTCGACAGCGGCGCCTTCGCGGTGCTTGCGCAGTTCTGGGTACAGCGTGGAGCGGCTGACCCCGAGTTCGGCGGCGACCTGTGCGGGCCGGCCGGTCGGCAGGCCGCGGGCCTGCTTGGCGGCGCGGGCGCCGGCCGCACGCTCCAACATGTAGATCCGTTCCATCTGCGCGAACATCGCCAGCAGCGCGATGGCCATCTCCGTGCCGGGGCCGGGCTCGCTGGTGTCGACGGCGAGTTTGTCGCCGAGGGTACGCAGGTGGATGCCGCGCTGGGTGAGGTCGTGCACGGGGTTGAGGGTCTCGCGCATGTTGCGACCGAGCCGGGGCGAAATCAGTACTCCGTCTCTCTCGCTTCCCAGCGATCTCGTGTCCACGGACCGTGGGACGTCCGAGTGAGCGGTGAGTTGATCTCCCTGTGTGCAGACTCAGGTCGGCGGGCCTCAGGGGTAGAGCTTCTTCTGCTCGGCCAGCATTGCTACATACTTCTCGATCCGCCGCACCCGGGTCTCGGGCTTCTTGGCGTCCTGGATGCGGTAGAGGATCGAGTATCGGTTCTGCCCGTCCAGTGTCGCGAAGAACTCCGCAGCGGCGGGGTTCGCAGCGAGGGCCTCAGTCAGATCGTCCGGCACTGAGGCGCTCTTCCACCCGTCATACGCGGCGTCCCAGCGACCGTCCGCCTTGGCACGCTCAACTTCGGCAAGACCGGGCGGCCGCATACGTCCATTTTCGAGTAGGGCGTCGGCTATATCACGGTTAATCTTCGACCACTTGCTCTTCGGTTTGCGCGGCGTGAACCGCTGCAGCCAGTAGGAGTCGTCGAACGTGCCCTTCTGCCCGTCGATCCAGCCGTAACAAAGTGCAACGTCGAGGGCCTGTGCGTAGTCCAGAGCCACGACACCCGGAGCCTTCTTCCTGAGCTTTAGCCAGATTCCAGACGAGGAGGAGTGGTGATCGTCCAGCCAGCGCTCGAATGCCTCAGCAGATTCGAACAGGATGATTTCCAAGTCGTCAGCCATTTTCAGGTTTGTCCTCAGGCGGGTTCGAGCACAGGGGAGGTCTATTCACGGGGTCACCAGCCTTTCTTGTAGAAGGCGAGGGCGGTAACGGTCTTGGCGATGAGGGCGAAGTGGGTGAGGGGGCCGCGGTAGCGGGTGGCGAAGATCTTCCAGTCCTTCAGGTGAGCGATGGCCCGTTCGACTGCTGCTCGGAGCGCGTTGACGGAGCGGTTGGCCTCCTTGTCTCCTGTGGACCGCTCCTGGCCGGGCGGTTTGCGCCTCCGTGTGAGCAGTCCGGAGCCGACGTAGCCCAGATCGCCCATGCCCTCGCGTTCAGCGAAGGCCTCGGGGAAGCCGGACTGGCGCCAGGCGTGCATGTCGTGCCGGCTGCCCGGTACGGGCGCAGAGACCGCGAGGAGGTCCCCGGCCAGGGTGGCGGCGATCTGCAGGTTGAAGCCGGTGTCGCGGTGCTTGCCGGAGAACATCGTGGTGCCCTCGCTCGACCAGTCCCACGTGGTGACCAGGGTCCCGTCGACCAGCACGATCCGCCCGGCAGACGCCTCGGCGGGATCGGGAATCTGCCTGGCCAGGACCTTTTCCACCACCGGCAGCAGGGCCGTCCACCGTCTGGAGACGGTGGACTGGGAGATCCCGAACAGTTCGGCGGCCGCCTCCTGGACCGGGTTCTGCCGCAGCAGGAACAGCACGAGCACGACGGACTTGTACAGGCCCAGCGCCCACATCCGCCCTGGCACCACCGGCGAGTCCAGATCCTCCACGAGCTCTCGGTGAACCCGCGCGACCAGCCCATCAAGTTGATCGGCGTCCAGCCCTGTCGTAACGTTCCAGCTCAACGGCCCTGCCCCGGTAGAGAACTGACGTCATCGCAAACGTCACGCTACCGAGCAGGGCCGCCTTCACGATCAAGAACGGCGTGCCGAAGACCTCCGTGAATAGACCTCCTGAAAAGACTCCCGGACGCAAACTTCACGGCATTGCTTTGCAACGGCCCTGGCCGGACGGTGGCTCTCTTTCCCTTCGGAAGGCACGGGGCGGGCTAAGGAAGCGTCGAGCAGGGCACATCTTGGATATACCACTGGCCGTCGGCCTCGCCGTCCGGGGTAAGCAAGGGGTTTGTCGATGTGATTTGGCTACGACTGGGCCCATCTGAACCCGTGCCGCTGAACCAACCGTTCAATCCGTTTGTGTATTTCGGGTAAAGAGCGAACAGGGTACCGGTTGCCCGGACGGCGAGGGGCTGGAAGACGAGGTAACCTGCCTTCCCAGGGTCAACACCCAGGTTTTTGGCATCCATCGTACTGGTGGCGCTGATCGTGGCCACCGTGCGCTGATACTGGTAGGAGATGTCGATGCCGGCCTTGATGCCTTTGGGGAGCTCTGCCTCCGCTTTGAAGGTGACCTGGAGTCCGTGCATGTCCTGCACCATGGTGCTGACAGACTGTACATACGTCGAGGTGAAGCTGGCAGGCGATGTACTGCGGCAGCGGTTTATGATGGAGCTTTTCTTGACCGGATTCAGCCAGATGATCGACTTAGTCTTTGGTTTGAAGCTGCAGGAGGGGTTCTGCCGCCTCGAGTATGCAGGCACGCCCCCGTAGTAGGTCGTTTCCGTCCACTCGCTCTGACCGGTCGTGGTTCTGCAGTCTTCGAAGACATTTGGTGCATAGGGGTAGACGGAGGGAGGCAGAGAACAACCCCCGGTGATGCAGGCCGCCCCGGACGGGTAAGGGACTGTGGACCCATCTACTACGGAAGACGCGTGGGCGGAGGTGCCGTTGGTGAGGATCAGGGCCGGGGCACAGATCGCCGCAAGCACTGTCGGCATTCTTCGCAGCCAGGGTGCTGTTCTGAAGTATCTCATAGTGGCTTTCCGTCCTGCCCGGGCAAGCCCCGGGCTGTTGATGTTTTCCGGTGTCTGCTCCCTCGGCGAGAGAACAAGCGGCTTGCGGTCACGCTCTGCAAATGTCCACGCATGGCCTGCAGGAAGAGGCCGTGACCAGGGACGTGCCCCAGCAGCAGTAACGGATGAGTGACCGGAAGTATGAAATTCCGGAAAACGTCGTGCCGCAATGCCCGGAAGCTCGGCCTGCATTACCTGCGCCGACAGACATTACCGCTGCGGCTATCCGTGGTGCCGATACCTGAAACCGTGTCACGCAGAATGGGTAACCACCTCGGGATCACTGAGGTGAAATGGATTATGACGACTCCACAAGCCCCCGTCCAGAGCCTCGCGAACGTCTGCCCATTTGGGTGGCGGAAAGGTGGGTGGGCCTTCACCTGGTACTACTGATTTTTGACGCCGTGTTTGATGATCTGGTCATGTTCGGCATACCTGAAAAGACTCCCGGACGCAAACTTCACGGCATTGCTTTGCAACGGCCCTGGCCGGACGGTGGCTCCCTTTCCCTTCGGAAGGCACGGGGCGGGCTAAGGAAGCGTCGAGCAGGGCACATCTTGGATATACCACTGGCCGTCGGCCTCGCCGTCCGGGGTAAGCAAGGGGTTTGTCGATGTGATTTGGCTACGACTGGGCCCATCTGAACCCGTGCCGCTGAACCAACCGTTCAATCCGTTTGTGTATTTCGGGTAAAGAGCGAACAGGGTACCGGTTGCCCGGACGGCGAGGGGCTGGAAGACGAGGTAACCTGCCTTCCCAGGGTCAACACCCAGGTTTTTGGCATCCATCGTACTGGTGGCGCTGATCGTGGCCACCGTGCGCTGATACTGGTAGGAGATGTCGATGCCGGCCTTGATGCCTTTGGGGAGCTCTGCCTCCGCTTTGAAGGTGACCTGGAGTCCGTGCATGTCCTGCACCATGGTGCTGACAGACTGTACATACGTCGAGGTGAAGCTGGCAGGCGATGTACTGCGGCAGCGGTTTATGATGGAGCTTTTCTTGACCGGATTCAGCCAGATGATCGACTTAGTCTTTGGTTTGAAGCTGCAGGAGGGGTTCTGCCGCCTCGAGTATGCAGGCACGCCCCCGTAGTAGGTCGTTTCCGTCCACTCGCTCTGACCGGTCGTGGTTCTGCAGTCTTCGAAGACATTTGGTGCATAGGGGTAGACGGAGGGAGGCAGAGAACAACCCCCGGTGATGCAGGCCGCCCCGGACGGGTAAGGGACTGTGGACCCATCTACTACGGAAGACGCGTGGGCGGAGGTGCCGTTGGTGAGGATCAGGGCCGGGGCACAGATCGCCGCAAGCACTGTCGGCATTCTTCGCAGCCAGGGTGCTGTTCTGAAGTATCTCATAGTGGCTTTCCGTCCTGCCCGGGCAAGCCCCGGGCTGTTGATGTTTTCCGGTGTCTGCTCCCTCGGCGAGAGAACAAGCGGCTTGCGGTCACGCTCTGCAAATGTCCACGCATGGCCTGCAGGAAGAGGCCGTGACCAGGGACGTGCCCCAGCAGCAGTAACGGATGAGTGACCGGAAGTATGAAATTCCGGAAAACGTCGTGCCGCAATGCCCGGAAGCTCGGCCTGCATTACCTGCGCCGACAGACATTACCGCTGCGGCTATCCGTGGTGCCGATACCTGAAACCGTGTCACGCAGAATGGGTAACCACCTCGGGATCACTGAGGTGAAATGGATTATGACGACTCCACAAGCCCCCGTCCAGAGCCTCGCGAACGTCTACCCTTTTGGGTGGCGGAAAGGTGGGTGGGCCTTCACCTGGTACTACTGATTTTTGACGCCGTGTTTGATGATCTGGTCATGTTCGGCATACCGGGAGGTCTATTCACGGAGGTCTTCGGCACGCCGTTCGGAATGGCTTGCGACGGGGCCCATTTCCTGTGGTCGGTGGCTCGTTCGTCAGGGGGTGGGCCATCGGTCGGGACGCCCACCCCCTCCCAGGACGGTGAGGTCCGTGCGGTGCGGCGAGGCCGACAGCAGGGCGAGGACGTCGGCGGGGGCGGGGCCGTCAGCGGGAGGCGGAGCGGCGAGGGCGGCCTGTGCGCTGGCGTCGTCCCTCCAGACCTCGGTCACGTGGACCATATCCGGGTCGGCCGTGTTCTGGCTGATCAGGTAGATCTCACAGCCCGGGAAGCCACGCAGCCTCTCCGCGCCCCTTTAGCGGCCCGGAGTCCTAGCTCAGATACCAGGGGGGCAAGTAACCCGCCGGTAGGTTTTTTTTGGGGGGGCCGCCGTTTCCGGGTGCGGCTCGTTCGTTGAGCCACCTGTCGGAAACTACGCCCAGGCGGGATCACGGCCGGTCAGGCCGAGGATGCGGTCCAAGGTGGGTGCGTCGGCCGGCACCGCGACCTCCGGTCTGTACATGCCCATCTCCCGCCCCTGCTCCACGCCGGCGAACACCGTGTCGTGCAGATGCGCCAGCAGGTCGGCGGGCAGTTCCAGCCGTTGCCCGGTCGCGACCGCCAGGTCCCAGGTGTGCACGGCCAGCTCGCCGACGATCATGTCGCCCATGACGGGCGCGGGCAGCGTGTGCGGCGTGCCCATGCTCGTCTCCCCCTCCCAGGCGCTCGGCGGCGCCCACGACGACGTGATGTCGTCCAGCAGGGCGAGCAGGCGGCCGCGCCAGTCGCCGGCCGTCAGGTCCACATCGGACTCGGCGGCCGCCAGCTGCGGAACGGACTCCTTGCGGCCGCCGCCGGCGAGCGACGGGCCCCAGAACAGGAGGTGGTTGACCAGTGCCCGCACGTCGTATTCCGTGCACGGAGTCTTGTTGGCGAGCTGGTCGTCGGTGATGGTGCGGGCGGCTGCGGCCATGGCATCGGCAGCGTTGGACAGATGTGACATGGCAGCGACGCTAGGCGGCCCGGGCCGGAGGAGTATTGAACAAAGGCGACGTACACTCTGCCGTGTGGGGCGGGACGTTCGTGAGCTGCGGAGTGCGTGGACCAGGTATCAGCGCCACACGTTCCACGTCCCGTCGCCGGCGCTCGCGCCATGGGTGGAGCGGTACTGGGAGGCTCGCTGGGACTACGCCGAGCCCTACCGGCAGAAGATCGTGCCGTACCCGAACGTGCACCTGTCGTTCGGCGGCGGCCGCGCGGACGTCAACGGCGTGTGCAGCGGCTACCAGATCAAGGTCCTCGAGGGCCGCGACCACGTCTTCGGCGTCGCGTTCCGGCCGGGCTGCTTCCGCCCGTTCCTCGGTGCCTCCGTCTCGACGATCACCGACCGCGTCGTCCCGGCGACCGAGGTGTTCGGCCCGGACCTGCCCACGACGCTCGACGTGCCGACCGTGGATGCATTCCTGCTGAACCACTTGCCGGACGACGACCCCCGCGTGCGCCAGGCGGTGGCCGCGGTCGAGCTGATCGCCAAGGACAAGGCCGTGACCAGGGCCGAACGCCTCGCCGGCGAGCTGGGGCTGAGCATGCGGGGGTTGCAACGGCTGTTCGCGGAGTACGTCGGCATCGGGCCCAAGTGGGTGATCCGCCGTTACCGCCTGCACGAGGTGACCGCACGCATGGCCGCCGGCGGGGCGATCGACTGGGCCGCGCTGGCGGCGGACCTCGGCTACGCCGACCAGGGCCACTTCATCCGCGACTTCAAGAGAATGTTCGGCGAGCCACCGACCTGGTACGCGCAGCGGTATTAGTCCGCCTCACCGGGGGTCACTGGCCAGGGGCATCGCCTCTGGCCAGTGCGGATCTGGCGTCTGAGCTGGTCGCGCAGGAACGCGACGACACCGGTTTGGTGCCGGCGGGCGAAGTGGTAGTAGACCGTCTGCCAGGGCGGGTAGCCGGTGGGTAGTCGGCGGGCAGGGCCCGCCACGTCACTCCTTTGTCGACCAGGTAGCGGATCGCGTCGACGATCTCGCGGCGGTGCCATTCCTCCGGGCGGCCGCCGGTCCTGGTCCGGTCAGACCGGGACGGGAAACAGTGGTTCGAGCAGCGCCCATTCCGCGACTGCTGTGTCAGAGGGGGAGCGGCGCCGGCGGGAGGTGAGAGGCATCGGAAGGTCTCGGGTTCGTTCGTGCCTGGTCTATTTCGTCAGCTGGGCCAGGGGCGCGCGGACACCGGTGAGCTGGGCGGATGCCAGCTGGGCCCATTCGTCGTCCGGGTAGCGGGCCAGGTGCGGGTCGAACGTCCCCGTGATCAACCGGGTCCGGCGGCCCAGCACCAGGCGGAACTGCTTCTTCTCGTATTCGATCCAGTCGGCGGGCTCGTCGGAGAAGAGGTAGCCGTCCTTGCGGCTTCGCTCAGGGCGGAGCCGCTTCGCCGTGTGAGGGTCCGTGGGGTGCGCCGTCAGGTCCGTTCCTCAGTGGCTGCTGGAGGGCTGCGGCCACGCGGCGGTGGGGCGGACGATGACGCGCCGGTCAGTTAAGGGTCGCGAAGTGAGCCGTCCGGGGCACAGTGTGCCTTGGCCTCTCCTCGGTGGGCTCTGCGGGCGGGCTCGCGTCGCGGTGACAGGCGTCGGCCGCGCCCGCGCCGGCGATCGGGCCGAGCGGGGCGCGAGGAGGCCTTCGCGCCGCTGCGGAGCGGTATGTCCTTCTGGCTGCGGCGGAGGGCGGCCGGAAGCTGCGGGCAGGGCGGGTGGGGCCGTCGAGGGCGACGACGCCGACGGGCATGGCGTTGGTGACCATCAGCCGGTGCCGGCGCCGATGACGGCGTTGGTGCCGGTGGTCGCTCCCAGGCACACGATGGCCCCGTCGCTACAGCCGGCGCGGCGGCTGCATGCGGCCGGGCTCCGTGCTGCCCGGCTCCGTCGTCCGGCTCCGTCGTCCGGCTCCGTCGTCCGGCGCCAGGCGCCGCCCTGCCGGCTGTGGTCTGAGGCCTGCGGCGTCGTGGGACCGCCGCCGCACGTGAGCGGACGGTCCCCGGCCGCTGCCGCAGAGCACCGAATCTCCCTCCGGGGGCAGCCGGCTGCTGTTCCGGGCGCGGGTGGCTGCCCATCCGAACCGCCCGCGAGGGACAACGGGTGCGGCCCCCGGCACGACCGGGACCCGGGCAGCGTCGGCTGTCCGGCCGCCGGCCCGGGGCGCCCCTGTGTCTGCCGGCCGGCCGGCGGTCGGGCCCGGCGCGCCGGAATGGAACGACTGTCGTCGCGGGTGTCAAGTCCCGACTTTGCGTGCCACGGAATTCCGGGACGTGCCCCGGCTGCCCTGTCCGGGTGTTAATTGAGGCACCGGTTCAGCAGGAATAGCAGTCCGGTGGCACTGCCCGGAAAGGAAACCGGCGGTGTGATTGCGGGACGTACGTCCGGCTCAGGAATTCCCCTCGCACGGGGGTCATTTCTCAATCGTTCACCATTTCTTACCAAGGAGAATTCTCATGGCTCACACCCTCAAGACCCGACGCCTTGCGATGATCGCTGTCTCCGCCGTCCTGGCCGCGGGAGGCGCCTCGCTGTCCACCACCGCCTTCGCCGCCGAGCAGGCGGCGCCGCACATGGTCGTCGCCGGTAACGGCAATGGCAGCGGCAATGGCAACGGCAATACCGGTAACAACAACGGCTCCCACAACGGCAATGGCAACAAGGGCAGCGGTAACGGCAGTAACAACGGCAACAAGAACAAGGGCAGCGGCAACGGCTCCCACAACGGCAACAAGAACAAGGGCAGCAACAACGGCTCCCACAACGGCAACGAGAACGAGGGCAACGACAACGGCTCTCGCAACGGCAACGAGAACGAGGGCAACGACAACGGGTCTCACAACGGCAACAAGAACAAGGGCAACGACAACGGGTCTCACAACGGCAACAAGAACAAGGGCAGCGGCAACGGCAGCGACAACGGCAACAAGAACAAGGGCAACGACAACGGCTCTCGCAACGGCAACGACAACGAGGGCAACGACAACGGCTCCCACAACGGCAACGACAACGAAGGCAGCGGCAACGGCAGCGACAACGGCAACGGGAACAAGGGCAGCGGCAACGGCAGCGACAACGGCAACGGCAACAAGGGCAGCGGCAACGGCAGCGGGAACGGGAACGACAACACCGGCGACGACAACGGCAGCGGCAACGGCAACGACAACACCGGCGACGGCAACGGCAGCGACAACGGGAACGGGAACAAGGGCAGCGGCAACGGCAGCGACAACGGCAACGGCAACGAAGGCAGCGGCAACGGCAGCGGGAACGGGAACGACAACAGCTGACACCTGACCGCGGAACGTCGCGCGAGACTGGTATCTGGCCGGATGGCACGGGCAACAAGACCCGCCATCCGGCCAGACTGTTGGGTCCGGGCAGGGGCGCGACCTTCGCGCCGTCCCGGCACAGATCACCCCGTCTGCCGGGAGGTACGGGGTGTGAGGCGCACGATCTCTGCGCCGTGGGTAACACGTCGGTGGCCATCAGGTACACCACGAGGGCCCCGACCATGGAGCGCGCACTCGCGGCGCGGTGGGCGACCGCGACGGCAGACCGTACGACGCGGGAGCCCGGCCAGCCCGGCGTACACCTGGGCTGTTACCTGGGCCTACGCCAGGAGCTCGGTTCGTCGCTTCGCCGTGGCCCGGCAGCCGGGCCGGGGTACCGGGCTACGGCAGGGCTCCTGCGCTGGTGCTGCTCGCGGGGCCCCGGAGGTTGTGCCATGGCCCCGGACCATCTGGTCAGGCCCCATCTCTTCCGGGCCGGTCACTTCTCTGAACCACGGCTGCCGGCAAGCTCCGTCAGCGCGAACCTGAGGGACGGGGCTTGCGCTCAAGAGAACCGGTCAGGACTGTCCCGGTCATGTACGAGGCGGCGGGGCCGGCCGGCAGCAGGGCGGCACCCGCAAGTTCCTCGGTGTCGGCCCGGCGGCCGACGGGCACCGTGTGCTCGATCATTTGACCTTTCTGGGCGGGGCCACCCGCCGGAACAGCATCCGTAGCTCGTCGGTACGAGCCCCTCAGCCAGGTCCGCCATACGTCATGCGCCGACCCACCAGCACCGAAGGAAACGATGCCTCAGGCAGTGCTGTCCGGGGTCGTTTCCGATGTCGGGTGGAGGATGTCGCGGGCCTGTTCCGCGGCGCGGGCGGTGCTCTCGGAGACGTAGTCGAGGAAGCGTGCGATGTTCTCCAGGCGGGTGGCGGCCGGGGTGCCGGGGCCGAGGACGCCGGCGCCCTGCCGTGCGGTCTCGACGACCTGGGCGATCGCGCGGGCGCTGGCCATCATCGATTCGTACCAGACGTCGTCGTCGACGACGTAGCGCTCGCGGCGGCGTTCGTCGCGTTCCCGGCGGACGAGGCCCTGACCGTCGAGGAACGCGATCGCTTTGGAGATGGACGCCGGGCTGACCTGGAGGCGCTGGACGAGTTCGGACGCGGTGAGGCTGCCCGCGTCGGTGGTGGTGAGGCAGGCCATGACCCGGGACATCATCCTGGGCATGCCCGATTGCGTGAAGACGGTGGTCAGCAGTTCCTCGTACTCGCGCACGGCCTCGGCGTCGCGTCCGTACCCCTGCGGGGTCGCCTGCGATCCCCGGGGCGCGGTCTGCCTGCGCCGGTGGGTGCGGCGTTCGGTGGCGCGGTGAGCGAGGTCGGCGCGGTAGGCGGTGGGGCCGTCGTTGCGCATCACTTCGCGGGTGATGGTCGAGGTGGGGCGCTCGAGGCGTCTGGCGATCTCCGCGTAGGCGAGGCCGTCGGCCAGTCCCAGCGCGATCTGCTGGCGCTCCTGCTGGGTGAGTCTGCCTCCCGGCATCCCGGTCTCCTTCGTGGTCCGTGAGGCCTCCAGCGTAGCGTTCACCTCCATTTCATTGCAACGATCAGAGTGGCTTTGTTGCATTAGCTTCAGGGTCATTGCAATGAAATTGCTGCTTTCACCTGCACTGATGGTGATCACATGCAACGAGTGCGTTGCCGGATCTATGAATGCAACGTAGCGTTCACGTCGTCAGAAACCGCAGGCCGAACGGGGCCCGCGCAGCAGAACAAGGAGAAACACCATGCAGAAGTTCGACACCCCCGCCCCGATCACCGCCGTCCTGGACATCCCCGCCGGACACATCCGGTTCATCGCCGCCGACCGGGCCGACACCACCGTCGAGGTCCTGCCCGCCGACCCCTCCACGGCCCGTGACGTGAAGGCCGCGCAGCAGATCACCGTCGCCCACGGCGACGGCGTGCTGCGGATCGAGTCGGCACCCGCCAGCAACCGGGTCCTGGGCGCCTCCGGATCCGTGGAGGTGACCGTGCAACTGCCCGCCGGCTCCCACGTGGAGGCGAAGGCGGCCGCCGCCGAACTGCGCGGCGTGGGACGGCTCGGCGACGTCACCTTCGACGGCGCACAGGCCACCGTCAAGCTCGACGAAACAGAACACGCCCGCCTCACCCTCCAGGCCGGCGACATCACCGTAGGCCGCCTCGGCGCCAACGGCGAGATCAGCACCCAAAAGGGCGACCTGACCGTCACCGAAGCCACGGGCGGCACCCTCACGCTGCGCACCGAGCACGGCGACATCAGCGTCGGCGCCGCCCCCGGAGTCTCCGCCACCCTCGACGCCGGCACCAGCTACGGCCGCATCCACAACACCCTCACCAACACCGGCAACGCCGCATCCGCCCTGGCCATCCACGCCACCACCGCGTATGGCGACATCACCGCCCACAGCCGGTAGACCCGCCCCCTGTCGACAAGGAGCACCCTCTTGACTACTCCCCCAGTTGAAGCAGGGGGATTCCCGGACGACCTACGGTCGTCCGCTGCTTGCGCGGCCCGGATCGCTCCGGGGGGCTTCCTGCTTCGTCGCCGACTGCCCGCCCGGATTACTCCGTTGGGGTCTTACACCGGCTCCACAGGCACTGACCGTCAGCCCGACGGCGAGCAAGTTCTTCGCGGCGTTCACGTCCCGGTCGTGGGTCGTGCCGCAGTCGCATGTCCAGGTGCGGACGTGCAGCGGCATCTTCTCAGTGAGAGTGCCGCAGGTGGAGCACAGCTTGGAGGAAGGGAAGAAGCGGTCGACGACCACGACGTCTCGTCCGTACCAGGCGGCCTTGTACTCCAGCAGGCTCCGGAACTCGTGCCAGGCAGCATCGCTGATGGCGCGGGCCAGGGAGTGGTTCTTGACCATGATGCGCACGGTCAGGTCCTCGATCACGAGCGTTTGGTTTTCGCGCACGAGTCGAGTGGTGAGCTGATGGAGAAGATCGCGCCGCCGGTCGGCAATCCTCGCGTGGACGCGGGCGACCTGAGCCCGCGCCTTCGCCCGGTTCGCGCTGCCCTTGGCCTTCTTCGCGAGGTTGCGCTGAGCCTTCGCCAGACGGGCACGGTCGTTGCGCCCGTGGCGAGGATTGGCGATCTTCTCGCCGGTCGAGAGGGTCAGCAGGTGATCCAGGCC
>NZ_JBIWPP010000068.1:0-21484 GCF_044768335.1 Streptomyces sp. NPDC101151 | reverse complement strand
CTTCCCACGGCTTCGGCCGAGCCACCCCGCACCCCCAAATCATCGAGCTCGGAGTGATCCAACCACCTCGAAGATCATTTCGTTAGGGGTTCTTAATCGGGCGGCGGGCGGCTCACCCCCGCTCGCGCGGGGACCATTTCGGGGAACGGTCCTCGCTGTCCCGCAGCTGCGGCTCACCCCCGCTCGCGCGGGGACCATGCGTACCGCCACGCCTGTTTGCTGAAGTTGGTCGGCTCACCCGCGCTCGCGCGGGGACCATTTCTTCGGCAGAGAGCCGGTCTACATCCTCGGCGGCTCACCCCCGCTCGCGCGGGGACCATATCCAGAGCGCCACCGAAGACCACAGCATCCGCGGCTCACCCCCGCTCGAGCGGGGGTGAGCCGGAGGTGAGGACGTATCAGCTGGTACGGACTCCGAGTTCCCCGCGCGAGCGGGGGTGAGCCGAGATCGCCGACAAGCTCGCCTACGCCGTCGCCGAGTTCCCCGCGCGAGCGGGGGTGAGCCGCGAGCGCAGCGTTCCCGCCACGCGATCCGGTGGAGTTCCCCGCGCGAGCGGGGGTGAGCCGTCGACGACCACCGATGTGGGCGGCTCCGAGACGAGTTCCCCGCGCGAGCGGGGGTGAGCCGCGGTACGTCCGCCGGCTGCTTTCCGGGGTGGCGAGTTCCCCGCGCGAGCGGGGGTGAGCCGTCCTCAGCGCAGCGGCGGGCGCTGGCCTCGTCGAGTTCCCCGCGCGAGCGGGGGTGAGCCGACCGTCTGGCCCCCGCTGCAGTTCCACGAGCCGAGTTCCCCGCGCGAGCGGGGGTGAGCCGATGCCGGCCACGAAGAGGATGCCGATCATCCAGAGTTCCCCGCGCGAGCGGGGGTGAGCCGGACGCTTGGCACGCCCGCAGGCTGCAGGCTGAGAGTTCCCTGCGCGAGCGGGGGTGAGCCGCCCGCGCAGGTCGTGCGGCCCCTGTCGTTCGCGCCCATGCTCCCGGAGCGATCCTCGAGCACGTACAGGTGGCCGTCGTAGCCGCGCGCGGCGCCGATGATGCCGGTCTCGTCGCCGATCGCGGACTCTCCGCCGGCAGGGTCGACGACAACGATAACCCGTGCCATGTCGAGGCCGCCGAACTCGACGGTGGTGAGCCGATGGTCGGTGATCCAGGCTCGCTGCCACATGCCGCCCTCCGTCGGGCGCGGCTTTGCCGCGCTTGGCCGGCCTCGTCTACGCGCTCCCGGTCCTTGCACAGTCGTACGCCGAGCACCCCGACTGCCGCGAGGCATGGCGACCCTAGGAACCTACAAAGAGGCAGGCCGCCCTACGGGATTTGTGGCACCTGCCCCCCTGTGCCGTTGAGCAGGTCGTTGATGAGCTGTTCGGTCTCCAGCTCCAGGGAGCAGTCCAGGGAGTGGTTCACCTGTTGGACGCGGGTGATGGCGGTGTGCAGGCCAATGCGGTTTCCGGCTGCGTGCTCGATCCGGAGCCAGTCCCTGTAGAGCAGTTCTGCCGTGTCGTCTACCTCGAGCCCGGTGGCCACTGCTTGCCGGGCTGAGCTGAGGTCGTGGTGCGGGCCCGCGGGGGTGCGGTAGGTGGCGACCGTGTGCGCCACGTCGATGATCCGAGTGATCATCTCCTGCTGGTAGGGCTCGGCCCATGGCAGGGGTTTTCCCCCGAACGGCTTGCCCTTCACGAGGGTAAGTGCCCCCTCCAGGTCGGTTAGGCCGGCCGTTTTCAGGGGGAGGGCACGCTCGGCAAGGTGAAGGAAGCGGCTCCAGTCGCAACGCACACCTGGAGCGAGCCGGTAAGGGTCGTCGCCGGATCGGCGGCGTGGCACGTAGGGGTTGCCGGCGGGGTCATTGCCCAGGGAGCGGCGCAGGCCTTGGATGCGGGCATTGAGGGTGCTTGCCGACCAGGGGCTGATGGGGTCCATGTCTGCGCAGAGAGCGTCGGCGCTGCGTCCGGGTCGGAAGAACATCAGTGCTGCCAGCTGTGCCATTTTCGGGCCGTGGCCGGTGCTGTCGACGCCGGCTGCCTGGACCGGTCCCAGGACACGGATCTCAGGAGCGTGCAGGTCGTGCGCTTCGCAGTGTTCCGTTCTTGGCGCCTCAGTGACGTCGATGGCCTGGCAGACCGGGTCGACGTCACTGCTGTCGTCCAGGTCCGCGACCGCCGGAACCGCTTCGGCGACCGGTTCGGCGACCGGTTCGGCGCCGGGTACCTGCTCGGGAGTGTCTTCGTCGTTCTCGGGCGCTGTCTCGGTGGGGGGCAGCAGCCGCAGTCCAGCCGGATCCGTGGAGGCGGCGAGTAGCGCGGGGAAGACCTCCGCGGTCGGGTCTCCTTCGTCTGCCAGCCAGGGCAGCGGGGCAGAGTCGTTCGTGGCGGCCGGCTCCAGGGGTGCGGGCTGCTTGGGCTGTTGCGGGCTGTCGGGTTCGTCCGGGACCTCCTGCCAGGGTCCCTGGGCCGGGTGGGGTGGCTGCCCGGATACTTTCAAGGCGGTGGTGATCTGCAGGTATGCGGCGTGCTCCAAGCGCTGCACGGTGATCTCGGTGCCGGCGTAGTCGAGGTGTTGCGGGTCGCTGAGGGAAGCGTTGAGGATCTCGGCATCGGGGAAGTGCGTGGCGGCTGTACTTGCTGGTGCGATGAGGGTGACGGGGGTGCTGCCGGCCTTGTCGATGATGTCGGCGAACTCCCAAGCGGTGTCCGGGTCCAAAGAGGACGTGCACAGCAGCAGGTAGGGCTGATGACGGGTCTCGGGCACCTGGTGGGCTTCCAGTAGCCGTTCACTCAGGTCGCGCAGTGCGTGCGTGGCCTGTCGCATGTGCGCGATCCGGACGGTGGGCAGCAGTTGGGGCAAGTCCTCGCCGAAGCCGATAGCGACGACCTCGACGTCACCCGCCCAGGGGCTCATGCCGAGTTCCAGGGCGAGTGAGGTGCACACTTCGGTGATGTGGACGGGGTTGCCGTCCAGTAGCAGAGCGGGCAGTTGGGCGAGGTTGAGGAGCAGCAGGTCGCCGTCTTCGGTGCTGCCGATGGTGACCAGACCCGGGTACGGTGCCGGAACGTCGCGGGCGGCCTCCTGGTTTAGGAGGGTGGCGTCGGCGGGCAGCGTCCACCAGCCGCCTTGCCCTGCCATGAACGGCGGCTGCGGATCGTGAGTGAGGTCTTCGGGCAGCACCTGAAGGGTGCGTGCACCGATCCGTGCGGCACGCAGCTGTGGCAGGTCGGTGGCGGTGTCTTTCTGGGCGTATTGGTGGGCCAGGGTGCGCAGGGCCACGTCTAGGCGCACGGCGCCGTCGGGTTCGGCGGCTGCTGCCATTTGGGCCTCTGCCGGGGAGGTCTCCGATGCGATGGCGATCTTCTCGCCGGGCTTGCGGCGGCGGCGCTGCAGTGTTCTGCGCAGGGCGAGCGCGCCGGTGACGGCAGCGGCCAAGAGCGCGCCGGCGCCGAGTACGGTGCGCAGGCTCAGCGGGCTGCCGGCTGGAGCTGAGGCGGGGGTCTGGGGCGCTGTGGCAGCGGGGGAGGAGGGGGCAGAGGCGGATGGCTCTGCCGGCGCCGAAGGGGAGGTGGAAGGTGGGGCGCTGATGCTGGGCCGCGGCGTAGCCGATGGCGATGTGGAGGGCGTTTCCTGCTCCTGCCCGGGCTGGGAGGTGGGGCGGCCGGTCGGTGTGCTGGGGGCCGGCGACTTTGGTGCGGGAGCGGTGGTTCGGGTCGGCGCGGGCGGCTGCGCACCTCCTGCATGATGGCCGCCGGGTTGGTGCTCGTCGCCTGGCATCTGGGTGGGCAGGGGATTGGAGTGCTGGCCGCCCGTGTCGTCGCCCTGGTCACCTGGTGGTGGCGGGGTCTGCTGCTCGGGTTCGGCGCTGGGCACGGTGATCTGCTGTCCTGTGTAGATCACGTCCGGGTCGGAGATGGGGGGCAGGCCGTCCGGTTGCGGTTTGCCCTTGCTGGCCTCGAACAGCTTCGGCCATTCGTTGCCGTCGCCGAGCTCGTCCTTGGCGATCTTCGACAGGTAGTCGCCGGAGTGGACCGTAACGACGTGCTTGCCCTCTTCGGCAGCGGCTGGAGCAGCGTCTGCCAGCTGCGTACCGACGCCGCCCGCCGATGCGACGGTATCGGGCATCTGAAGCTGCCAGCCCGGCTGCAGAAAGCTGTTGGCCTTGAAGACCTGGCCGTCGACCATGGTGCGGCCCTCGTTGAGGGCGGCGATCTCACGCCATCGCTCGCCGTCACCCAACTCCCGCTCAGCGATGCTCCACAGACTTTCTGCGGGCCGCGTCTCTTGCACCGTGTAGGTGCGGGCCTTCGGAGTGCTCGCGCCAGACGACGAAGCTTGATCGGCTTCGCCGGTCTGCGGACCTTGGGTCTGGCCGGGGACGTGGCCCGCAGTGGAAGACGGTGCGGCGTGGGCGTCGGAGGCCAGGGCCGAGCTCGTGGGCAGGAGAACCAGGATGCTGCCGATCAGGAGGGCCGCGGCGCGCTGTGAAGCACCCAGCCCGCGCGGTGCATGCCAGGTACGGCCGTGCAGTTGCGCGATCAGCTCGCGCACGACGCAGAGGGTGAACTGGGCCCACCCGATCCATCCGATGGCGACGAGGAGCACCAGGAAGGCCGCCCCGGTGTCCTGGCGGTCCAGCAGATGCGCGAGGTCGTCGTGGGTGGAAGCCCAGATGACGGGTGTGACCCAGGCCAGCAGGAGCGGCAGTCCCGCGATGGCGGCGGCCAGGACGAGAAGGCTCAAGCCTGCCTTGAGGAGCCGGGCCACGGTGCGGCCGGCCGCTGCAGCGGGGGAGTGGGTGGTGCGCATCAGCTTCCTTCGTCGGGTGCGGTGACGCCGTGCAGGAGGGTGGCCTTGCCATGGCCGGTCACCGACAGCGAGCCGATCCCGATCACCGATAGGAACTTGGTGTCGTAGGTACCGGTGACGGTGACGGTGAGGGTCTTGCCGTCGCCGGACACGCTGACTGCGCCGGTGGCGCCGGCGGAGCGCAGGTAGGCCTGGGCGGCAGCCTGGGCGGCCTGCGGATCCACGACGATCTCCTTGCCGCTGATGGCGTCCGCGGGATCAACAGCCTGGCCGCCCGCGCGGGCGGCCTCGCCGGCGATGTAGTCGGCGCGTTCGGTGGCGCGCATCTTGCTGCCGCCGTCGACGGCGAGGCCGATGATGCCGATCAGTGCGACGACGCACACGGCGACGAACACGGTGACGCCTCCCCGGTCGTCACTGCGTGCTTTGCCTACCCAACGCGAGATCATCTCTCACCCCGCTGCCTGTACTGATCCACGACGGAGGTTGCCGTCGAGGTGAGGGTCTTGGCCCCTGGTACGCCCGGCAGGAGCAGATCCGACAGATTGACCGTGCACGTCACGGTCACCCTGACGGTCCCTACCTGGCCCACCGGCACATTCAGCCCTGCGGCGTTGACGCTGACGGACGTGGCGGCGCATGTGATGCCCTGGTCGTTGAGAGACTCGGCGGCCGCCGCCTGCGCAGCAGCCTGGGCGGCTGCCGCTGTACGGTGAATCGACGCCTCCCTCGCCGCATCCTCGGCAGCAGCGTCGATCTTCGAGGCGGACGTGACGATGCGTCCGCCGGCTATCGCCAGACAGACGAACATGATCAGCACGGGGAGCACGAGGGCAGCCTCGATTGCAACGCTGCCCTCATCGCTCCGCATGCGAGCCCAACGGCCCAGGTATCGCATCTGATTCACTCCCCCGGGACGGTCCAGCGCTCCACGGGCCCCGAAGCGGACTGGGTGACCTGCAGACCCGAAAGACCCGGGATCATCGACATGGCGCTGCCCGAAACCTGTACCCGCACCCGCTGCCCGTCGCTGCTCGCCAAGACGCTGTAGCCGCGCAGACTGTCACCGGCTGTCCGCTCCAGCACACTGTGTGCCTGGGCCGCACCGTCCCCGGGACGTGCCTGGTAGGCACGGGCAGCCGTGACACCCTCTCGCGCAGCGGTCAGGGCGATCTGCCGCGCGTAGTACCACATGGAGGCTTGAATGGCGGCGACCGTAACGAGCAGAACGAACGGGAAGACGATCGCCATCTGTAGGGACGTATCGCCGCGGTCGTCGTGCCATCGTCGCCCCCGCCACCAGTCCGTCACGCGCTGCGGAGGGGACATCACAGCCCGGACAGTTTGCTGTTGTACTTGGCGATCACGACCGCGATAGATCCGGCGATCAACAGGGCGCCCGTGACGGCGGCCACCCAGATGATGACGGTGGTGGTACTGATGTCGCCCCGGTCCGGCCGGCTCCTGACCTCCTTAAGGCTTTCCTCAATGCGGGTGGTCAGCCAGTGCACAGCACGGTAGGTGCGTAAGGCGGTGTACTTCATGACGTGTGCTCCTCGAATGAGTTCGGCGAGTGGGGGATGGTTCTAGACGGTGAGCATGCGGATCACCGCGGGGAACGCCATCAGCAGCATCACCAGCACGGCGAGCAGGGCGCCCGGCGCGGTCATCTTCTCGCTGGCAGCGTTCGCTTCCGCGGCCTGGCCGGCCAGCAGTTCGGCGTTGAGGGCGGCGGTGCGGGCCCGCAGTGCCTTGTAGACGGCGGCGCCGTCGGTTGCGGATCCCCGCATGATGTCGGCGACGTCCGTCAGGACGGGCAGGTCGTACTCGTCGGCGAGTTCGGTCAACGCTTGGTAGGGCGGGATCTTCTCCAGCCGGGCGCGGCGCAGGGCGCCCTGCAGGTAGAGGAAGGGCCAGCCGCGGCCGACCTCGGCGGCTTTCTCCAGCGCCTCGGCAGGGCCGGCGTCCGCGGCCCGCTTGAGCGCGACCAGGTCCAAGTAGGCGGACAGGGCGTGCGCGAACTCCTCCCGGGCCCGCTTGGCCTGGTCCCGCACGGCGAGATCAGGTGTGAGGAACAGCAGGATGGCGACCAGGAGACCGACGCCGGCGGGCACATAGAACGGCAGGGAGATACCAGCGATGAGCCACGGGATCGTCGCGATGGTCGGGCAGAGCAGGCCGAGACCGGCGAGCGCGGTCTTCTTCAGCATGAACTGGTCCGGTCCCTGGCCCAGTAGGGCCAGGTTCGTGGTAGGGATCCGCACGCCGGGCAGGCGCTCGAGGCGGGCCAGCAGCCAGCGGCCCCACCGCTCCTCGCGCTCCAGTTCCGGCTCGGGCCTGGTCAACGCGGCCGGGGCGCTGCGTGCGAGGGCCGGCCCCAGAGCGGGCTGCGGGTACAGCAGTTCACGCACGAGCAGGGCGAGGCCGGCGCCGACGGTGCCACCGGCCGCTACGACGGGCAGAAGGTTCATGGGCGTACTCCCTCCGGCTCGCGACCTGGTACGGGCAGGACCGGTTCTGGCGTGGGCGGGGGAAGCCGGACCGTGCTGGTGGCATCGGGAATGAGGAAGCGTGGGATGCGGCGGAAGGATCCCAGTTGCCGCATGAGGGCCAGCACCCCGATGAAGGCGGCTGTCAGGAGAGCGAGTACCAGCTGGCCCAGGAGCGTGGAGTAGGGCCTGGTATAGGACGGGACGAAGAACCCGGCCACGACCACGCCGACGGTGATGATCGTCATCCACCGCACCGTGGTCCGCGGCTTCGCGCGGTCGGCCTCGATCGAGCGCTTGCGGGCGACCTCGTCGCGGACCGTGCCCGACAGGTCCTCCAGCGCCTGCGCCAGGCCCGGTCCGCGGTCGCCCGCCGACAGGATGAGTGCGGCAACCACCTTGTCCGCGCTCACGTCGTCAAGTTCCTCAGCGAACGCGCGGAGTGCTTCCTCGGGCCGCCAGCCCAGGCGCAGCCGGTCGGAGAGGTTGATGATCTGCCCGGCGAGTTCCTCCGGTGCGCCTTGACGGCTGGTGACCATCGCCTGTTCCAGACCCATGCCCAGGCGCAGCAGGCCGGCCAGGCGCTGGGTCCACTCGCTCAGGGCTTCCAGCTGGCCGATGCGTTCCTGCGCGATCTGCGCCGGGGTGATCAGCCAGGGCACGCCGATGACGGCCGCGCCGAGCAGCGCGCCGCCCACGAAGTTCCCCGAGACCAGCCACACGGCCATGAAGACCACGACCGCCGCGACGATGAGAGTGCGCCGGCGCAGCCGGGCGTCCTCGCCCTGGTTGTTCCCGGCGCGCAGGGCCTGCCACCGCTGCCGCAACGGGGCCCTGCGCGGTGCCGTGGTGCCCACCACGCCGGCGATGACACCGATCAGCCCGCCGACGACGGCCATACCGCACATGAGCGCCCACAGCAGGATCATCGGCTCGCCCCCACCTTCAACGGCAGCGGCGCCTGCCATGCCCCGTACGGCTGCTGCAGCAGCGCGGAGTCGAACCCCACGCGCCGCAGGTCGTCGATGCAGCCCGGGTCCATCCGCGGTACCGCCCGCACCTCCCCGAACTCCGTTCCGGGGGAGAAGATCTCGTTGGTGGCGGGACGCCCGCTCTCGCCGATCCCGGTCAGCTCCAGGACGTGGGAGACGTAGCGGTGACGGCGGCCGCCGATCTGCGTCTCATCCGTCATGTCGACGTACACGATGAAGTCCAGGCCGTTGGCGGTCTGCCGGTAGGCGAGCTGCTCGGACAGGTTCCCCTGGGCGAGTGCATAGAGTTCGGCGACCCGGTCGAAGATGATGTCCGGCCTGCGGGCGTGGATCGTGCACAGGTTGCCGCCCGACCCGTTCGTCAACGCCTGCATCATGGCGACGACTTCGGGACCGCGGACCTCACCGACCACGATCCGCTCCAGCGACATCCGCAGCGCCGGGTGCATCAGGTCCAGGAGGGTGACCTCGCCGGCGCTGCGGCCCAGGGCGTCCCGCTCCCCGTTGGACTCGCGGCCCACCAGGGAGACGACCTGCCGGTGGTAGCCGTTGGCGTGACAGAAGAGCTCGTCCTCGGTCTGGATGGTGGCGAATCGGCACTGCGGGTCGAACTCCTTGAGCATCGCCCGCATCAGGGTGGTCTTCCCGGCCTTCTGCTTCCCCGCGATCATGATGTTCTTCTCGGCGCGCACGCACGCCCCGAGGAACTCCCGCAGGATCGGGTCGATCGTGCCCAGCCGGACGAGGTCGTCGAGATCGGCGTGGGAGACCCGGTGCCGGCGGATGACCGCATAGGTCATCGGCCCGAGACCGGTGATCGCCTGCAGACGGGAGCCATCCTGCAGAGACAGGGCCAGGGTGGGGTTCGCGGTGGAGATGGTCCGCTCGCTGTGCCCGGAACCTCTCGCTAACTCACGTAGCAGCTCCAGCAGTTCTTCTTCCGAGTCTGCGATCGGACCGACCATACGGCGTTCGCCGTCGCCGTAGTCGAGCCACACCTGGTCCGGGCCCTGGATGATGATGTCCTCGACCCGCTCGTCATCCAGGTACGGCTGGAGCCGCCCGGCCCGAAAGAGCAGGTCATACACAGCCCGCCGCAGGGATTCGTCTTCCTGCGGCGTCATCGCCTGGGCATCCGACCACAACGCCACCGCCTCATTGATCCAGTCCAGACAGCGCTGCTCCTCGCTGGCCCGGTCCACATCCGGCGTCAACTTCAGCAGCTCCTCGCGCTGCTTGGCAACCTGCGACGCGATATGCCGGGCCACCTTGTAATCGACGGTGATCTGCGGCGTGGTGGCGCCGACCGCGTGCGTACTCGAGGCAGCGCCAGCAGCTGTTCCGTTCGCCTGGCGGGGCCATGCCTGCTGGGGCTGGCCCGGCGGCGTAGCCACCGTCGGATCGGCGTGCAACGGCCTACCGCGCACGACCCACCTCCCCACCCGCAGCCAACGCGGCACGCGGATCGAGGCGGGCCCGCCGCACAGCAGCCCGCTGGACCAGCAGCGTGCCAGCGGTACGGGCAGCCTTCATCAGCGGCGACTTGATGAAGTGCCGGGGCTGCTCGGCGCCGTCGGACAGCACACGCGCGTCCTTCGGCATACAGGGGAAGGTCGCCACCACCGGCACCTGCAAAACCCGCTGCACTTCGCCCGCAGGGTAGGGCCCCTCGTCGATGACGATCAGCCCGACGTCACCGATGCGTTCCTCCAATGCGCTCACCCGCGTCTGCGCGGCCTGTAGGCAGCGCAGCGTGTTGCGCACCACCACGACCACCGTGTCGGCCTGCTCGGCCAGGACACCGGAAGGCCCGAACGCTCCCCGGCGGCCGAGGTCGACCAGGACGTCGTGACCGTGCTCGGCCTCGATACCGCGGAAGATCACGGCCAGGGCCTTCCACACCGACCCCAGGCTTGCAGCCTGCGCCGGGTCGGTGATGCCCGGCAGCAACAGCCGGTCGCGCGGCGGCTCCGGCTTGCCGTCCTCGCCGCTCAGGTCGATCAGCTGACGCCAGAAGGCGTCACCGAACTCACCCTTGCGAGCCGCCACCGAGAGATTGCGCAGCCCGTACCGGTCGCCGAGCGTGCCCTGCAGCAGCCCATGCAACACCGCCCCGCCATCCGGGTCGCACTCGGCCAGGACCATCCGCCGGCCCGGCTCCAATGGCCACGACAGGAGCAACGCGAGAGCGCTCGTGGTCACCCCCGGCGCGCCGCTGCACCCTGCCAGCGCGATCACAGCCATCAGTTGCCGTCCGGCGCAGCGAGTACCAGGCGCAGGGTGCCCGCCGACACCCACGCGGCGACCGTGGGGCCATCCTCGGCGGACGCGGCAACATCGACGACCACTATCCCTGAGCCGGGGGCAGCCCCGGACGCCTTCACGACCCGCCCCTCGATGGTCTGCGGCGAGGCATCGGACGTCTTACCCGACTCCGTCTCGCCCTGGGCCGGGACGTGGACCAACTCCACCCTCTGGCCCGGTACCAGCGCCGTAGCCGGAACCTGTTCGGGCTTGAGCCCGATCGGCACCAGCTGCTCGCCGGCCCTCACCAGGGAGTCCTTGGTCACCTGCGACGGCGCCAGGAGGGAACCGGGCTTGAGCTCCACAGCTGCCCGCTTCCCCACCATCGAGTCCAGATCGTCCGCGCGAACCGCATTGACGGCCGGGTCCAAAGCGATGGATGCCTTACCCAGGTCGTCGCTGGTGAGGACCTGCCCGACCTGCACGTTCCGGACCACCGTCACCACCTCCGTCCGGTGGCCCACCTGCAAAAGCAGCACCGCAACGCCCACGCCCCCGGCAGCGATCAGCGCCAGTGACAAGGCGATGACGCTTGGACGGCGCCTGCGCGCCGAGACCCGTGGAGGCGCCACCGGCCCGGTTGCCTGCACCGGAGTGTGCATGCCTGACGCAGCAGTTGGACCCGTGCGCTGTGTCGTCCTACTCATCGCTCCTCCTTTCGGCGACTTCACCTGACGACCTGCAGCTCGCCAATCGCTACCTGTTGCTGGGACCGCCTGACCTCAGTGAACTGTCCCGTTTCTCCGCCGCCGTTCACCTGCCAGTCCACCGTCCATGTGGCGGTCGCAATCACGGTGTACTTCCCGCCGTGCCCGGATGGCGAGGTGCGCTTGTACGTGTGACCACACGTCGGCGAATCTTGCTTGCCGTACGCGGCCGCATACTTGGTGCCCGGGCCCTGACAGGTCACGGCGCTGCCGTCGCCCATCACCCAGTCGATCTTCGTGACCTTGGCGGTCGCCGTGACGGTCACGCCCGCGAGCGAAGCCGAAGCCTTGTTCGGACCGTAGGTTGTAGGGCCCTCGTTGACCCACATCCACATCGGCATACCGACCAGGTACCGGCCAGTCGGCGTGGGGTTCGCGATGTCCGGACCAGCCAGAAGCATCCTGTCGACGGCTTCCTGTGCGAGTTGCTCCGGGTCCACATTAACGGCCGGTGCCTCCGCGGCCCAGAAGACGTCAGGGAGCGTGTCCGCTCCTGCTGCGTGGCCGAGAGCGTCGCTGAGGCAGACTCGGGCGTAGATCGCCCCATCTGCGGACTTGTGCCCCTTCCAGACCGGGTCGCTTGCCGGAGGCTGCGGGTCCAGACGTTCCACCACGCACGTCTGCAAGCGGGGCTTGGAATCCGTGTTTTCGCGCTTGCCTGACAGCTTCTGCGTCTTACCGTGGCCCGATGGTCTACCTGGCTCCTGTCGACAGACCGTGACCCACGAACTCTCCCCTTCGCAGTGACCGCCGACGACCGGACCGTCATCGGCTAAGGCCAATGGAGCGACCAGGACGCACAGCGTACTCAGCAGCAGTGTCGAGGCCGTTGCTGCACGCGTCAGCATGTTCGAGTCCCGTCAGGCTCAGCGTCGGTGATCATCCACTGCTTGCCCCACTTCTCCGCGGACACAGCCGTGACGTACCGCAAAGGCTGATTCGACGGGAAGGGCTTGACCTGTCCCGTTTCCCGCTTCACCGTCTTCCAGGTCGAGATGTCGAGGCAATCTCGGAGGCTGGCCTTACGGATCTTTCCAGTGAACGTCAGCGATGTGACTTCAACCTTGTGACCCGGGTTGCCTGTGGTGGCCGTGCCCGCCTTTCGCATCACCAGCAGGTCGCCCATCGCACGCGTCAGCGCCTTCTTCGTGGCGTATTTCTTGAGATCAGTACCCTTGATGTCAGCCTGGGCGTACGCCTTGACCTGCTCATCCCAATAGGCGTCGTAGGCCTGCAGGATGGCCTTCTTCTCCGCGGCTTTAGGATCCGCCGACGCGGGTTGCGTTGTTGCCGGAACAGCGCTGGTGGTCTGATTCTCCTTGGCCTTGTCCTGTGATGAGCTGTCACTGCCGCCACATCCGGGCAGCGTGGCCAGCACGCTCAAGCCGAGCAGGGCAGTTGCGTACCTGCGGATGCGAACAGGGACGGGCCCGGTTCGGAGTCGTGATGCTCGTGTCACCTTGTCTCCCCGTATGGCGCGGTTCGCGATGGTCGTTGTGCTGGCTGCCTGGAGGAGGCAACCCACTCTCAGTGGCCGGAGCAAGCTGTGGTGATGCGTTGGCGTAGCCGCAAGATTACGCAAGTGTCAGTCAACTTCCCAGAGGAATCTTCGAGTTGACGCGTGCAACTCGGGGCGTAGCTGGTCACTTTCGAAACCGGGTGTCGATTTGTAGTGCTGTGTCTTCGCTTGTTTCACCTGCAATCGATCCGGGTGGGGCCCACGACTTCAACTGGGTGCACTCGTTCACGGAAACAAGAAACCGACCAGTTGGTTCCTTTGGTGACGAGGGTCAGTCGTGGGTGGTGTCAGATGTCTCGCGTCGGGCAGTAGGTACTTACGTGTCGCGCAGCGGAGCAGGGCCAGGCACGACGGCAGCGACCCTCCGGGCGGTCTTGCCTTGAGTGGAGGAGCCCAGTGCTCTGGTGCCCGGGTCGGGTATGTGCGCGTCTCCACGAAAGGGCAGTTGCTTGATCGGTAGATCGCAGCGTTGGAGACAGCCGCCTGCGTGCGGGCTTTCACCGCCAAGAAGTTGGGCAAGAACGCGGAGCGGCAGGAGCTGTGGAAGTGCCTCGGCTACCTCCGCCCCGGCGACACCCTGGTGGTGCCCTCCCTTGACCGGTTGGGCCGCCGGATCCAAGACCTGATCTCCACCACCGTCTCTGGCCTGCGCAAGCGCAGCATCAGCTTCCAGCCGCTCCATGAGGCGTTGGACACGACGACCCCGGGCGGCTGTCTGGGGTTCCATGTGTCCGCACCTCGCGGAGTGACCTCGTGCTCGTTGCGGGTGGTGTCGCGGCCGCAGGAGACGAAGGGCGCCATCAGTCGCGAGACCGGGCCGGAGACGCGGCATCGGTCTGACCTGACCGTGGGCGACGGCACGGCGCCCCACCCCGTAGGCTCGCGCAACGTGATTGACACCGTTGTGCTCGACGTCGGCGAGACCATCACCCGAGATGACCGGTACTGGGCGTCCTGGGCTGACTGGCTTGGCGTCCCCCGCCACACTCTGTCCGCACTCGTCGGCTCCGTCGTGGCTCAGGGCCTGGACAACGCCGAGGCGCTGAGGCTCATCCGCCCCGGCATCGATGTTGCCGCAGAGTACAGCGCGCGTGAGGCGGCAGGTCGTGGCGAGGTCCTCGGCGAGGAAGACCTCTACGACGACGTACGCCCGACGCTCACCGCGCTCCGGAAGATGGGAGTGCGCGTAGTCATCGCCGGCAACCAGACGGTCAAGGCTGGCCAGCTTCTACGTGCCCTGCATCTTCCGGCCGACCTAATTGCCACCTCGGAAGAGTGGGGTGTCGCAAAGCCGCGGTGCGGGTTCTTCGAGCGGGTCCTGGAGGTGGCCGAGGCGCCTGCCGAGCGGACTCTTTACGTCGGCGATCACCCTGCGAACGACGTCGTTCCCGCGAAGGCGGCCGGGCTGATGGTGGCGCATCTGCGGCGCGGTCCGTGGGGCTACCTGCGGGCGGCCGATCCAGATGTTGCGGGAGTGGCCGACTGGCACATCGACAGCCTCGCCGAACTGGTGGGCATCGCCGGGAGCTGAAGAGGAGACGGCCCCGCCAAGGATGGTGGGGCCGTTCCCGTACACGCAGCGCTTCAAGGTCTCCGTCGCCGTAAGCCTGGGCCAGGACCACGTTTCCAGAGCCCTCGACGTCGCTCACGAATGGAAGCCTCCGGCCAAACTGCCAGCTGAGCGCCGCAGCGGCTTCTAATCCCCAGAGGAGGGCCACCATCGTGCGTTAGCAGATTTCGGACGTCAGACTGCGCGGAAGCCGACCTCGCCTGAGCGAACCAGTCCGACGAACGAAGACCAGCCGACCGGACTGAACTGTAGGGCCGGGCCGCTCGGGTCCTTGGAGTCGCGAACGCCGACCACACCGCGGGTAGCGATCACATCGGCGATCTCGACGCAGCTATTCCCTGAGCCGCCGCTGTACGACGACTTGTACCAGGCATCTTCGGGTGCCAGCTCACGGGCTGGGATGTGAGTGTCGATGGCTCTACAACTCTCGTGCTAGTCGTTGCATGAATTCGGGTGTTTCCTCGGAAGGGAGCGCCGAGGCGATCATCTGGTTGAACCTACGGGTGAACCGAGCCACCTCCTTGGGCTTGTCCGAAGTCGAGACCGCACCCCAAGCGTTGTCCACCTGCACCATCGGGGGCAGTCCGTCACCCAGGTCGAGGATGGCCAAGTCGCTGCTCGCGCGATACCCCCGACCGCTGATGGGTAGCACCTGGATTTTGACATGGTCGAGTTTCGACAGCCTCGTGATTTCCTCGTACTGATCACGCATGACGTCGGGACCGCCGATCATGTACCTCAGGCCCGCTTCGCCGAGAATCGCCCACAGCTTCACCGGGTCCGGGTCGCGCTCCAGGACGCGCTGTTTGCGCTCCATGCGAAGCGCCACGTTCACGCGGTTGAACTCGCTGGTGGTCTCCTCGATCGGCTTCTCGATCTCGTAGATCGCCTCCGCGTACCCCTCGGTCTGGAGGAGCCCGTGAACCACCTGAGGGTGGTAGACCCGGATCTCCTGAGCCTCGGCCTCGATCCCCACGAATCCCTTCATGGTCGGCAACATCTGACCCCGGTAGCGCGTCACCCAGTCCTGGCTCGTCGCGTCGCGGTTGAGCTCGACGAGGGAGTCGATGGTTTCCTCATCGTCCACCCCGTACTTGGCCAGTAGTTTCCGCAGGTCGCCAACGTTGCGGAAGTTGAGGCCACCAGTCTCGATGCGTTGGAGAGCGGCCTCGGAGAGCTTGGTGCCTTGCACCGCCACCTTGCGGGTCATCGGCTTGCCGTGGATCAAGATGCTCTCTCGGATGCCCCGCAGCCTCAGGCCCAGTTCGAGGCGCCTTCCCGTCGCCCCCCGCTTCGCTGCCACCTGTGCGCCCTCCCTGTGTCCGTGTGCCGACCTTGAGGTGCCGTGTGCAGAGTGTTGCACCTCGTGTTCTGGACTGACAGCCCCTTGTGCAGGTTCGTGCATAGTCCAATCTCATCTGCCTTGAATTTTCAGAGCAGATGCGGTTGCAGATGAACCCGCCTAGAAGCCACGGTAGTTGAGCCAGCATGAATGCGGGCAGCGAAGACGCGAATCCGATCTACAGGCTAGGTGGGGTTCAGGCTGCGCTGCCCCTCTGAGCTGCGGAGGAGTGAGCCATGTCTGTCACTGCACTAGGCCCGGAGATCCTTGAGGAGCTGCGCACTGGGTGCCCGACGGACGCCATACCCGCCATCCTCGACGACCTTGCTTTGACCATCGAACGCGAGTCCGCGCCAGAAGGCGGTGAGATGCCGAGCTCCACCGCGGTCTGGGTGGGGCGGCTCCGCCGGATTGGCAGGGCCAAGCTGAACGCTTGGGGCTATTCGGCCTTGGTCGATGACGCACAGCTACTGATCAGTGAACTCGTCACGAACGGATTCAGGCACGGCACCGAGCGCGAGATCGTCTTCCGCCTGGTGATCGGAAGAGAGGTACTGGTGCTGGAAGTAGACGACGGCTCGCCTGAGCGTGCCCAGTTCCGTGACGCCGACCTGGGCGCTCTCAACGGTCGCGGCCTGTTCATCGTCGCTGCCCTCGCGCGGTCCTGGGGCGTGAGCTCGGACGGAACGAGGACCTGGTGCACCCTCCAGTTGCCGAAGGGCGGGAACGGCCAATGACCAGCACGACGCTCGCCCCCGTGGCGGACGCCTCGCAAGCCGGCCAGGGCGCCAACTCGGCCTACCGTACCGACGACCGGGTCAAGGCGCGAGTGCTCGCCGGAGTGAGAGAGCGATTCCTGCTGGAGTCGCCAGATGTTCCCATCATTGACGCCCTATTCGAGGACCTGGAGTCCATCCTCGGACAGGACGCCGACTTAGAGGCGGCTCGGGTCTCGGAACTGACACCACGTCTGCACGCGGTATTCCGGCGCGTCATGTACGTAGCCCGGCAGCACCCCCATAGCGGAATTCGCCCCGCAACGGTCGAGGCATACCGCAGCCTGCTAGTGGAGCGGTTCCCCCCTGTTTTCCTTCCGGCTCTCGCGCATCTTCGCCGCCTTGCGATGGCCGTCTCAGATCTGCTCGACGAGCTGCTGGAGGACATGCCGTGAGCCGAGTAGCCGCTGAGCAACATGACCGTGCGTCCTCGCCGCTGACCATCGAACTATTGCCCGCGCTCGACGCCTACGACTACGAATTCGTGGCGTCCCGGCTCCACGACGCGGACCTCTTACTCGGAAGCGTGGCCGTCCGCATCTTTCGGGCCCCGCTCCTGGCAGTCCCCGTGGGTGGGTGCCGACGCGGAGTACGCATCGAGGTGGGATCAGCGACGGTCGCCCGGGCGTTGAGGACCGCGCTCCTCGGGCGGTCGGGGTTCCCCCTGCTCCGGGTCGGCTTGTCTGGCTCGGTGTACGGCGAGAGGTGGCTCGTGGAGTGGGGAGAGCAAGCCCCGGACTGTCCTGTCGGCGCCCCCGAACACCTTCGCTTCTTCGGGTACTGCGTCGCCTCCAAGCCTGCTTGCGATGCCCATTCAGCCGCCGCCAGCGGCTCTGATCTCCCTCTCCGCCAGCGCGTACTGGACCCCCGAGACGAGCTGGTGGAGAGGGGCTGTCGATGAGGAGTCCCATGTGCCAGCACCAACCGCCATGTCCGACAGCGGACGCCACGGATCGTGAAGCCGCCCGTGCCGCAGCCCACCACCCAGCCCAGGGCTGGACACTGCTCTGCAATGGCGTCCTTCTCATCGAGGACACTGGTGAGTTGCTGCCGAACGGCCAGATCATCGCGCCGCAACGGACGCTCACGACTGGGATGGGGGCCGCGGCATGACCACCCTTTCCGTTCCGTGGTCCGCCGTCGTTCCGTACGTCACTGCCCGGCGTGGCGAGGACCCGGAGTTCGCCGCGATGCTGGGCCGTCGCCCTGGCGGAGGAGGGCTCTGTTACTTGGACGAAGGCCCCAGGGACCGGGACGATCAAGGGGTCCTTTGGGCGCGGTGCTCCCAGACTCGCGAAGACGGCTGGCCCGTCGGCCCTCCGCGATGGGGGGACGTACATCCGTCCCGGCAGCGCGAGACGATGGGTGGACTCCGGTGCCAGGTGTGCGTTGTCCAGCCGGCCAGCCGTACCGCCAGCGGTTACCTGTTCCGGGCACCGAGGCCGGATGATTCCGCGGGGCCTGGTTTGCTGGAGGGTTCCCGTACCTGGCAGCCCCCTCTATGTCTTGAATGCGCTGCGCTTGCGGTCAAGCAGTGTGGTCACCTGACGAGGGCCGGAGCCGTGGCGCTTCGGGTGCGCGTGCCCCACCTGTACGGGGTAATCGGCACTCTCTACACCACCGGCCACGGCATGAGACCCGTTCCCGTGAGGGTCAGCGACGAGGCCAGGGATAGGCCCATGTCCTACAAGGAGCATCTGCTCAGGCCCTGGTTCCTGGCGTCTCAACTCGTGCGCGAGCTACGCGGTGTCACCGTCGTCGATCTCGAACAAGAGGTCGCGACGACCCCCGAATAGACGGTCGCCCCGGTGGACCGGTTGCTTGGAGCCCGGTTCATCGGGACGGCGCAAGAACGCCGATTCGAGGGCACGCGGCCCCGCACGTTCCACGCGCGGGGCATGGCCCCTCGGGCGGTGGCCGGTAAGCACCTCTGCGGCGTAGCTGTCCTCATACGCTCATGCAGGTGTCCGGCAGCACAACGATCCGCAAATCAGCTTCGAGAAAGGGGAGTTGTAATGGGCCCTCAGATTACGCACGCCACGCAGATGCAGCCGCAGGGCGCGTTTAGCACGGACGGCTTCGACCTGGACGTCACGCTCGTCGAGGTCTCCGACCCCGCGGGCCTGGTCAGCCTGACGGACGACGGCTGCGGCTCGACCTGCGGCGCGTGCACCACCAACGTGGCCTGACTGTAGGCACACGTTCGCTCCAGGCCGGTGCCTTTGCCTGTCAGGTGAAGGCACCGGTCGCCCCCCTGGACGACGGAGGTCGTGATGGCATCAAGCACCGCGTACCAAGCAGGGCAGACCGCTCTCTTTCGCGCGGTCGCTTGGCCGAGTCTTCCGGTCGGTCCGTGCCCTGACCTTGGGGGTTCGACGCCTGCAAGTACGACGGCTCAGCTCACTTGGTTGCGGGAAGTCTGGTCTCATCAGGACGTCGCCGAAACTCTGGAGCACGCCAGTCCTGCTCTCGCTTCCCAGGTACGGGCACTGTCTTCATCTGGCCGCCCATCGAAACGGGATGTGTGCCGAGCGGCCACGGCCGTGAGCCGCTACCTGTTGCGTGCCGAACATCGGGCGACGCCGTACGGCCTCTTCGCCGGCGTGACAGTTGCCCATCTCGGCTCGCGAGCGGGCGCGTTATGGGGCTCTGATCACGTAGTCGTGAGTCGGGCGAGCGCAGAGTGGTTGGCGGCTGTCGTCGAGCGGCTGGAGTCGTGCCCAGAACTGATGGATCGCCTTCTGGTGACTTGCAACAACACTGCCACCGAGCGTGGCGGTCGCCTCGTCCTTCCGTACCAGTCCGACTCTCGGCAACGTGCTGTCGAGGCATCCCTTGCCCTAACGCAACCGGTGCGGACGGTTCTGGATGCAAGCCGACAGCCGGTGCGTGCCGGTGTCCTCGCCGACAAGCTCGCCTCAGACTTCCCGTCGGCCGGAGCCGAGAAGGCACGACGGCTGGTACGGGATCTGGTTCGGCACCAAGTGCTGATCACGAGCTTGCGTGCACCGAGTACCGTCACCGATGCCCTGGAGTATCTCCTCGGCCAGCTTGTTGCTGTCGAAGCTGCCACTGTGGCTTCCGTCTCCGATCTGGTGAGCGCACTGCATACTGTGCAGGCCGACCTCCGCGGTTGCCGCGTTCGTAGCGCCCGGACCCGTGCCGCCTCGCACATGAGGGCTCTGGTGCCGGAGCTGCGCCGCCACCCGCTGGCCATCGACCTTCGCCTCGATGCGCGGATCGACCTGCCCGAGGACGTCGCTCGCGAGGTCCAGCGTGCGGCCAGTGTTCTGACCCGAGTCAGCCCGTTCCCATACGGGACTGCGGCCTGGAAGGCGTACCAGCGTCGGTTCTATGAGCGGTATGGCATCGGCACGTTGGTGCCGCTCCGCGAAGTTGTCGCGGACAGTGGCACGGGATTCCCCGACGGGTATCCGGGCACGGCAGCCGACGATCGCAGGCGCCGACTCTCCGCACGAGACGACACGTTGATGCACCTTGCTCAGGCTGCTGTACTCGACGACTGCGAGGAGGTGGTCCTGACTGAGGACCTGATCGCGGCCATGGACATCGGGCCGGAGCATCCGCGAGTGCCCCCGCACATCGAGGTGGGTGTCCGAGTGCACGCTGCCAGCGCGGAGGATCTTCAGCGCGGGCACTTCCGCCTGGAGGTCATGAATGTCTCCCGAGGCGCCGGCGTCACCACAGGAAGGTTCCTCAGCGTGCTGGCCGCCGAGGACCGCGAGCTGCTTGCCGCCGAGCTTGCCGACCTGCCGGCGGCGGACGCCGGCACCATTGCTGCCCAGCTGTCATTCCCGCCGCTGCGCTCTATCAGTGCCCATGTCACACGTACCCCGCAGGTGCTGCCCACCGTGATCGGTGTGCAGGAGCATCGTTGCGAGGCAGGTGCGGACGTGCTCACACCTGAAGACCTGGCGGTGGCCTGCGACGGCCGCCGCATGTACCTGGCCGCGCCCGAACGGGGCTACCGCGTAGAGGCCGTGGGTATGCACGCCCTGAACCTTCGGGAGCACACCCCGCCCCTGGTCCGCTTCCTGACCGAACTGCCTCGGGCCCAATGCGCGCAGGTCACATTGTTCGACTGGGGAGCCGCGAACGCGATGCCGTTCCTGCCTCGGGTGCGGTATGGACGCACGGTACTCTCCCCAGCGCAGTGGCGACTGGACGCGGTCGAGCTGCCCGGACCCTCCCGGCCGCAGCACGAGTGGGAGGAAGCTCTCGATCAGTGGCGGAGCCGACGGCGGGCACCCGGCCGCCTTTGCCTTGCTGAGGGGGACAGGCGCCTACTCCTCGATCTTGATCAGACCGGGCATCGCGTGCTGTTGCGGCAGCATCTGAACCGGGCGCGTTCCGCTGTCCTTGTTGAAGCTCCGGACGGTGCCGCCTACGGGTGGTGCGGTGGACGAGCACACGAGGTGATCGTGCCGCTCAAGGCGACTCGGCCCCCAGCTTGGCCACCCTTGCCAACTCCTACGGCGTCTCGTATCTTCTCGCGGACGCAGATCCAAACGGCCGGTACCGCATCATTGCTGCTGGCCACTCTCTACGGCGATCTGCGCCGTCAAGATGTCCTGCTCGGTCAGCATCTTCCAAGGCTGCTGGACCGGCTGGGTGCCCCACCGTGGTGGTTCATCCGTTTCCGCGATCCTGAGCATCACCTCAGGGTGCGCATTGCTCTGCCGGACCCCGCTGCCTTCGGTGAAACTGCGCGGGCAGTCAGCGTTTGGGCTGACGAACTCCGTTCTGCGGGACTCCTGTCCGACATCCGCTATCCCACCTCCTACCGTGAGATGGGGCGTTGGGGCGCCAGCGTGGCCTGGGACGCCGCCGAGTCGGTGTTCCGCGAGGACTCCCGCACGATCGTGAAGCAGCTCGCCGTGTGTGCGCGGTCACGGTTTTCCCCACCCCCGGGTGGTTTGAGTCTCATGTAATGACGCATCCCGATTTCACCGAATTCCCCATGGGGATGACGAAG
>NZ_JBIWPP010000067.1:0-21778 GCF_044768335.1 Streptomyces sp. NPDC101151 | reverse complement strand
GCGATCATCTCGGACAACTCGGCATCGCGGACCGCCCGCGGACCGGGCCTGCCACTGCGGCGGGCGTAGAAGGCGGCTCGGGAGACCTGCAGCAGTTCACACGCGCGCTTGACGCTGTGACCGTCTCGCTTCTCCGCCTCGATGAACGGGTGCACCGTCACCGGGTCTCCTTGATGCTTCTATGTCAAGCACCTATGTCAAGCAGCCAACTCGATGACTTCTGTGGCGGGTTGGTCCTGGACGCGCTGTGCGGACTCGTCGGCGAGCAGGGCGCGGAAGACGCGGTCCGAGATCCGGCGTTTGAGCAGTCGAAGCGCCTCCTTGACGGTCTTTCCGACCGCGATCTGCTTGGCGTAGTACGCAGCTCCCTCCCCGCCGCCGCGCACTTGCGTGACAGCGATCATGTGGAGCGCGTTGTTGATCGTCCGGTTGCCGCCCCGGTTGAGACGGACCCTGACCCTGTTCGAGGACCAGACCGGGATCGGTGCGGTGCCGTTGAAGTGAGCGAACGCGTCCTTCGACTTGAAACGGGCGGCACCGGCGGTCTCGCCGAGGATCGCAGCCGCGCCGAGCACTCCGCAGCCGGGCACCGCCAGGAGGGCGGGCGCGAGCTGGCGCACCACCCGCCGTAACTGCCCTTCCAGGGCGTTGATGCGCTCGGTGAGTCGTCGGCACTCACGGATCAGGTCGAGAGTGATCTCGAAAAGAACTCCCGTGCGGCCGACCAGAGTTGCCTCCAAGGAGTCCAAGACACACAGACGACGCAGGCCTCGTGAGGGGACGGGCAGCTCGGGGTCGATCTCGTGGAGGAACCAGCGCAGCTTGTTGGCCGTCGCCGTGCGGTGGCGGACCAGTCGGCGGCGGTGGTCGACGATGAGCTTGGCATCACGGGCTGGCCCGTCCAGGCAGGCTTTCGGCAGGTCGGGCTCGCGCAGTGCGACTCGCGCCACGGCTTCGGCGTCGATCGGGTCGGACTTGCCGCGTTCGCGGGCTGAGCGACGAGCGCCGGCCATCAGCCTCGTATGGACCCGGACGACGGAATGACGAGCGGTCAGCAGGTCGACCTCGAAGCGGCGGGTCAGGTGCCGGCAGTCCTCCACGGCGACCAGAACCTGGCCGAACTGCTGTATCCATTCGCAGGCCTGCTGGTGGCCGGCCGTGGTTGCGGCGATCGTGAGCTGGTCCAATCGCCGTCCCAGCGGATCGATGGCCACCAGGGTGTGGGTCTTCTTGTGGGCGTCGACGCCGACCACGATCATGGATTTGCCTCCGACGGGAGCGGGAGATCCAGTGCCGGTCCGCCGCGGGGGCACGCCTCAATCGGGCTGAGAGCACGCTTCTATCAAGCCACTCCACGGGGACGCCAGGGCCGGCGGGGCGGCACATCAAGGACTAGCCACCATGCGGGGCAGCGAAAAAGAGAGCCAACCCCGCCGGTCCTGCCACTCTGGCACCACTTGGGTGCCGATGTCCCCTACTTTGGCATTGACGCGAAGAAAGCCGTGGCCCGCTTGAGGACCTCCACGTCCTCCCGCAGCCGGCGGTTCTCCCGCCGCAACACGGCCAACTCCTCGCGTTCGCTGCTGGTCAGCCCGTCCCGCTCACCCGCGTCGACCTCGGCCTGGCTGACCCACAGCCGCACCGCGGTCTCGGTCAGGTCAAAGTCCTTGGCGACCTGACCGACCGAGCGGTCACCGCGTCGGCACAGCTCAACGATCTCGGCCTTGAACTCCGGCGTGAACGAACGGCGAGGCCGAGGCTTCTTCTTCCCCATGCTCTCCATGATGGACATCCTTCCGGGGCAGAACCCCTGATCTCAGATGTCCGTCAAAGCGGATCAAGCCCACCTCACGGTGCGTGGCGCGTGAGGAGACACGAGCGTCCGCACCGCGGGGTTCACTCGGGTGCGTCCACAGCCGAAGAGGCGGGCAGCACGCTGACGGAGAGCAAGGCGGATGGCACCGCGGCACCACGCGCACCCCGAAGTGTCTCCTGTGTGATCCCGGGAATCCGCCCGGTCGCGCGCTGCCGATGGCTTCGGTGACCCGCGCGAGGTGGGACACCTCGGGCGCACGGGACGAGACCGGGCAGAACGCGGGGACCGCGCCGACGCGCAGCAGATCCGGCGGCCATGCGGTCCACGCGCCCGTTCAGGTTCGCGTACGTGATGCGGGCGCCGCCATGTGCACGAGCACGGTCCGCGGTCCGTACTGCAGGGCCCAGCGGTGATCTCGACGTCGACGACCATGGCCCTGCCCTCGAATGAGGCAACTGCCCCGGACGATCACCCGGCGGGATCGAACACGACCCGAAGCTCCGCGAGGCCGCGGAAGGCCGGGAAGGGAATCTCCAGCCAGCGCGGCTCGCCGTGGGGGTCGGCCAGAGTCGCCCTCGGGAACCGGTCGAACAGGGCGGTGAGAGCCAGCTGCATCTCCAGCCGGGCCAGCGGGGCTCCCAGGCAGTAGTGACTGCCGTGCCCGAACCCCAGATGCGCGTCCTGCGCGTTGCCCGGACGCATCACGTTCAACTCGTCCGCGGCGTCGAACTTCAGGGGATCTCGATTGGCCGAACTGATCGCGATCTGGACCAGGGCGCCCTTGGGAATGCGCGTCCCGCTGTACTCCAGGTCCTCGGTCGCGTAGCGGAACGTCGCGCTCTCCACGGAGCCGTCGTAGCGCACGAGTTCCTCGACCGCGGCCCGCATCAGCTCGGGGTTCTCCCGCACGGCGCGCAGCTGCTCGGGATGGGACAGGAGGTGATGCACAGCGTTGCCGATCAGGTACGCGGTCGTCTTGTGACCCGCGAACATCAGCAGGAACGCCGTGGAGACCAGCTCGTTCTCGGTCAGTCCGCCGTCGTCGTCCCGGACGGCGGTGAGCGCGCTCAGGAGATCGTCACCCGGACGGCTCCGCTTGGCGGCGATGAGTTGCGAGAAGTACGCGTGCAGGTCCTCCTCCGCCTTCTGCTGGGCCCGCTTGGCCTCCTCGTTGAAACCGCTCTGAGCCACCGTGGAGGACAGGTTCTGCATCCGCGCACGCTCCTGCGGCGGTACACCGAGCAGATCGCAGATCACGATGATCGGCAGCGGGAATGCGAAGACCGGCAACAGGTCGAAGGGTTCCCGGGTCGGGCACTCGTCCAGCAGGCCCCGGACGATGTCCTGGATCTTCGGCCGCAGAGCCTCCACACGCCGTGGGGTGAACGCGGAGTTGACCAGCCTGCGCAGCCGCGTGTGCTTGGGCGCGTCGGAGTTGAGCATGTTGTCGTCCAGCGCGACGGACGAGTCACCGAAGATCCTCCGGTAGGCGTCCATGGCCCCGTACATGTCCTTGCTCAACCGCGGGTCCGACAGGGCTGCTCGCGCGTCCTCGTACCGGGTGATCAGGTACGTCTCGTTGCCGTGCGGCGGATTCATGGGGCAGACGGGGGCCGCGTCGCGGAGATGGGCGTAGACCGAGTGAGGGTCTCGCCGGAACTCCGGGGTGCAGCGTTCGGCCGCGGTGACGGCGTCTTGCGTGGTGGTCACGGACGGCTCCTGAGGTCGAAGAGGGCCTCGGCGTTGCCACCGAGGATGAGCTGCTGCGACGCCTTGTCGACCGGCAGCTTCTCGATCATGCGGATCTGCTCCTCCAGCGGCACCGCCAACGGTGGTGAGTCCGTGCCGAACAACATCCGTTCGGGCCCCAGCACCTCCGCGTTCAGGCTCAGATGCGCCGAACTGGACGGGCTCGTGTCGACGTACATGCGCTGCAGCGCCGCGACCGGGTCGACCGCCGGTCCCTGGGCCGCCGGCGGGACGGAGGCCGCCTCGGGCCGGCCGGTGGGCGGCGCGCCCCCGGCCCAGTGCCGGGGGCGCGCCGCCGTGTGCAGACGCTCCGGCAGCAGCGCCATCGCGCCGCCGCCGGTCGCGCCGATCAGCCGTAGATCCGGGTACTTGTCCAGCCACCCCGCGAAGGCGATCATGGCCATGCCCATGGTGACGTCGCCGAAGCGGCCGATCTGCTCGACGAAGCCGATCTCCTCGACCCGTTCCGTGCCGACCGGTTCGGCCGGCGCGTGCACCAGGACCGGCACCCCCGCCTCCGCGGCCAGCGCGAAGAAGGAGTCGGCACGCGGGGAGCCGAGCAGCTCCCCGCGCACGCTGGACGTGGTGATCAGGCCGACGAAGGCCGGGTCCTCCAGGGTCTCCCGCACCCCGTCGAGGTGATCGTCGTCCCCGAACGGGTTGGCGTACACATAGCCGCGCAACCGGTCCGGGAACCTGGCGATCAGCCCCGACATCCAGGCGTGGAAACTGCGCAGCCGGTCTCGTGGTTGCGCGTAGTTGTCCACGCCCGGTACCCGCGCCATCGCTCCGGCACCGACGGGGCTGCCGATGATGGTGAGGCCGATGCCGGCCTCGGCGCGAGCGGCGAGCATGCCGTCCACGTCGGTCAGGCTCGGGGGCATGGGGAAGCGTTTGGCCGCCTCCGGCGGGGAGAGATGCCCGTGGATGTCGATGATCACGTGTCGCTACCCGGTTTCGGTGTGAGTGCGCGGTTTTGGTGCGAGTGCACGGGTGACCGCGGCACAGTCCTGGTCGCCCAGTCCTTGCTCGGTGGCACGGACATGGGTCTCTGCAGCGGCGGTCGCCAGCGGCAGACTCAGGCCGACTGCTGCTGCCTGCTTGGTAGCGAGCATGAGGTCTTTCGCCATCAGCCGCAGCCGGAAGTCCGGCTCGTCGAAGCGGCCCGACCCCAGGCGCCTCGACTTGAACGCCATGACCGGAGAGGCGAAACCGCTGCCTGCGATGGTCGTCAGGACCAGCTTCTGGTCGAGCCCGCAGGCGGCCGCCAGTTCGGTGACCTCGGCCAGGGCCTGCACCTCTATGCCCATCAGGAGGTTGAGGCACAGTTTCATCCGCATGCCGGAACCGAGTGCGCCCAGATGGACGACCTCCTTGCCCAGCATCTCCAGCAGCGGGCGGCCGGCGTCGAACGCCTGCTCCTCGCCACCGACGAACAGCCGCAGCTCGCCGTCACGGGCGTGGTCGCGGTTGCCGAGCATGCCGACGTCCAGAACCGAGGGGATGTCCCCGGCGATCTGGACGACCTCGTCGGGGGAGACGGTGCTGGCGCAGATCAGGACGCCGGGGTAGGGGCCGTTGGCCAGTACGCCGTCGGGTCCGCGCAGTACGGAGCCGAGGGCTTCGCCATCGGCGACGACGCAGATGGCGGCGCTCGTGCCCGCGACGGCGTCCGCGGGGTGGGCGGCGACGAAGGCGCCTGCCTCGGCAAGCGGTTCGGCCCGCTCCGAGGTACGGTTCCAGACCCGGACCCGGATGCCGCGATCGAGGAGGCGCTTGGCCAGACCGGTACCCATCGCGCCGAGCCCGAGTACGGCAACGGGGCCGTTGGCGGGCTGCGTCATGACATCACTCCCTTGGTCTCCTTGACGACCCGGAACCGCAGCGACTGCGTCGAGTCGACCCACTGGCGCAGCGGAGCCACCATGGCGCGGTGCTCCTCGCTCTGCTGCCAGGCGAAGAAGTGCTCGGCCGTCTGCCACTCGCTGGTGATGACCCACTGCCGGGAGTCGTCCACGGGTGCTCCCAGCCTCTCGACGATGTGGCCGGGGGTCTGAGCCACGGACTTGCGGAGCTGGTCGTACAGATCAAGGAATCCCTGCTCGCCGCCCTCGATCACTCGAACGGTGAAAACGACGCTCAGCTTGTCGGCCGTTTGGCCGGTGTTCCTCGTGCCCATATCTCCTCCTGATGGTGAGATCCGGTAGGACACGACTCCCACAGCCTCATGTCCCCCGTGCGGACGCAACTCCAAATGGGGGACAGGCCAACGGGGGCAAGGGGACAACCGTCCGTGGTTGCTCTGTTCGGGTGAGTGACGAAGTGGGGCGTCCTGCCCCCTGCGGAGCGCGGATGGCCGCACCCGAACGGGGGTCTGCAACTCCCTTCCGCATCCCTCGAACCACGTTGGATCAGACGCCGTTGGCGAACCCCGCCCCGAGGTGTCCAGTACGGCAGGCACGGCATGATCCGTGATGCCATCGGACGGTCCCACCCGGCGCCGTCCTGCTGCTCGACGGCGCGCCCGGCCGGCGGGACACCCGGCCGGCCCGCCTCGCCCCACCACGAGATCAGTTCAACAGCTCGGTCGGGCAGTGCCCGAGGTCGTCGGCCTCCGCGGACCGGCGGACGTAGGCGCCTCCCACAGCGGAGCGATCCGGGAGTCCCACCGCAGCCGGCAGCGGTGGGTGGAGACCGCCTCGCCGGGCCGCTCTCCGACAGCCCGGTGACACCCCGCCGCCCCGCCCGGTATCCAGACGGCGCGCGGCGTCACGACAGGGGTATCGGCTCTCGCGGGACTACGCGTCGGGATCGCGGAGGCCGACTGCGTCATGTCGCCAGAAGGGCTCGGCATAGACCAGCGTTCCCGTCATCCACGGCTCACACTCCGGGAGCCTGATCACCTGGAAGGCAGCGTCCGGGATGCGCAGGGACGGCTTTCGGAAGCCCAGGGCGCCACCGGGCGAGAACCCGAATCGTGGGTAATACCCTGGATCGCCTTCCAGGAAGACGAGGGGAACACCCCGTTCGGCAAGCATCTCCAGTCCGTGTCGCACCAGGGCCGAGCCTATGCCGCGCTTGTGGAGTTCGGGCATCACAGCCAACGGGCTGAGTACTTGGACGTCGACCAGCCGCCGAGGGGCGTCCAGCAGGCTGCGGGTGAACAGGACATGCCCGACGATCCGCCCGTCCTGCTCGGCGACCAACGAGAGTCCGTCCTCGGGTGTGATCGCGTCCCGCAGGGTGTCGACCAGGTCGGCCACGACAAGGCCGTGGTCACCGAACGCCTGCAGGTGAATGTTCCGGACAGCCTGTCTGTCGCGCGGAAGTTCTTCACGAAGATCCATATCCGGAGGGTAGGGAACCCGCCGGGTGCCTCGCACAAGGTTTTGAAGCCGTCGGGTCCGAGCGGGAACTCGGTCGCCGCCGTGATCTCCTCGGCTGCCCCGGGACACCGGTGATCCCGCCAAGGATCAGGGTGTCGGTACCGGGGTCGCGCAACTGCTGGTGGAGGTCGGTGGTGGAGCCCGCGCCGATACGGTTCTTGCGTACGACGATGTCGCCGTCCTCCGGGGCGATCGGGACGATCCCGTTCTGGAAGTCCATCGCCGGCAGGGCGGTCCGTTCACGGCAGATTTCCGGTGGGACCGGGCTCCACTTGGTGTGATGGTCTGTGACATGCCACTTCCGGCGTAATTTCTGGTTGTGGGCTTTTCGGCCGTCACGCTGTGCCTGTTGATCACGGTCCAGGTCAGGGAGACCGCTGGTGCACAGGTGGGGTGAGGTGTTGTACGAGAAGATCCGGCAGGCCCGCCAGGAGCAGCAGCGGTCCGGCCGGGAGCCGGCCGGGAGGCACAGGACATCGCCCTGCGGGGCCATCGCCGACGGGATCACCTTCCACTGCACCCTCATGCAGACCGGCACCGAGCCCTACCGCCTCCAGGCCACCGAGACCACACACCACGGCAAGACGCACCGATGAGCAGCCCCGCCGCCCACGCTCCGCGCAGCAGCCGTGCCCGGGACATCCTGGCCGCCGAGGGTCCGGCTGCGGCGCGGATCGTGGTCACCGTCGCTGCCTCATGGCAGGTGGCGTTGTGGCTCGGGGCGGACCAGCCCCCCGTCTACGCGGCCATCGTGCCGCTCGTGGCCTTGCGTGCTGACCCTGTGACCGCGCTGGCCACCTCCCTCCAACGGGTGCTGGGGGTCGTCGCGGGCGTCGTGATCGGGATCGCCGTCCTGAACGTCCTGCACCCCTCGACCGCCACGCTCGTCCTGGTCGTCGCCCTGGGCCTGGGCGCCGGAATGCTCCTGCGCGCCGGCGGCCCTCTGAACGTCCAGGTCCCGGCCTCCTCGCTGCTGGTCTTCGCCAGCACTTCTCCCGACGCCTATGCCGTCCACCGCCTCTGGGAGACCGGAGCGGGAGCGGCCGTGACGATCCTGCTCGCACCGCTGCTGTGGCCCCCCGATCCCCGCCGCACCCTCTCGGCCCTAGCCGACGACTCCCGCACACGCCTCACCCAGGCCCTCGCCGGCACCACGGCGGCCCTCGGCACCGATCCCGAGACAGCCCGCGACAACCTCACCCTCATCACCAGCCACATCGACGCCGTCCACAGCAACGCCGCGCGGGCCCGCGAAGCCGAACGTGCCATGCGCTTCAACCCCCTGCGCCGCCACCACCGAGAGACGGTAGAACTCCTGGCCCGCGACATCGCCACCGCCGACCGGCTCGCCCCGCATCTGTCGACCCTGGCCAGGGAAATCGCCTCGTTCACCGCCAGAGACGACCTCATCCCGGTCATCACTGCCGCCCGACGGCAACTGCCCGCACTCGCCGCCTCCGTCGCCCAAGCGATCAACGACGCTCTGAGCACGGAGGACCCCTGGCCGGCGCTGTCCGCGGCGCACGACACCCTCAACGCCTATGCCCGCACCGACAGCCGTCCCGCCGCCGTGGCCCTCCGCCGGCCCTACCAGCAGATCCTCGACGACCTCGACCGACACCTCGCGCCCTGAACCCGGGCACGCGGCCAGCACAAAACCCCCGTCACGAACGACCGACCCCGACGCCGACCGTTTTCGAAGGGATGCAGAGGGACCGCTCAGACGCCGGCCCATGCGCCACGGAGCGCCCGAGTCCGAGTCCGAGTGCGCGTTCCGCGAGCCCCCTTTGGCAGCTCTGTTCCGGTGAGCCCGCACGAGTTCGAGTCCGGCGCGACCAGCCGGTCCACGTCCGCCCGGGTCTGGGCGGCAGCCGGAAGGCGGTCGAAGGCACCGTCGACAGACCAGCGGGAGGCGTCCGTTGACCTGCTGCCACGGGCCGAACCCGGCAGGCAGGCCCCTCCACGGCACACCGGTACGGAAGTTGAAGGCGATGCTCTCCGGAACCTGGTGATTCCGCCACTGCCACGGGCACGGCCCACAGGCGGAAGCAGCGCTCGATCACCGACCACGCGGCATCGGACGACTCAGACGCGGTCCCTCACCGCCGACGCAACGATCAGAGGATCGGAAAGACCTGGCTGATACGGGTGGACCTGTCGGGGTGAGTGTCGTGAGCGTTGCGGTGGGCGCGACGGACAAGGCTGGTGCCGGCGATCTGCCGGCGTGCCGCGACGGCGGCGACGGTGGACGAACTGCCGGGCTGGTCGAGTTCGCGGCGGGCGCCTTCGAGACGGCGTCGACGTACATGGGCCATGACGGCCTCGTACCGGCATGCGGTCCGGGGAGTGGGGATACCGGGAACGCTCAAGGAGTTTGTGGAAGCGTCCCATCAGGGAAGGCCGTTCTTCGTGGACGACGACATACGACCGAGAGCCACCGCAGGCCCTGTCGACCTTGCCTCCGCGCACGTGGTCATAACCGGCGGATCGAGCGGCATCGGACTGGCCACGGCCCGGTTGCTCGCTGTGCGCGGCGCGAAGCTGTCGCTGATCGCCCGAGGGCGGGACCGTCTGGAGGCAGCGGCGAACGAGCTGTCGGCCGCCGCCCGGGTGGCCGACGTGTCCGACAGCCAGGCCCTCACGCGTGCCCTCGCCGAGCTGGAGGCAGCACAGGGCCGGTCCTGCGACGTCCTGATCACCTCGGCCGGGCTCGCCCGCCCCGGGCACTTCCTGGACCTCTCGGACGAGGTCTTCCGACAGATGATGGACGTCGACTACTTCGGCACGCTCCACGCACTGCGGGCCGTGGTCCCCGGCATGGTGAAACGCGGACATGGGAGTGTGGTCGCGGTGTCGTCCGCCGCCGGGCTCGTGGGGATCTTCGGCTACAGCGCATACGGGCCGGCCAAGTTCGCCGTGCGGGGACTGATGGAGTCACTGCGGGCCGAGCTCAAACCCTGCGGAGTGCACGTCGGTGTGGTCTTCCCGCCGGACGTGGACACCCCCCAACTCACGGAGGAAAACCGCTGGAAGCCGCAGGAGACGAGGGCGATCGGCGGGGCGATCAAGCCACTCTCGGCGGAGCGCGTCGCCGAGGCGATCATCGCCGGAATCGACCGCAGACGCTTCCTGATCTGCCCGGATACGGGCACCCGGCTGCTCGCCCGAAGCGGCAGTCTGCTGATGCCGCTGCTCAACCGCGAGTTCGACCGCAGGGTCAGGGCGGTCCGCAGGAAACACGGGAATACCTGACCGGCCACCGGCTCGACGTCGGCCGGCCGGAATCAACTCGGCCCGTGCCGGCCGGCCGAAAGCGCCTGGCCCACCCCTGGAACGCCCGACTCGGTCTGGACGGCCGGGACCTTGGCGGCGCGGGCGTGGTGGGCCGTGGTCTGTGGCTGCTCGGATTCATGACACGGACCAGCCGTGCAAGCAGACTGCGGATTCTGGGCGGGTGCCTGGATCGCCGACTGCCTCGGGCAGTCGGCGGAGTGCGGCGGCCAGGTGGGTCCAAGGACTCAGGCAGCTGATCGTGCGAGCAACGTGTCGATCGGGCTGCTCATGGACCCGGGCGGGCTCCGTCCAGCACCGCCGCGATGCGCTCGGCCGTCTTCTGACCTGCACGCTGCTTGATCAGACCTTCCTTCGCGATCGCCCGCACCTGCAGGATGGTGGTCCGCTCGCCGCTGCGCATCGCCTGGACGGTCACCACCACCGGGTTCATGTTGAGGGCTCCGCCTCCGGTGACCACACGGAGTGTCACGCGGTCCGTTCCTGCTTCCACCAGCTCTGGGTTCGCGCCACCGGGCAGTTGAACGAGCACGGTGCGGGCACGCTCAAGGGCAAGATCGAAACCCAGGGGCAGCTCGCGGTCGAACTCGCACACGTCATTCCTGAGGAACCGGGAGGCGAACTTCCCACCCGGGTTGATGCGGCCGACGGCTTCTGCCAGGAGTTCGTCCTCCGACTGCTGCATCCGGCGCCCCCTTCTTGCCCACACGGCCGAAACGGCTCCGCCAAGAGTGCGGCACCGCACGGGAGTTTTCAACCTCCGCCGGCAACGGCCCGACGCCGCGCCTGTCCAGCGCCCACGAAGCGCCGTCGCGCCCTCAGTCCGCCGAGCAGAAAGACACCTGTTGAGGGGCTGCCCGAGTCGACGCGGGCCGAGCTGACCGCCGGCGGGCTCCGGCAGCCGGCGAAGGGCTGAGCGGGTGTGGATGGCGCCGTTCACCGGCCCGTAGGCGGCAAGCCGGCGCCGCTGGAGTGAACGGCCCGGATGGCCCTGCCCTTCAGCGGGTGGCAGGATCAGGGGGTGTCCGTCATGAGCAAGCTGCAGATCAAGCCCGGTCAGAGTGTCGTTGTACTGGGCAAGCCCGAAGACGTCCACCTGGACGTCGAGTCCGCGGGTGACCCAGCCACAGCCGATGCGGTGCTCGCCTTCGTGACCACCGCCGGTGACCTTCTCGGGCCGTATGCGCAGGCGGCGCTTGCCGCCGCGCAGCGCGATGCCCTCGCCTGGGTGGCGTACCCGAAGGGCGGGAAACTCGGAACCGATCTGAACCGCGACACCCTGGCCACCGCGCTTTCCGAGCGGGGCGTGCGGCCCGTGCGGCAGGTCGCCATCGACGACACCTGGTCGGCGCTCCGGTTCCGACCCGGCAACTGACCTCCGGCAGCACTGCACAAGACGGCGGTCAGGCGGACGACGGCGGCCCGGATTGTGCTCATGGTTCCGTGAAGGTCATGGCTGGGTGAGGGTGCGGGCAGCGGCTCAGGCGGTGCCCTCGTCCGGTTTGTCGAGGAGGGCCAACTCCTCCTCGGTCAGGCGCAGGGTTCCGGCGGCGAGGTTCTCCGCGAGGTGCGCCGGGTTCGTGGTGCCGGGAATGGCCAGTACGTGCGGACCCCGGTGCAGGGTCCAGGCGAGCCGTACCTGGGCCGGCGTCGCATGGTGGGCGCGGGCGACGGAGTGGACGCGCGTGTCGTGCTCCTGGCTCGCGGCCGCCTCGCGCCGCAGGCCGGAGACCGCGAAGAACGGGACGAAGGCGATGCCCTGCTCCCCGCACAGGTCCACCAGCCCGCTCTCGTCGGCGCGGCGCCAGTCCAGGCCGTAGGAGTTCTGCACGCAGACCACGGGCGCGATCGTCCGGGCCTCGGCCACGTGCCGAGGCAGGACGGCCGAGAGCCCGAGGTGCCGGATCAGGCCGGCCTCGCGCAGCTCGGCGAGGGCGCCGAAGTGTTCGGCGATCGAGGCCGTGCCGGGACCGTTGGCGCGCAGGTTCACCACGTCCAGGTGGTCCCGGCCAAGCTGCCGCAGGTTCTCCTCGACCTGGCCACGCAGCTGGTCGGGGCGGGCCGTGGCGAGCCACTGGCCGGAGGGATCGCGCGCCGGGCCGACCTTGGTCACCACGACCACGTCGCCGTACCAGGACGAGAGGGCTCGGTTGATGAGCTCGTTCGCGGACCGCAGTGGCGAGAAGTAGAAGGCGGCCGTGTCGATGTGGTTGACACCCTGCTCGAATGCGCTGTGCAGCAGGCCGACGGCGACATCGCGGTCGATCGGCGTGCCGTCGGAGTTCCCCATCATGCCGTTGCCCGTCAGCCGCATCGCGCCGTAGCCGATGCGGTTCACCTCCAGGTCTCCGAGCTTCCAGGTCCCCGCCGCCGCCGCTGTGCTCACCGTGCTCCTTCGTCCGTCGGTTCGTCAGGTCCTGGAGTATGGGGCGGTCACGGTGTGCTGCGACAGGTCGACGAGCTGGGCGAAACGTCACATCCCGATCGGGAACCAACCATCGCCGCACAGCCGTTGGATCTGATGAGAGAGCGTGGTCAGGACGGAGTTTCAGACCTTGTGCCGTTGTCCTGCCAGGGCACGCTCACGGGTGCGGTGCGACGCCCTCGTCGATACTCAGCGGCGCAGGCTCGTCCGCCCCCCACGGTCTCGATTCACCCTGCCTCCACCGTGCCGGCTCGCCCGCCCTCCAGAGGTCCCGGCCCCGGCCTGGGGCGGACTGCGACGCGGGGACCGCCGCCGAACCGTCCGGCTCCGAGTCCGGCCCGGATCCTGGGATCGGCCCGGAGTACGCCTGTCGGTCCCGCGCGGCTGCTTCGCCTGCCCGGTGCGGCTCCGGCGGGCTCGTCCGGCGGAGCGCCAGATGCAGGACCGGTATCAGTACGCAGGTGACCGCGGCGCTCTGCCACAGCAGCGCGTCGAGGTGGCCCGCCGCCAGGTACGCACCGGCGGCGACCGCGGCCAGTGCGCACACTCCGCGGTCCACGATGCTCTCGACGGACAGCAGCGTGGCGCGCGGCGCGTCCGCGGGGATGGCGTCGTTGATGAGCTTGCGCTGCACGGGATAGACGAACCCGGTGATCGCGGCGAACGCGCACAACAGGGCCACCACGAGCCAGGGCCCGCCGAGGGCGGTGCCCGCGAGTGACACGGCGAGCGCCACGCTCAGCAGGGACACCCACACGACCGGCGGCACACGGCGGCTCAGCCACTGGGGACGCGCCGAGGCCACGGCTTCGGCCACTGTCATGGCCGCGAGCACACTGCCGTGTGTGCTCTCCCCGATCCCGTGGTCCAGGAGCACCGGCTGGAAGAGGTTGACCTGGCAGATCCGCGACAGCGTGAACACCGCCACGCCCTGCACCATGAGCAGCGGCAGCCACGGCGAGGCGCGCAGGGCTCGCAGGGCGGCGCCCGTGTCGCGCAGGAGCGTGCCGCTCCGCCGGCCGCGCTTGCCCGGGACGGTGTCCGTGCCGCGCGGCGCGAGGCGCGGCAGGGCGAGCGCACAGCCCAGCGACCCGGCGGCGCTCGCCGCGCTGAGGACGTACGGGGTCTGCGGAGCCAGCATCATCAACGGACCGACGAGCGGCCAGCAGACGACCTTGGCGGCCAGCCCGAGGGACCGCGCGGCGCCCTCGGCCCGCAGGTAGTGGGCGTCCGCCCCTTCGGCGCGCAGAGCGTCGTAGAGATAGGCGCTCGCCGCACCCGAGGTGAGCGAGCGTCCGGCCGCGATCGCGAGGAAGTGCAGGAGGAAGCCGGTGTACGACGGGGACAGTACCGGCACCATGTTCGCCGCCGTCATGACAACCGCGCCGGCCCGCAGGCAGTTGCGGGCGCCGATACGGTCGGCGACCACACCCGTGGGTATCTCGAACAGGCAGAAGGCGATGTAGTAGATGCTCTGGATGCCGAAGATCTGGATGTCGGACAGACCGGCGTCGCGCTGGTAGGCGTAGAAGACGGGCATCCACCACAGCAGGTTGAACAGCAGTTGGAAGCCGTTGTTCAGGCGGATGATGCGGCGGGCCGCCGGAGTGGTGACCGGCTCGGCCCGACGGTGCCGCGGGGCGGGCATGCGGCGGCTCACCGGGCGTAGGGGCGGATCTGGACCAGGTGGAACGCCCCCTCGTCCGTCATCAGCCACTCGATGTCCAGGGCGTCGTCGGCGTCGTCCTCGCTGAAGTGGGACTGCAGCAGACGCCCGGTGAGGGCCAGCCGGGCGAGTGCCTCGCGGCTCTCCGGCGGGAGGTCCTCTCCCGAGGTACCGACGTCCACCGTGCGTCCGCCGCCCTCGACGGTGTTGTACAGGTACTGCTGGGGCAGGATCGTGCCGTCCACCACCCGCTCCGGCGAACCGGGCGTGCAGTTGAGGTACACGTTGCGGAAGTCCGCACGGCGGGTGGGATTGCAGGTCACCAGCACACCCCCGAGGCTCGCCGGCACGTACTCCTGGACGATCACCCCCATGTAGGTGTCGTCCAGGGAGATGCCGACCTGATGCCGCAGGCGCACGCTGCGCGGCGACAGCAGTGACGCCCACACCTGCCGTACGGCGTCCATGAGCTGCTCCGTCCCGCGCACGGTGGTCACCGAGTCGTAGATTCCCGCGGCGGAGAAGCCGGGCAGGTCCTCCGCGTTGGAGGAGGAGCGCACCACCATGCGGTGTCCGCCGGCCAGCAGCCTCGGCACCGACGCCGTGATCGCCTGGCTCACCTCGTCCGGCATCGGCGTGCGGCGCGCGAGGTGCTGGAGGCTCAGGCACAGCGGGTCCACGATGTCGAACGCCTCCAGTTCCATGGCCATCTTCAGCTTGCCGATGCCCTGTTGGAGCGCGGGCGAGGAGGTCAGGAAAAGGTGGTGCAGACGGAACGGCAGCGCCACGCCCTCGGGGGCGCGGACCGTCTCCGCCACGCGCTCGGCCGCGGCGGCACGCAGTCGCTCCGGCGGGGCTCCCTGCTCGCCGAGACGGGAGCCCAGATGGCCGAGGAGATCGGTACGCGGCGGGCGCGGGCGGGTGTAGAACACCGTCAGGTCCGCGGTCCGGCTGTCCAGGACGTGGTGGAGTTCCCCGAGGTTGCTCGCCTTGGTGCCGTAGCTGTCGCGGTCGGTGCGCCGCAGCCGGTGCAGGGCCAGGACCGGCGCCTCCTCCAGCAGCGGCGTCTCGATACGGATGCGCTGTTCGTGCCAGGCGGGCTGCTTCAGGTCCGGTGCGCCGGACAGCGGCTCCAGTGTGATGGAGTCCTCCCGGACCCGGTAGCGCACCCAGGCCCCGTCCAGGTCGTCGTGGCGCATGAGGGCGTCGAGGTCGCGGACGATCGCGTTCGGGATGCCCCAGCCCGAGGCCAGCACATTGGTGTGCGAAAGCGGGGTGATGGGGGCGGTGTTGATGAATCCGGCGACCCTGGGCACGTCGTCGGGCAGGCGGGGCATCGCGACGATGTCGGACCAGCCGAGCTCCGCTGCGGCGGCCTCGTACTCGGCCACGGTGCGGAAGTGGCGCAGCCGGCCCTCGGCCTCTCCCGGGTTGAGGCAGGTGCGGGTCCGGTTGCCGAACAGCTTGTGGCTGAGGATGCGCGGGACGCGCGCCTCGTTGACCGAGGCCAGTTCGTGCTCCTGCCCGTGGTTGGCGGGCTTCAGCAGCAGCGGCAGACGTCCGTCCACGCGACCGCGCACGTAGAGGTAGAACTCCTCCAGCAGAGGGCCGTGCATGGTGTCCGCCTCGGTGGTCTCCAGGACCAGGAAGGGGCACTCGGTGCCGTCCGACGCCTCGTCGGTGTGCAGGGACAGCACCCCCAGGAGGAAGCGGCGTTCGGGGTCCATGTACACGGATGTGTTGAACGCGTCCAGGTCCGCGTCGAGTTCGTCCAGGGTCATGCCGAGGACACAGGTGGCGATGTAGTTGACGTGGAAGGAGTGCGCCCGGGTGTCGAGCAGATGCCAGGTGCTCTCGGCACGGTCCACCACGACCTTCAGGTACGGGTGCCCGGCAAGCACTCCGGACAGCGTCCGGAACAGCGGCAGAGAGAGGTTGGCGCCGACGACGGTGCGGTCCCCCTTGGCCCCGGGCACCTCGGTCTCGTCCAGTGCGAAGGTCATGCCCGCGCCTCCTCCGTGACGTGCGCGGGCAGGATGTGCGGCAGGGCGTCCACGACGGCGGTGAAGTCGCGGACGACGGTCTGCGGCCGGTCTGCGGACAGCAGACACAGACCCGCCATGGTGTTGGCGCCCGCTGCGGGGTCGTAGACCGGCACGGGTGTGCCGTCCGGCAGCGAACTCTCACCGACGACGGACAGCGTGCTGCCCGCGCCGATCGGAGCGGAACGGATCAGCGACGCGGAGTCCCACACGTGCCGGTGTGGCCACGGGGCTCCTGCTCCGTCCACGGCGAGGACGACCAGGGACCCGGCCGCGCCCTCGGCGTCCTCGGACGTCAACGCCTGTGACGGCCAGTCGGGCGAGCCGCCGAGCAGTTGGTCGGTGAACATGGCGACCAGGTCGAGACCGAAGACCTCCTCGATCTGCGGCACCGTCATCGCACCGCCGAAGCGTGCCGCCGTCTCGATCACCCACATGCGGCCGCTCTCGCCCAGTTTGATCTCCGTGTGGGTGCCGCAGTTCTCCAGCCCGAGTGCGTCCACGGCCCGCCGGGCCAGCGCCACGATCCTGCTCTGGGCCTCGATGCCGACCGCGGCGGGGGTGATGCCGGCCCGCTCGGTGAACGGCGCCACCGTCGGCATCCGGCCGCTCAGGCAGACCGGCCGGAAGACACCCTCGACGACCACGCCCTCGACGCTGACATAGTCACCCCATCCCGTTCCGTCGAACCACTCCTCCGCACAGCCGCTGACGATCTCCTCGACGATGAAGTCCTCGCCGGCGCCCTCGACATGAAGCTCCGCGTATCCGAGCCGCGCCGACTCGGTCATCACCGAGTGCGACCGTGCCCAGGCGCCCGGGGCGTCCGCAGGCCCTTCGATGATCTGATGCGCGGTCGAACCAGCGCTCCACGCCGCCTTCAGCAGCAGAGGACAGGTCAACTCGGCTGTCGCGGCGGCCACTTGCTCCGCGGTGGTGACGGAGCGGAAGCGGGGCTGGGGCACTCCCTGGCCTTCCCAGGCCGCGCGCATCAGCCGCTTGTCACGAGCGAGAGCCGCTGCGGGCCCGGCGCCCCGCAGTCCGAGCTGCCGGGCGGCCTCGGCCACCGCGACCACCGCGTATTCCGAGAACGTGATGACGGCGTCCGCGCCGATCTCGCGGGCGCGGGTCACGATGAGCTCGACCAGATCGCCCTTGCCCGCCTCCCCTCCCGTGCGGACCGAGGCGCACCATTGCCTCGCCTCTGCCGCCACCCCGGCGGGAAGTTCGCTGAGTGCCAGCAGGTGCACGGCGGACCTCGCGGCCACCCGCGTCAGGACGTGTCCGACCGGAGGTCCGCCCTTGGCATGCACGTACAGCACCTTCGCCACGAAAGCCCAACTCCTTCTGATGTCCAAGACCTTGTCTCTTCCGCGCGAGGTTCGCGCGGTGTGCGGCGCGACGACGCCGGGGTGCGCCGGCCGATGTCGCCCGTTGCGCGGTCTCTTTCAAGCGAAGCACTCCGGTTGCCCGCCGCAGGGCGTGCGAAGCACGAACGCCTCAGGCAAATGCCCTACTGAAGGCAGCGGTTGGCGCCATGTGAAGGTCTGGTGATGTGTTAGCGCCCGGCGTGGACACACATGCGTGACATTCGGACCGTCCTCGACGGCCCGGCATGCCGTATGCACCTACGGGACACGCATGGTGTGTCACTCAACGTGATGTTCGTGGAAGATTGAAGGAGTTGAGCTGTGGACGAGGCCGATTTCAAGACGCTGCTGGCGACCCTCCCGGTGTCCTGGTGGGAGGCCGACAGCGGCTCGGGACGGGTCGAGACCGGGGGCGGCGCCTTCGCGGACGAGCGCACCGCGCGTCGTTTCCTGGAGGCTCTGAGCCCCGATGGCGGCGGTCCGTCGCCGTTAGGCGGCGACGGGCCCTACCAGGCCCGGTTCGAGGGACGCACGTTCGACGTCAACTGGTCGGCCCGAGGAGACGGGCTGCATCGCCGCCGCAGCCGGGGAGTCGCGGTCGAGGTGGGCGGCGCGGCGGCCGGCACCACGGCGTACGCCTCGTTCGCCGACCTCAGCCCGGCCGCGGTGTTCGTCCGTGACGCCGGTGGCCGCTACGTCTGGGTCAACCACGCCTACGCCCACCTGCACGGAACCACCCGCGACACCCTGATCGGCCGCCACCTCGCCGAGGTCGACGGCCCCGAGGACGCGGCCCGGTTCCTCGCCCTCGACGAAGAGGTCCTCACCGGCGGGCACTCGGTGCGGCACACGCTCTCCTACCGGCGCTCGGACGGTTCCCCCGGAAACGCGGCCGGGTACCGCTTCGCCGTCAGCTGGGGCACGCTGCGCTGCGTCGCGGGCATCTACGTCGACGTCACCGAATACACCCACGCCCTGGACCAGCGACGCCAGGCCGAGGAGGACCTGCGCGCACTGCGGGACCACAGCGGCCTGCTCTGCCTGCGCCTGACCGCGGACGGAGTGGTCGGGGAGGCCAGCGCCGCCGTCGCCGAGCTCCTACGCGTCCGCCTGCGGGACCTCATCGGGTCGCCGGCCGACACCCTGCTGGCCGAGACGCCCGAACGGACCGCACTGCACAGGATCTGGGCCGACCTCATCGGCGGCCGGCGCAGAAGCGCACACACCAGCGCCGTGCTCGTCGACGGGGACCATCGCCGGCGCCGGGCCTGGGTCCATCTGAGCGCCGTGCGCCGTACCCAGCACCGAACCCCCGGCGTGTGGGCGGTCGTCACCCGACTCGGCCTCAGCCATGAGCCGCACCCGCCGCTGACGGCCGCTCAGGTGCGGATACTCGCCCTGCTGGCCGCGGGGCACAGCAACGCCGACATCGCCGGGGCACTGCACCTCTCGCGGCAGACCGTGGATTACCACCTGAGCCGCCTGCGGCACCTGCTGGGAGTCACGACCCGGCCGGCACTGGTGGCCCGTGCCTATGTGCTCGGCATCCTCTCGCCGCACTCCTGGCCACCCCGCTCCACCACGGCGGCACATCCGCTCAGTCCCGCCTGACCGGTCACGCCCGTCGCACGGCGGAGGCACCGCGTGCGAGCGGGACGAGGCAGAAGGTACGGTCCAGCGCCTCCTCCCTGTGCCCCGCAGGTGAAGAAGGCGTGGGGGAATTGTCGGACCTGGGGTCCAGGCATAGCGAACGCCGTCACAGCCGAGGTTGTGTCGTGTACACCTCTCCAACCCCCCACATCTCATGGAGACTTCATGTGCCGCGCCTCAGGGCCGCCCGCCACCGCCCTGCGTCTGATCGCCACCGGCGCAGGGCCCGGGCTCGCGGACCGCCCCCGGAAGATTTTTTCCGTCCAATTGGAAGGTTCTCGGCGACCCATCGGACCGGAGTCGCCGGGTTCGTTCCCATACGCATAGGGCATGACCTGCAGGCACTTCGCCGGCGGGCACAGACCAGCGCACCTTTCTTGGCTCACGCAAATCTGAATGCAGCCAGGAGCCTCTGACGTCGTGAGTCGAATTCCGCCTGCCCTCATGCACCGTTTGCGAACAGTGAAGTTTCCCTCGACATCACACTCGAAGGGGATGACATGTACACACCAAACATGTCACTCTCCTTTCACCGCCGTTCGAATTCGACAATCTCCGCAACCGATCCGGCCGGCCCCACGCCGACCGAACTTCCCCCCACAAGAGGAGCTTGTGTGACTTCCCGCTATGCGCGTCACCCGCGCAAGACGCTGGCGATCGCCACTGCTGTCGCCGCCGGAGCGCTCCTGACCAGCGCACTGAGCACCACGGCCACGGCGCAGCCCACCACCGGCCGGTCCCACCTCGCCGCAGCCCCGATCGCTCTGTCCGCGGCGGCCCGCACCACGCTGATCCAGCAGGCGCAGGCCGGCGCGGCCGAGACCGCGCAGCAGATAGGCCTCGGCGCCAAGGAGAAGCTGGTCGTCAAGGACGTCGTCAAGGACACCGACGGCACTGTGCACACGCGCTACGAGCGCACTTTCGCGGGCCTGCCCGTGCTCGGCGGCGACCTGATCGTGCACACCGCCAAGTCCGGCAAGACCGAGGGCGTGACCAGAGCGACGGGGGCCACGCTGAAGCTCGCCTCGCTCAAGCCGCAGGTCAGCGCGGCCAAGGCCGAGAAGCAGGCACTGGGACTGGCGAAGGCCGCCGGTTCGGCCAAGACCCGTGCGGACCAGGCCCCCCGCAAGGTCATATGGGCCGGCTCCGGCAAGCCCGTCCTCGCCTACGAGACCGTCGTCGGCGGCCTCCAGGACGACGGCACCCCGAACCAGCTGCACGTCGTCACCGACGCCGCCACCGGCAAGAAGCTCTACCAGTACCAGGGCATCGAGACCGGCGTCGGCAACACCAAGTACAGCGGCAAGGTGGACCTCACGACGACGCAGTCCGGGTCGTCGTACACGCTCACCGACGGGTCGCGCGGCGGTCACAAGACCAACGACCTCAACCACGGGACCTCCGGCGCCGGCACCCTGTTCTCGCAGTCGAACGACACCTGGGGAGACGGAACCGACTCGAACGCGGCGACCGCCGCCGCCGACGCCGCCTACGGCGCCCAGGAGACCTGGGACTTCTACAAGTCCGCCTTCGGGCGCAGCGGCATCAAGAACGACGGCGTCGGCGCCTACTCCCGCGTCCACTACGGCAACTCGTACGTGAACGCCTTCTGGGACGACAGCTGCTTCTGCATGACCTACGGCGACGGCTCCGGCAACAAGGACCCGCTGACCGCACTCGACGTCGCGGGTCACGAGATGAGTCACGGCGTCACCGCGAACACCGCGGGCCTGGAGTACTCCGGTGAGTCCGGCGGCCTGAACGAGGCGACCTCCGACATCTTCGGCACCGGCGTGGAGTTCTACGCCAACAACAGCTCCGACGTCGGCGACTACCTCATCGGCGAGAAGATCGACATCAACGGCGACGGCACCCCGCTGCGCTACATGGACAAGCCCAGCAAGGACGGCGGCTCGGCGGACAACTGGTCCTCCGACGTCGGCAACAAGGACGTGCACTACTCGTCCGGCGTCGCGAACCACTTCTTCTACCTGCTGTCCGAGGGCAGCGGGGCGAAGACGATCAACGGAGTGAACTACGACTCCCCCACCCAGGACGGCTCCACGGTCACCGGCATCGGCCGCGACAAGGCGCTCCAGATCTGGTACAAGGCGCTGACCACGCAGTTCACGTCCACCACCAACTATGCCAACGCCCGCAAGGGCACCCTCTCCGCGGCAGCCGACCTCTACGGAAACGACAGCACCGAGTACAAGACGGTCGCTGCGGCCTGGTCCGCCGTCAACGTCAAGTAACACCAGCGCAAGCGAAGGGCGGCACCCGGGCCCCGGGGCCGGGGGGGGCCCCCCGCGCCGTCCGCCGCCCCCCCGCGCCCGCCACAGCACCGGCACCAGCGGGATCGCCAGCACCGCAAGGACCCCGA
>NZ_JBIWPP010000066.1:0-21938 GCF_044768335.1 Streptomyces sp. NPDC101151 | reverse complement strand
CCACGGCTTCGGCCGAGCCACCCCGCACCCCCAAATCATCGAGCTCGGAGTGATCCAACCACCTCGAAGATCATTTCGTTAGGGGTTCTTAGGCGAACACGGACCATCCGGCATCGTGCACGGACTTGGCCAGGCGCGTACGGGCGAGTCCCTTGACCGCCAGGTCCTCTCCTGGTCCCGGGCGTGAGCCCCGGAGACCAGGAGGATTGGAGAACTGCCGGCGGGGCCCGATAGGCCGTCGGTCAGGGGCGGACGTAGGGCCGGGTCATGATCTCCATGTTGTGGCCGTCCGGATCGTCAAAGTACGCGCCGCGACCGCCGAACAGGCGGTTGATTTGACCGAGCTCGGTGTGGCTGGGATCGGCGTAGTAGGTGACCCCGACCGCTTCCAGACGGGCGATCATGTTGTCGAACTGCTCATCCGGCACGAGAAACGCGTAGTGCTGCGACTGGACCGGCTCGTCATGCTTCTCGTAGTAGTCGAGCGTCACGCCGTTGCCGAGGTCGACGGGGAGAAACGGCCCGAACGGAGCGCCGACCTTCAATCCCAGTATCACGGCCAGGAACTCGGCCGACAGCTGCCGGTCTCTGGCGTAGACAGCGGTGTGGTTCAACTGGACCGAGGTCTGCGACAGCTCGGGTTCGTTCTGGTACTGCTGTTCGTTCGGCATGTGGACTGTGTGTCTCCGGGGCTTGGGATTCGCTGGGACGGGCGCCGCATGCGGGCGCCGAGCAGGAAGACTCGGAGAGGGGGGCGGGGCTCTTGCCCGCCTCGTGCTCACGCCGAGGCCGGGAACCTCACTCGTGCATGGCCCATGGCCGACCCGGCAGTCACCCGACGGACTTTAGTGATCATCGCGGGCTGAGACAACGTCGTTCCTCGGTTGTGCTCCCGGCAAAGGTCCGATTCCGCTGGATTCCGTCTCTTCGTTCAACAGCGGAGCCAAATCAAGAGGGCGGCGGCGGTGACTGTGCCGAGGTAGACGTATCCGCGCCTGTCGTAGCGAGTGGCCACGGCTCTGAACTGCTTCAGCTTGCCGACGGCCCGCTCCACCGTGTTGCGGTCTTTGTAGCGGTTCTTGTCGAAGCCCGGCGCCCGCCCGCCGCGTGACCCTCTGCGCAGGCGGGCTGCCTTGTGGTCCTTCTTCTCGGGGATCACGTGCCGGATGCCGGGCCTGCGGAGGTAGGTGCGGATCTTGCGGTTGCTGTACGCCTTGTCGGCACCGACGCTGTCCGGGGTGCGGCGCGGGCGACCAGGTCCCCGACGGAGGACCCGGATCTTGTCCATGACCGGCTCGAACTGAGTACAGTCCGCCCGCTGACCCGGCGTGATGACCAGGGACAACGGACGGTAGCGGCCCTCTGTAGCAATGTGAATCCTGGTGGTCAGCCCGCCGCGGGAGCAGCCGAGCGCCTCGCCTGCCGCACCGCCTCCTCCGGCAGGAGCTGCAGGGTGATGGGCGGGCGCACGTGAACTGATCTTCGTGGCGCCCCTTTTGCGGTCCGTCAGGGGCGGCTCGGTGCCGGCTCCGGCTCGCGGAGCTGCGCTGCCGGGCGGCGGGGGAGCAGCAGCGGGGTCGCCAGCAGGAGCATCCCGGCCAGGCCGATGGCCGTACGCGGGCCGAGCAGAGCGCCCAGCACGCCCCACAGGGCCGTCAGGAGCGCGGTCGAGGCCTTGGTCGTCACCGCCCAGGCGGACAGTGTGCGGGCGACCCGGTCGGTCGAGGTGCGTTCGAGGCGGCAGGTGGTGCAGACGGGGTTGAAGACCCCGCAGCAGAAAATGAGTCCGAGCTCGACGCCGATCACCAGCAGCAGCCCTTCGGTGCCCGGCCCCACGAAGGCCAGGCCGACGGGCCAGAGCGCGCGTAGCGCCCCGGACACGACGAGGACCCGGTGCTGTCCGAACCGGGTGACGAGCGGCCGGGCCAGCCGCGAACCGAGCAGCCCGCCGATCGAGGGCGCGGCGAAGGCGAGGCCGTACTGCCACGGCGCGAAGGCGAGCCGGCCCAGCATCAGGACGGTCAGCAGCGGCTGGGCGGCCATCACCAGGCCGTTGAACAGGGCGGTGTTGAAGAACAGCGGACGCAGCGTCGCGTCGGCGAGGATGAACCGCCAGCCGTCGAGCAGGTCCCCGGCCCGCATGCGCGCGGCCTCCGGCCGCCCGGGCCGTGGCTCGTGCCCGCCCGTCGCGCGGATGCCCAGGGCCGAGAGCAGGTAGCTGACCGCGTCGGCCACCACCGTCGCCACCGGACCGAGGAGCCCGATCGCCGCGCCGCCCAGCGGCGGCCCGATGATCGTGGTCGTCCAGGCCGTGGACTCGAATCGGGCGTTCGCGACGAGCAGGTCCTGGGCCGGCAGCAGCGTCTTCAGGTACGCGCCGGAGGCGGTGCGGAAGGTGATGTCGGCCGCCGCGACGACAACCGAGACCAGCAGGAGCTGAAGGAAGGTGAGCACGCCGAGCGCGAACGCGGCGGGGATCGTCAGCAGCGCCGCGAACCGCACCAGGTCCATCGCGATCAGCACCGGCCGCTTGCGGCGGAACTCCACCCACGGGCCGAGCGGCACCGCCACGGCCGCGCCCACCGCGGCCCCCACCGAGGCGAGCGCGGCGACCCGGGCCGGTCCGGCATGCAGCACCCGGACGGCGATCAGCGGGAACGCACCGAAGGCGAGCCACGTGCCGAGCGCGCTGGTCGCATACGCTCCCCACAGCCACCCGAACTGCCGCCCCAGCCGGTGTCCGAGCAGATCTCCCAGCCGGTGCCCGCTCCTCATACCCGACGCCCCTCGCCACTCGCCCGCACAACCGATCCGAGACCAGAAGCATCAAAGCGAGCACCACAACCAGGGATCAAACAACCACAGAGCCATCAGCCACAACCAACGGTTGTGGCCCTAGGGTATCGGCATGGACCTCGACACCGTCCGCACCTTCGTCGCCGCCGCCGACGCGGGACAGTTCCAGGAAGCCGCCGCCGAGCTGGCGGTCACCCAGCAGGCTGTCTCCAAGCGCATCGCCGCCCTCGAGCGCACCCTCGGCGTCCGGCTGTTCACCCGCACCCCGCGCGGCGCCGAGCTCACCATCGACGGGCAGGCATTTTTGCCCCACGCCCGCGAGCTGCTGCGCGTCGCCGAGCGCGCGGTCGCGTCCGTGCGCACCGGCCACCGCCCGCTGCGCGTCGACGTGCTCAACTCGCGCGGCGCGGCATCGGGCCTGATGCGCGGCTTCCACCGCGCGCACCCCGACATCGACCTCGACGTGCTGATGCTGTTCGACATCGAGACGGCCATCGCCGCCATCCGCTCCGGTGCGATCGACGCGTCCTTCCGCGCCGTCGCCGCACCCGGCCGGCTCCTTCCCGAGGACATCGGGTCCGTCCGGGTGCTCGACGAGCCGCTCCAACTCCTCACCGGCCCCGCCCACGCACTGGCGGGCGCCCGCTCGGTGACCCTCGCCCAGCTCGCCGGGCACCGGATCTGGATGCCCGGCATCGTCCCCGGCACCGAGTGGGCCGCCTACTACGACGACCTCGTCGCCGAGTTCGCCCTCACCATCGAGGCGACCGGCCCCAACTTCGGCTCCGACGCACTCCTCGACACCGTCGCCGACACCCCGGCCCTGGCCACCTTCATGGGCGAGCACACCCGGCTCGTCTGGCCCGCCGACCACGGCCTGCGCCGCATCCCGGTGACCGACCCGACGCCCGTCTACCCGCACTCGCTCCTCTGGCACCGCGACAACCCCCACCCGGCACTGGCCACCCTGCGCACCCACCTCGCCACCACCGCGACCGGCCACGACGCCGCCGGGACCTGGACGCCGGGCTGGGTGCTTCCCCGCTGAAGGCCGCCACGCCTTCTGCTCCAGCCGGCCGCGCACTGGCATTCGCCGGCCTCGGAGGACGATCGGACGGAGGATGAACGGACGGAGGATGAACGGACGGGCGACGGCCCGGTGGCAGGCCGCGACGGACAGCCCAAGGGGGCAAGCATGTCGCCCGGGCATGAGCAGCCCACCCGCCTGCCTGGCGCGCAGCGACGGCCCCCGAGGAACTCCTCGAGCGACCCGATGGACGTCCGCGAACTTCCGCGAACTTCTGTGGACCTCCGTGTCGGGCAAGACCCCCTCACCCAGGCCGCCGATCGCATGGCACGACTTCCCGGGCCGGCGTGGGATCCCTCGGCTGAAGTCCCGGTGGGCGCTCAGCGACCGAGTCCACCTGCCGCAAGATCCGCACATCGGCACGGCGTTCCCCGGGCGCGGCGTTCCCCGGGCAGGGCGGCTTCCCGGCTGTGCGGGGTGCTTCGCGTGGCGGAGAGGGCAGGATTCGAACCTGCGTGGGCCCCGGGGGGCCCGACCGTGAGGCGTGCTCGCTGGTCCCCGATCAACCACTCCGGGCACCTCTCCCTGTTCCCGGCCCCGGGTGGTGTCCCGCGCCGTTCACATGGACAAGATTGGCAGAGCCGTCTGACAGGGAACTGATGTGTACCTGACGCGCCCAGCAGAACCCTGGTGCGGCTGAGCGCTGCAGCCGTCCGTCCAGCCAAGCCGGTGCTCAGGCTGTCACCCGCCGGGGCCCAGCGGCCGACGGCCCTGACGAGGGCCGGACGCCGACTTCGTCCGGAGCAAAGCCCGCCCGCGGCACGCACCGACCCGGACGCTCCGTCAGGTCTCCGGCAGCACGAGCCAGATCTCGGAGAAGGACAGGCCGTGCTCGCGACTCACCACCCCGCAGGGGCAGCCCAGCGTGGCCCGGCGCCAGTCGCAGGTCACCGTCCACGGGCCGTCCTTGTCGCCGCACGCCGGGCAGCCGACGGTTTCGGCTGCCCATACCCCCGGCGCGGGTCTGCTGTAGCGGCGGAATCTGCCCGCGTATCGGGCCTGCCACGGTTCAACCGGCGGTGTCAGCGAGACGGTTCCGGGCGCGCCGGTCGCGGCGAGGGCAGTGAACAGTGCGGTCAGGCCGGGGAGCAGTGCCTCGCCCGCCGCGGTCGGCGGCGCCGCGCCGTGCGTTGTCCCCGGCACGGTTCCATACCTCGGTGCCGCGGCCGCCGCGGGGGGATTCGGGGCACCGTGCCAGGGCAGCAGGGCGCGGGCGACGGCGGCCAGGAGGGCGGCGGCAGCCGGGCTGACAGCACCGGCGTCGAGGTGATGGACGGCAGTGCGGAGTATGCGTTGAAGCCGTCTGTCCCGGTCCGTCGCCCGGGCCCTCACCGCTGTGCCCTGCCGCGCCGGGAGCGGGGCGGCGAGGCGGGCAAGGACGGCCGCGGCCGCCCCGGCGTCCGCCGAGGACAGACGCCACTCGCCTGCGCCGAGGAGCTGCCGGGCCCGCCCGGACTCCGCAGTGAGCGCGCGCGTCAACAGGGGCAGAGGGCCCGGCACTGCTGCCGGCCGGCCGTGCACGCCTGCCATGGGATCCCTCTTCTCACTCACGTCGAGCACGAGGGCGTACTCGACGTCGGGCAGATCAGTCGTGCCTGCCTGGCGATTCTTGCAGGTCGCGACCGTTCCGGTTCTCTCTGGGACGGGGCTGTCAACGACCCAGGGGTCACCTCCGGTGCTCATCCGGGCCAGGAGCGCCAACGACCCTGGCAGCAAGAAGTCCAACACGGCCGCGGAGGGACCTGTCTGGGCAGTTTGCCCCGTCATCGCCCGGGCGGCATAGGGGTGTTGCCCCCGGCCCAAGGAAGGGACGGGCCGGCCGTTCACGCGCAGACTGCCGGCGAATGCCTGGTGATGCCGTTGTCCTCCCGCCGCACGCTGAGTTGCGCGCCGCCGGCAGACACGGCAGACACGGGCGCACCGGCGGGCAGCCGGACCATACGGCTGCGAGTCGTTCCCGGACGCTGCACCGGCGCCCTGCGCGGGAACCCAGGACGCCCAACTGCCCTGCCGGCCACTGTCGTTCACGCGCGAAGCGCGACGCATGGCGGCCGTGAACCCTTCCAGTTCACACGGAGCTGCTGATCATTCTCCTTCCCGTGCCTGGTCAGGGCTCCGGCGGAGCAAAAACCAGGTGCGTATGAGCCGGTTTGCGCTCGTATACTCGTGCGAGCTCATGAAGGACGGGAGGTGGAGACAGTGAAGCTTGCCGAGGCACTGGCAGAACGTGCGGAGGCGACGCGTCGTGCAGAGCAGCTGCGAGCGCGCGTCGTCAGCAGCGCGCGGTACCAGGAGGGTGAGACACCCCCTGAGAACGCAGCTCAGCTGTTGGCCGAGGCCGGTGAGGTGCTGGACACCCTCGAAACGCTGATCCGGCGGATTAACCGGACCAATGCCACCGTGGAGATGGGTCCGGACGGCACGCTCACCGATGCACTCGCGCGCCGGGACGTCCTGCGGTTGCGTCACTCTGTGGTCACCGCGGCAGCGGACGCGGCAGCGGGTACGGGCGATCGCGGATACGGCCGGCAGCTTCGATCTGAGCTGATGATGCTCTCCGCGCTTCCGGTCGCGGAACTGCGCGCCAAGGCCGATGCGCTCGCCCGGGAGATCCGGGAGGTCGATGTGCGGATCCAGCGGGCGAACTGGGAGGTCGATCTGCTGGAGTGACCACTCCGGCAGGAGGTCAGGACGATGGGGAGCAGGTAGCTGCTTCGGAGGCGTGCACACACCGAGGGCCGGCGGTTTTCCGGTCCACTCCTGGCGCGTGAAGAGCAACGCGGGGGTTCGACTCCCCATCAACAGTGCAGCTCAGCACGGCGTACAGGTAATGGTGCACATCGCACAGCACATCACCACGTGCAGATCCGGGGCGGCGAGGGCGGGCTCGGGGTATCCACATCGCCTCACCATGGAGAACGGCATCCTCCGGCGCACGCCGCCGGCGATTTCGGCTGGAGCGTTCGTGGCGGGGTGAGGCCGGCCGGCGCCGCGGACCGCGCCGGGGAGATCCGCGTGCAGGCGGCGGCCTCAGCAGCGCCTACGCTCATGCCGCGCCCGCAGCCGCCGACTCTGCTGCCGGCGGCGTGCCGGGACGGCGAAGCCGCCGGAACCCCGCCAGGGCTGCCAAGGCGTCAGAGCATCAGCAGGAGCCGCGTGTTCGCCACGAGCTTCCGGTTCACGCTGGTGCTCTGTACGAAGATGGTGAAGCCGTCGTTGTGGTCCGGCTTGACGCGGACTTCCTCGTCCGGCAGGCCGAGCAGGGCTCGGGCCTCGGGCCCCGTGTACACCCGGTCCGTCTTCTTCTCCAGCACCGCGATCTGCTTCTGCGCCTGGACCTTCTCCGACTTGCTCAGCTGGTAGAAGGCACCACCGGTACGGTAGGTGTGCCCGCATTCGATGACCCAGTCCCGTATCCCCGCGTCGCGGGCCACCGGGATCAGCTGGTACTGCGCAGGATCGACCGGGGTGAGGCCGGCCGCCTTGATGGTGTCCTTGTTGACCGCCTCAGCGCCCGTGGAGAACACCGCCCGTGATCCCCGGATGCCCTGGGTGCGGCCCACCATGAACTTCTCGGTGGCCTGCCGGATGACCTGCCCGGCCTCCTCCAGACCCTGTGTGCTCGTGGCGTCCCAGATGGCGATGTTGTCCCTCGGGAAACCGCACTGCATGGCCTCGCGCTTGCCCATCTGGTCGGGCACCAGGACAGCCAGCGTCCAGTTGTCCTCCTGCGTCCTGATCATGTCGGCGACGGCCTCGACCAGTTGACGCGGATCCCGGGCAGGGGCATCCGGGCAGCGATGACTTGCGTTCTCCTGCCCGTCGGTGAGTACGAACGTCAGGAAGCTGTGGTCGCCGTACAGTTGAGCCGTCTGCGCCAGCTCCCGCTGTGACTTCAGCGCGGCCGCCAGCAGAGCCGTCATCCCACCGACCCGGTACAGTTGCTTCAGCGACGGCATCCGCAGCACGTCCTTGTCGTAGATGACGCACTCCACCTGGTCGGCGAAGACGTACACCGTGACACGGGTTTCCTGGTCCAGTTCCCTCGACCGGCGGGCGAGATACGCAATCTGCTGGTCGGCGACGTCGACGACCTTGCGGCTGAGGTGCGACATGGACGAACTGGCATCCAACACAAGAGCAACGTGGTTGATGTAGTTCTGGCTTCCGGACATGACAGCTCCCCCTCTTTTCAACCGACTTGATGCTCCTACCGTCTCACGCACCACTGACAATCGATCTTGGCTCCCGGCCCGGAGCCCGGTGCTTGTCAGCTCGCGCAGGGTACGAAGCCAGGCCACCTTGGCGCGCGGCCATCGTGCCAGCGGGGGCCCGCCCAAGCGCTGCGGCGACTGGACGCCCAGGCGCGAGCCGAGCAGGAGGAGGGCGTGGCCGGCCCGGCGCCCTTCGGTGTCGTCGCGAAGGCCCAGTTCGGGAATGGCTGCGGACCAGCCCCGCGTTGCCACGAGCATGACGACGAACGCGCCACAGCCCGAGGTGTTGCGATACACCGCCTTCTCAAGCGCCCCCGACGGCGGAAACCCCGCCGGCGTCGTTCTGGACGCCACGGCCTTGGCCGACACCGACATGCTGGCTATCGCCGCCGACCTGGGATACTCGGAGTCCGCGTTCCTGACCGCGCCCCCGGAGGGCCTCGGCGGCCAGGAGGGGCGGGCTTACAGCATCCGTTACTTCAGCCCCAAGGCCGAGGTGCCGTTCTGCGGGCACGCCACCGTCGCGACCGCCATCGCGCTCGCCGAGCGGATAGGCCCCGGAGAGCTGGTGTTCGCGACGCGCGCGGGCACCGTGCCGGTGGAGGTGGCCAAGGAGGGCGGGACGGTAAGGGCCACGCTCACCAGCGTCGAGCCGCACATCGAAGAGATCGCCGACGCCGACCTCGATGAGGCACTCGCCGCGCTCGGCTGGCCTGCCTCCGATCTCGACCCGGCCTTCCCTCCCCGTATCGCCTTCGCGGGCGCCCACCATCTCGTTCTCGCGGCAGCGACGCGCGCTCGCCTCGCAGACCTCGCCTACGATTTCACGCGCCTCGAAGCCCTCATGCGCAGCTTGGACCTGACCACGGTCCAGTTGGTCTGGCGGGAGTCGGCCACCGTCTTCCACGTCCGTGACCCCTTCCCCGTCGGCGGCGTCGTCGAGGACCCGGCGACCGGCGCCGCGGCCGCCGCGTTCGGTGCGTACGCCCGTGAGCTCGGCTTGGTCCCCGAGGACGCCGTCCTCACCCTGCACCAGGGCGAGGACCTGGGCCGCCCTGGGGAGCTCACGGTGACGCTGCGCACAGGCGACCAGCACGTCCGCGTCAGCGGCGTGGGAGCTCGCATCAGCTAAAAGGCCAGCCATGATGGCAGCACAGGCACAGAATCTGGTGATCACGCAGCATCGCAACTCCATGATCATCAGGTCCTGTGCCTGCTCTCCTGCGACGATCGTGCCTGCTCACGAACACACAGCCGGGCCCGCAGGGAAAACCGGGCGCAGCCAGGACTCCAGCCGCTTGGTGTCGATCCGGCGGATGCCCGCTGGGGTCTGGCGACCGGCCAACAGCCCAACGGCGCGGAGGGTCTTGCCGTAGTAGGGGTTGTTGCTGCCGAACAGTATGGACGGGGTACCGAACTCGTCGACGACGTCCGTCCACACGCGGTCCTCGCCCGCCCACTGGCGGACCGCGCCCTGCAAGACTGCGTATTCGTCAGGGTCCAGTACACGGTCGGGCTTGAGCCAACCGCGGCAGTGCGCGAACTCGGCATACACCGAGGCGATACCGTACTCGTAATAGCGGTCCGGGATCAGATCGCGGAATGCGCCCGCGACGCCGATGCTGGACCAGGCGCCGCGCTCATCCCAGACACGCTGCTGCTCGGCCAAGGCCTCGGGCCGGCACTCCACGAACAACAAGTGATCCATCAGCATGCGCAAGGCCAACTCCGACTCCCTCTGGAAGGAGTCACCCCACAGTCTCCCGCACATGCCGCCGGATGGCGATCATGGGCCGACGCCCAGCCATGCTCCGCCTGAGCCGGCTCCAGGTCCGCCGCCCACTACCGGCCCACCGCTGACCGCTGTGGCAACGGGCCCCTTCGGACAAGGAGAAGTCCGCCCTGTCATCCCTGCTCGGCACCTGCACCAACTGACCTGTTCCACAACCCTCCTGGCCGCAAGTCCGTCCCGCCCACGACGGGCACGTCATTGCCGGCGCAGGCCGGGTCGTTCACGCGGCCCGGCTGTGACCGAGTGCGGCAGTACAGCACTCGAAACTCAACTCAAGGTCCGCACCACACAGCGCGGCTGGCACACTGATCCCCGTGACCATAGGCCTCAGGGTGGGGCTGCTCGGGGCAGCCGCCATCGCACCGAGCGCCCTGATCAAGCCGGCGCGGCAGACCCCGCGCGTTACCGTGACGGCTGTCGCGGCTCGTGAGCGGGCGCGCGCCGAAGGGTTCGCCCGCAAGCACGGTGTCCCCGTCGTGCACACCAGCTACGACGCCCTGCTGGCCGACCCGCAGGTGGACGCCGTCTATGTGCCTTTGCCCAACGGGCTGCACGCGCAGTGGACCCTGAAGGCCCTCGAGGCCGGCAAACACGTACTGTGCGAGAAGCCCTTCACCGCCAACCGTGCCGAAGCCGAGCACGTCGCCCAGGCCGCCGACACGGCCTTCGCGCGCAGTGGCCTGGTGGTGATGGAGGCCTTCCACTACCGCTACCACCCACTTGCTGCGCGTATGCGAGAGATCGTGGACAGCGGTGAACTCGGTGAACTGCGGCATGTCGAGGCCGAGGTGTGTTTCCCCCTGCCCCGGTTCAGTGACATCCGATACGACTACACACTGGCGGGTGGCGCGACCATGGACGCCGGCTGCTACGCCGTCCACGTCGCCCGGCTCCTGGGCGCAGGCGATCCGACAGTGACAGCGGCACAGATGCAGACACTGCGCAAGGATCCACGCATTGACCGCACGATGAGCGCCGAGCTCGCTTTCCCGGGCGGAGCGACCGGACGGGTCCGCGCATCCATGTGGTCGCGCCGTGTGCTGTCGATCCGGGCCCGGGCGCTCGGGACAGCCGGCGAACTGAACGTGACCAACTTCGTGATGCCACAGCTCTACCACCGGCTCACTGTCCGCGCGCCGCACACCGAAGGCCGCCGCACAGTGCGACGGGAGCGCATGCCGCGCACCCCGTCGAGCTACGCCTGCCAGCTGTCGGCATTCACCTCAGCGGTCCTCGATGGCGGCCCGGTCATCACCTCGGCCAGAGACGCCGTGGCGACCATGGGCGTTCTCGACGACATCTACCGCTTTTGCGGACTACCGCTGCGCGGCGAGACGAAGGAGCAGTCAACTTGACTCGGCCCTGAAGGACCGGGCTTGGAGGTAGAGCCCGACTGGCTGTCGGGGGGTCTCCTCCGTCCGGACACCCCTACGGGGTGGCAGGGACGCGTGACTCACGCCCCGCAGTCCACGCAGCCTCGCCCTTGCGGGCGATGTTGCGGGAAGCGTTCCGGTCTGCGTGGGCAACGACCCCGCAGTTCCGGCAGGTGAACAGGGCCTGGCTTGCCCGGTTCTTCTTGTCGATGTGACCGCACTGGGAGCACTGCTGCGAGGTGCGGGCGGGATCGACGAAGACCACGGGCACGCCGGCCCTGCGGGCCTTGTAGACGATGAAGTCTGCGAGCTGGGCGAAGGCCCAGGAGTGGAGCGCGACCCGTTGGGGCTTGCGGAGCCGTACCCTCTGCCGGATTCCCTTGAGTTCCTCCAGGGAGAGTCCGGTTGAGGTGCGTTCAGCCTCGGTCACGATCGTCTTGGCGATGATGTGGCTGGTGTTCTTGACGTGCCGCTGTTCGCGGCGGGAGCGCTCCTTCAGCCTGCGCTTGGCTGACTTGGTGCGCTTCTTCTGGAGCCTGGCCCGCAGGGCAAGCTGCCGCTTGCGGTACCGGTTCAGGCTGCGCCCGGCGGCCTGGTAGCCGGTGGATGTGGTGGCGATGTTGACGATGCCGAGATCCACGCCGATGAATCCGTCCGGCTCGTACGGTGCGGCCTCGGGTACCTCGCACACGGCGATCAGGTAGAACACGCCGCCGCGCTCGATCAGGTCGGACTCACCCTTGCGGTACTGCTGGAGCGCCGTGAGGGCCTGCGGTGAGCATGCGAACCGCAGGCCCTTGATACGGCCTGCGGTGGTCCAGATGCTCACTGTCTGTGTGTCGTATTGCCAGCTCAGACACCGGTCGTCATACGGCTGTGCGGCCTCGGGGCGGAAGGGGACCGGCTTGGACTCTGCCTTCCGGCGGCGCTTCGCCCCGGGCTTGCCGAGGTTGCCGGCACGCAGGTGTGCGTGCAGCGTGGTGTAGGCGTCCCGCACCTTCTTGATGACGTGCTGCGCGGCCTGCGCGCCGAGGCCCTGTTCCTTGAGACGGGCGTAGGTGTGCTTGCGCAGCTCGTGCTCACGCGGCACGCCGTTGACGAACGCCACAGCGGACACCCAGTTCGCCAGCTCGTTGACCGTGAGCAGGGTCGCCGACAGCGCGGACGCCTGTGCGGCGTCCGGCATCAGCTTGACCTGCGTCACAATCTTCATATCGGCAACCTACAACGGGGAACCGACAGTCCCCGTCCAAGCAGTAACGAAGAGAACTCCGGCGCTTCGCGCCTCCGTTCCGAGGATGCGATTTCTCCCGGGCTTGAAGGCCCGGGGTTCCTCGCAAGATTCCGCTGAAAGTCCGCCCGTCTTTCCGCAACCGCCGGCCTCGGGCCTTGGCGGCTTCCCCCATGTGTCGCAAGCTCACGTGAAGGGGATCCTGCTGCCGCGCCTTCCTGTTTTTTCTCTTTGGCCGATGGCGGGGGCTCCGGGGCGTCGGCAGCAGGTCCCCGCCCCGGGCGCGGCCGGACAGGCTTGCGTCGGGCGCGTGCATCGACCCACCCGCACGCCCCGCCGGAACCGCCTGCCCCCTGTGGTCGTCTTGTGCGCTGATTGTGTACGAAGCAGGGATGCGGGGGGCGTTGTGACGCGGAACGTGACGAAGGCCGGTCTCATTGTGGTGGCCATGGCGACGGTGCTCGGGGCCTCGGCCTGCGGCGGGGAGGCCGGCGCGGCGGCCGGGGGGAGCGGCGGGAAGCTCCCTGCGCACGGGAACGGGGCGTCGTCCGGGTCGGCCCCTGCGTCTGCCGGCAGCGTGGGGACGTTGTCCGGGGCCGCGCGGACCAAGGCGTCGCTCCTCACCCGGCACGTGCCGTGGAACCTGGACATTCTGGATCAGCGGTCGCGGCCGCTGAACGGGAAGTTCACCACCGCCGCCACGGGCAAGGGTGTTCACGTCTATGTGATCGACACCGGGATGGACATCGCCCACAAGGAGTTCGGTGGACGAGCTCACCTCGGTGCCGACTTCGTGGGCCCGAAGGACTCCGGTGACTGCTTCAGCGAGGCGGGAACCGGCCACGGCACGTTCGTCGCGGGCATCATCGGTGGGGCAAAGTACGGGGTGGCGCCCAAGGCGGAACTCGTACGGGTCCAGGGCATCCTGTGCGAGAGCGAGGGCGGCGGCTCCCCGTCGGCGGCCGAGGCGGCCCTGGTGAAGTCGGTCAAGTGGGTCACCGCGCACGCGCAGAAGCCCGCGGTGGTGAACATGTCGCTCAACCTCGACCACCGGTCGTCGGCCCTTGAGTCCGCCGTGAAGAAGATGGTCGACGCGGGGATCCCGACGGTGGTGTCGGCCGGCAACTTCCATGACGACGCATGCAAGCACTCCCCGGCCGGCGTCCCCGGCACGATCGTCGTGGCGGCCTCCACCTCGAACGACCGCCCGTGGAGCGACGGCGGCTCCTACGGATCGGGCTACGGACGGTGCGTGGATCTGTACGCCCCCGGCCAGAAGGTGACCGCCGCCCTCGCCGGCGGCGGTACGACCACGGAGAACGACGGCGCGACCTCCTGGGCCGCGCCGCATGCGACCGGCGTGATCGCGCTGTACCTGTCGGCACACCCCCACGCCACGGCCAACGAGGTCCACGTCTGGCTCGACCGCACGGCCACCCGCGGTGTCGTGCACGGTGTCCGCTCCGACACTCCCAACCGGCTGCTCAACACCGGCGGCCTCTGACCGGCCCCGGCCGCACGGTCACCCGGAGCAGGGGGCGTACGGGACGGGTGGCGTGTACGGGGATCGGGGCGCGCCCAGCCGCGGCCGGTTGCGCGTCGGCCGCGGCCGACGCGCCGGGTTCAGCCGCCCAGCGGGCTTCGGCGACGGCGTTTCCGTGGCGGTCCCTGCCCATACGGTGCCCTCACCGGGCACATCAGTGGCCGTCGGAATCTGAGCGGCTTCGCGGGGAAGGGCCGGGCGTACGGGCTGTTTCTGCGCCGAGTGACCGGGAACCTGGAATATGCCTCCCGTGTCGCGGCGGAGGTGAGGACAGTGACCCGACAACACGGTGACCTGCCGGTCGCCGCCTGCTGTCGCTCGTCGGCCGGGGCTCTCAAGCAAGTCGGCTTTCCGGACGCCGATCGCAGGGCGATCGTGCGGATCCTGGAGGCCCGGCTCGACCAAGTGTGTCCACGCACCCACCGCCTCACGGCACGATCCACCGGCTCGGCAGGCCCACAGCCGACAGGCCCCGGCCTGCCGGGGCGGAGAGCCGAGAGGAGCAAGCACATGACGAGCTATGGTCCCGAGCCGAGACGAACCCCGGGGTTCCAGCGGGGCACCGGGGTACCCCCCGGCGAAACCCCTCCCGCTGAGGGGAGCACCACCGCTGCCATCTCCTACCCGGAGCCCGAGCTGCGCAGGGGGTGGGGGCCTGTGCCGCTCGCCCTGATCATGCTGGTGGTGGCGCTGATCGCGGTCGGGCTGATGGCGATGGCGGTGGCCTTGATGGTCTAGATCCCCAGACCGCTGCGGGCCGTCGATGCCGCTGCCGCTGGGTACGGCGAAGACCCTGGACAGACAGGCTCCGGTGAGTTCACTCCACAGGCCCGGCGCCCGACATGCTTCCGGCCCCCTCGACGTGGATGTCGAGGGGGCCGGTGCGTTGGTAGCGGGGACAGGATTTGAACCTGCGACCTCTGGGTTATGAGCCCAGCGAGCTACCGAGCTGCTCCACCCCGCGTCGGTAGGCCCAGCTTACGTCATGCGCCGGGCAGGAATGACACAGACACGGACACGGACACGGACATGGAGACCGGCCGGGCAGGAGGTGCGCGCGAGGCGCCTGCCGGGGACCCGACAGGCGCAGCCGCGATCGGGCCGGACCTGCACGGAGGCCGGGGTTCTGAACGGCTTGCGGCTGGGTGCGGCCGGCGCGCGCGACGGAGGGCGGGCGCTACTTCAGGCCGGCTGCGTCGCAGGCTGCCTCGTACTTCGGGGTGCAGATGTCCTTGACGGAATAGACGCCGTCGGCGATCACCGTGTTCTTGATGTTGCTCTTCGTGAGAGCGACCACCGGCACGAGCGTCGCGGGGATCTTCTTCTCGGTCGGGCTGTCGACCGTGTCCTGGGTCAGCGCGTCGAACTGGATGTCGCGGCCCTGGACCTTGTACACCGCCATCTGGGCGGCATGGGTGGCCTCGTCCAGGAACGGTTTGTACACGGTCATGTACTGCTCGCCCGAGACGACCCGCTGCACCGCGTCCAGGTTCGCGTCCTGGCCGGTCACCGGCGGAATGGTGGAGGCGCCCGCGTCCTTCAGCGCGTCGATGACGGCGCCCGCCATGCCGTCGTTGGCCGAGTAGACGGCGGCGATGTTGTCGAGGCCGATGTCCTGGACCGCCTTCTTGGTGTTCGCCCTGGCGACCTCCGGTGACCATTTGTCGGTGTCGTACTCCTTGGCGATGTGGACCTTGTTCCGGAGTTCGCTGAGGGCGCCCTCCTTGAACTGCGCGGTGTTCGGATCCGCGGGGTCGCCGTTCATCATGACGATCTTGTCGGTTGCCGCCTTGCTGCCGAGCGCCTCGATGATCGCGCGGCCCTGGACCTCGCCGACGAGTTCGTTGTCGTGGGAGACGTAGGCGTCGATCGGGCCCTGGGCGAGCCGGTCGTAGGCGATGACGGGGATGCCGGCATTCTTCGCTTTTTGGACGTCCGGAGCGATGGTCTTGGCGTCCAGCGCGTCCACCAGAATGATGTCGACCTTCTGGTCCACCATCCGCTGGAACTGCCGGCTCTGGGTGGCCGGGTTCGCTTCGGCGTTGGCGTAGGCGACCTTGCCCTTGCCGTGCGTGAGGGAGACGACCTCCTTCTTGATGATGGGGTAGTCGAAGTTCTCGAAACGTGCCGTGTCCTTGTCGGGCAGGAGCAGCCCCACCGTGATCTTGTCGCCCTTCTTCGGGGATGCGGAGCCGTCGCCCCCGCCGCTGCTGTCGATGACGCCGCACGCGGTGAGGGTGAGGGCCGAAGTGGAGACGGCCAGGAGGGCTGTCGCGATACGGGGCACGGGGGTCCTGCAGGTGGTAGAAGCGCTCACAACAGGTGCCTTCCGAGGGGGAGCGTCATGCGCAGCAATTGATGTGAAGGAAGCAAACGCTCAGGCACCGGGCACGTCAAGACGTCAGGACAATAAGGCCGTTCAGGCGTGCTGCCCGCCCGCCACTCGATGACGCAGCCGGACGGTGTTTCCCCCAGGTCGGGATGAGGCCGCTGGCGGCCGCGCGCACATCGCCGCGTTCGCGGGCCCGGAGCGGCCGGAGCGGCTCGACCGGGGGAGCGGACAACAGGCCGCCGCCGTCCGGGCCTTGGGTCGTCATCGCGCCGGGCGGTGGCGCCGGCAGGCGGATCCGGCCTGTTCGCCCGTCAGGTGAACGGGCCCTCGAGGGTGAAGCGGCGCAGGTGGCGGGCGAAGGTCTCGGCCTCGCCCGGCGGCCAGGACGAGAGGCTCGTCATGATGTGGGCCGCCAGCCGTGCGCGCAGTTCATCCACCGCGAGTTCGCCCTGTTCGGTGAGGACGAGCAGGTGGGCGCGCCGGTCGGCGGGGTCCGGTTCGCGCCGGACCAGGCCGGCGGCTTCCAGCCGGGAGGCCCGGCGGGTGACGCCGGACCGGTCGAGACCGACGTCGGGGGCCAGGTCGGCGGCGCTGCGGGGCCCGCTGCGGGCAAGCGCGCTGATGACGGGGTAGGTCAGTTCGTCCACCGCCTCCTGCATGCCCTCGGTCAGCTTCTTGTGCAGTTTCGCGCGCGTGGTGCGCCGCAGCAGGATGCCCAGCGCGTCGGCGATCTCGTGTCCTACGTCGTTGCTCACCCTCCAAGAATAGCGTGCGCCGCGCACGCATTAGGTGCACTGGAGGCAAAGCGTGCGCGGCGCACGCAATGCCTGGGCCGTCCCTGCTCTTGCCTTCGATAAGGAAGCAGTCCCATGCCCCCTACCGGTATCAAGGCCGCGCTCACCGACCTGATCTTCAACAGCGGCCTCACCGTCCAGCAGGCCGCCGACCGCCACTTCACCCCGGAATACCGCCGGCGCACCGACGGGCAGTGGGACGACCGCGCCGCATTCGCCGAGCACATCACCCACGTACGCGGCCTGTTCGCGGACGGCCGCGTGGAGGTCCACGACGAGCTGTAGACGGCAGCAAGTACGCCGACCGGCACACCGTGCACCTCACGAAGAAGGACGGCTCGACCGTGGCCATGGAGGTGTACGTCTTCGCCGACCTCGCACCCGACGGCCGCTTCAGCCGCATCGAAGAGACCACCCTGATGCTCCAGGGCTCCGACGTCGACCGCACCCCTCGGCAGCCCCCGCTGGGCAGCCTCGTCTGAATCAGCGCGGCGTTGGCCCGTGTGCCGGGTACGGCGCGAGCCGGACCGACGACGAGGCGTTCATGCGACGGCGGGGCTGCGGCCTTCCTGGGACGGACCTCAGTGGCTCTTCGCGGCCGTGGTGACCCCCGACATGACGAACGACGACCGTGATGACCACCGTCACGAAGATGGAGTGGCCTGAGGTGAGCAATCATGAATACCGCCCTGCGGGACGCGTTTTGCGTGCTGAAGCTGTCGGGCATCCAGGAGACCCTGGACGCACGCTTGGCCCAGGCCCACGGCGGCGAGCTCGGACACCTCGAATTCCTGCAGACGCTCTGCCAGGACGAGATCACACGCCGCGAGAGCATCGCCTTCCAACGGAGGATCGCCCGCGCGAAGTTCGAGCGGCAGGTCACCCTGGAGGAGTTCGACTTCACCGCCTCCCCGAAGCTGCCCGCGGCCCAGATCCGCGACCTTGCCGCCCCGCGCTGGCTGCACACCGGCGAGTCCGTCATCCTGTTCGGATCGGTCGGCGTCGGAAAGTTACACGTCGCCCAGGCCCTCGGGTACCTGGCGATCCGGCAAGGCGCGAACGTCCGCTTCGCCAAGACCAGCCGCGTCCTGGCGGACCTGGCCGGCGGCCACGCGGACCGTACCTGGGACCGCCGCCTGCGCGAGCGGCCCGACGTGCTCGTGCTGGACGACTTCGCGATGTGTCATCTGACCGCGGCCCAGGCCGACGACCTTTGAATCTTGGCCGGTGCTCCGGTGTTTACGTCGGGGGTGAGGGCCGTCTCAGAACTGCTCTGACTCGCACGTGAGTACGGGTCTGCAGTGTTCGCGTCAGTTCGCGGGGTGCTTGTGGTTCTCGGTGTACTGCTTCACGACGGTCAGGGGCGCGCCGCCGCAGCTTTCCGGCGAAGTAGGAGCCGGGCCAGAAGGGTCCGCCCCACAGGTGCCGGCGTATGTGCGCGTCGTACTCCTTGCGCAGCAGCCGGGCGGAGATGCCTTTGAGGGAGTTGACCAGCTTGGAGAGCTGGACCTTAGGTGGGTAGTGCACGAGGAGATGTACGTGGTCGTCCTCGCCGTTGAACTGCTTCGGCTCGGCCTCGAAGTCCGTGCAGACCTCGGGGTTCGGGTTCCAGCGTGGTGACATGACCACATATGTATGGTGATCGTTATGCAGCTCAGGTACGGGTTCCGTCTGTACCCGAACGGTCCTCAACACTCCGCGCTGGCCAGGGCGTTCGGGTGCGCTCGGGTGGTCTTCAACGACGCGTTGCGCGTCCGTGAGGACGCCCGCACCGCCGGGCTGCCGTTCGTCACCTCCGCCGATCTTTCCAAGGTCGCTCATCCTGACGAGCAGCAGGGCACCGAGTGATTGGTATCCCCTCTTCCCCAGCCCCGTGGTCGCCGAGTCCCTCCTGGACCGGCTCATCAACACCAGCCATCAGGTGATCATGAACGGCCCCAGCCACAGGCCCGACAAGCGGCCCCGAGGAGAAGGCGCCGACAGGACAAACAGGCCCTCGATCAATTAGGCAAGGAAGAGGGGCAGGGCCTGGGGAATTACGTGCCCGTTCACAAACGGGGACCCCTGCGAGCAGTGGCGGCTGGTGAAGGGTGACGGCTAACTTTAGCCCCCATGTCTATTCCTGGATCGCGGCTGCCTTTCATCTGGGGCCGCCGGGCGATGTTCAGTGCTGCTGGGTGTCGGCTCGACCGTATATCCAATTATGCAACCCAAAGAGCCTATTTGTCACATAATTCTTAGGGTGGGCACGGACCGGTAATCCTTTTAGACTAAATTGGCGTGTCGCGGCGTTCGCGGGAGGTGTGATTTGCAACATTTCAATCTGTCGAGTCTTTCTCAAGAAAGAAGAGGACGTCGTGAGAATGAGGACCCTCGTCCTGCCCTTTGCCGTCTCGGCGGTAATGGCAGGCGCAGTCGCAGGCCAGGCTTGCGCGGCAGATGGAGATGGGCCTGCCACCGGATTCTCTAGCATCGGTGACGGCAACATCATCAACAAGGGGAACGGCAACAGTAATAACGTGCAGATCGGTTCCGGAAACACGGCTGGTGGGCCGACCGTCACTCCGGCGCCCACCACGCAGAGGTTTTTCGGGCCCACGGTTACCGTGCCCGCGGCAGATCCAAATCCTCACCAAGGAACGAGTACCGCCAGTTGCGGGAGTGGGGTGGTCGTCGTGGCGGGCTTTATGGTAAGCAATGTGTCGTTGGTGAGTGCCCAGTTGACCACGACGAGCTTCGGCGTAACGGTTGAGTCGAAAGTCGGCAATCCCCCTTTGCCAGGGGCGGTGCAGGCATTTGTCGATTGTGCCTAGCTGACCTTCAAAGCGGGTGTCGTGATGCCTGACGGTCATGATTCCTGCGGTATGCCATCTGGATGAGGTGTGCCCAGGGCGGAGGGCTGTCCACCGGTCGTGGCTCTTCCGTGAGCGATTGCGGATGGAGATAGCCGAGTTGTTCGTGCATGTGGATGACGGCAGGCACCGCGCGCCAGTCCAAGTGCGCGCAACCGCTGCGGTCATCGACCGCAGCAGCAACCTGCGTGTACCGCCCCGGTGACCCGAAGGTGGCCTGGCGCACCACGACGATCGGGACACTTGTGAGCTCGGGCGGGTCCCATGGCTCGGGCGCAGCGAACAGTCCCGTCCTGTACGTGCCCTGCGCGTAGTGGCACCTTGGAAGGCCTGCGGAGGTCGGCCGGCCCTCGGCCGCAGGCCTTCCGCTCGCCGGAGAGAGGAACGACCGTAGCCTCGGCCCCCGACACGCTGTGGCATCGCTGCGCTCACCTGGACCGCGTCCTGCTGTCCGCTGGTAGACCAAGACCCAGGGCGGCAGACTGATCGACACGAGAACCAGCGAACCTGGGGCATCGACACCACGGTAGGCGAGGGGCTGATAGAGGTCTTCGCGGCCCTAGGTGTACTCGGCCAAGAGGTTGGTGACTCGCGTCGGTAGTTGATCAAGAGGAGACCTCCGGGCGTAGTGGGGATGCCTGTCTTCACACGACCGGAGGTCTTGATGGTTCACGCTAATGCCCGGCTGACCTTTCACGGCAGACGTCTTCTGGTGCGCCGTGTCGTGCACGACCTGCGCCCGGTGGCACACGTGGCCAGGGAGCTGGGGGTGTCGCGTCAGTGCGCGCACCGGTGGGTGGCCCGCTTCCGGGCCGAGGGCTGGGCGGGCCTGCACGACCGTTCCAGCCGCCCCCGCACCTACCCCCGAACACCTCGAGGCCGCAGTGCTCACTGCACGGCGCACCCACCGGCGGGGGCCGGACTTCCTCGCCGCGCAAACCGGCGTCCCCGCACGGACCGTCAGCCGCATCCTGCGCCGCCATCAGATCCCTCACCTGGCATCCTGCGATCCGCTGACCGGACAGCCCATCCGTGCCGAACGCCACAGCCAACGTGCCCAGGCGACGAGCTGACGATAGCCCTCGGCAGTCGTCGGGAAGCTGCGGCTGTCCAATTCGGTCCCGAGCACGGTCACGATGGCGGCCGCGTGGACGTCCTTGTGGGTGTCGACGCCGAGCAAGACCTCCTCCGCAGCGTCGGCCGGAACGTGACACGGGGCAGTGGGCTGCGTGATGCTGGGCACGGTCGCCTGTCTCCTGATCGCCTTGGGAACCGGTGGCCGTCGCTGGGCCGGGGGCGGTCAAGACTGTGACGGTGCCTGTCGCGAAGGCCCCTAATCCTGTGTGAAGACGCTCCCGGAACCCTCGATTGGGTTTCCGGGGCGCGGACGTGACAGACACCTGGATCCCCCCGGGCCTGTGAGGCCTTCTCAAAGAGCGGTGCCGTCACGTGGTGGGTTTCGCGGTGGTCGCGTGGGCGCCGGGCCAAGCCTTGAAAGGCCCCTGGCCCGTTGAGGCCTCCCGATAGAGCAGGCCGCCCGGCGTCTTCGGGTCGCCGCGAAACCCACCGTTGATCGTCGTTCGTTGCCGTCGCGGTGCGAGCCCGCTCCAGGGTGACCTCTTCTTGATCTCCGCGAGCCGTGAGCTCTGGCGCAGACAGGGGCCCCTGGGGTGCGCTGGCGTCGCGAACGGCTACTGAGATGGCGGACCGTCAGAGTCCTGGGATTAGGGCGCCGCGTGACCCGCATGTGCTCGTGACCTGCGAAAACGAGAAAAGTTAGGAGACTGGTTTTGAGTATCTTCTGTGGCATCGACTGGGCCGAGTCACATGTGCGCCACGAGGCGTCTGAAGTCGAGCGGGGGTGAGAGACCTTCGACTCCTGACCGTCGCAGCGGTCGGGTGAAGCTGAGGGCAGCCTGAACCG
>NZ_JBIWPP010000065.1:23775-26206 GCF_044768335.1 Streptomyces sp. NPDC101151 | reverse complement strand
GTCAAGCGCAAGATGTCCAACTTCGGCGTCAAACGCGGCGAACACCGACGCCCTCCCCAACCCGACCGAAGCCCGGCCGAGGCCGTCGCCATCGCTCCGCACTGGCGCACAGCCCCGATCAACCCACCGACCAAAGTCCCACGAAGCTGGGACCCAATCCCTTAAGTCACTGGTATTGAGGCTAAAGAAGATCTGCCGCTGTAGTACTGGTGTGGATGCTCGTACTTGCCCAAATAGGAGGTTCCCTGCGTCCCTTCCTGATGCGCCCTCGGGTCAACAGGCGTATCCAGTGCCTGACCGGGATCGCTCTGACCGCCCTCGGCATCGGACTGCTCGTGGCCTGAGGCAGGATGCCCGGAAACAGATGCGGGAACCGGCGCCGGTACCGGCTGTTCACGGGCGTTTTTCCCCACGCCACCCGGCCTGTTCGGTCGAGGAGCCGCCCCGGCCCGGCAGACCGGTGCCGACAGTCACCGCCGCGAAGCACCGTGTCCCGGACACTGCCGCTGAGCACCGGCTCCCGCCGGAATTACGGGACCAGATATCTGGACAGACAGCGCGCCATGCCGCCATAATCCCGCTAATCGGCTACCGCCGAGGTTCTTACTGCAATTACTGCGCGACACGGTTTTGTGCCGGCGCGAGGCCGCCGATGCCGTACCGGCTGCCTGGGCACCCCACGTCGCAGCTCTTCCTGCTGGTCATGCCCGGCATTGTCCTGCCCGCGGTGTGGCCACAGGCCAATTGTTCACTCGGGGCACGCCCCGCAGCCGTCAATTGCCGAGCCGCCCATCAGCTTGCCCAGGCAGGACTGGAATCCGTCATGAGACACCCTCCGCAGCCGACGATCCTCTGAACGTGGTGGCATCAGTCCTGGGCTCCCGACGGGTTTCTCTGCTGCTGGTCGAGCCCCACCGTACAACCGTGTCTCCCGCACACACAGAAGTGGTCCGCCGTCATTCTTTCTCCCCGGCGTAAGGTCTTTTCCGATGAACAATTCCACCATATCCGGCACGGCGGGCGTCGCTGCGGTCATCGTCGGCGCACTGGTTGTCGCTGGAGCTGCAACCGGCTGTAGTGATAAAGCCCCGGAACGATCTGATGCCGGTCCCGTCGCCACCTCCAGCGCCCCGAGTCAAAGCGCCCGCATGAAGGTCCAGATCATTTACCAGTCCGATCCGTCCGACCCTTCCCTGCGTCTCGTCCTGGACGGAATCCGGAAAGCCGGAGACGGCACCAACATCGCCCTTACCTATGCCGGCGCCTCCTCGACCGGCAGGCAAGCAGATCTGATCCAGAAGGCGATTGACAACAAAATCGACGGCATCGCGCTGATACGGACGGACCCGCACCCCCTCAGAGCACTCATCAACAAAGCACAGAAGGCGGGGATTGCAGTGGTCGGGCTCGAACCCGGCCCCTGGAAGTCGATGAAACCGCTGGCATACATCGGAATGGACGACATCTCGGCCGGCTCATCTGCCGGTTCGAAGCTCGACCGCCTCGGCTCCAAGCATGTGCTCTGCGTCATCCACGAACGCGGCAACACTCCCTCGGAAGATCGCTGCACAGGTCTCAGGAAGAAATTTAAAGGACGAACGGACATCCTCTACGCCGACGTGAACGAGGATCTGTTGCCGAATGTCATTTCCGTAAAACTCCGACAGGACCCATCGATCGACGTCGTGCTCACTGCCGAATCATCAGATGCACTTCCTGCCACCCAGGCAGTGTCCGACGCGAACGGCCATGCCCGGGTGGCGGCCATCGGCATCAGCAAGGAAGTAGCCGCAGCCATCCGCAGCGGAAAAATAGATTTCGCCGTCGACATGAATTTCACCCTACAGGGATACTTGGCCGTCCGCCTGCTGGAACAACAGGAGAACAAAAAGCCGGACGAAACCATCCCGGATCGCGCCCTGGCCACCCCAGAAGTCTTCGACCGGGGCGCCATCGACAAAATAGATGAAATGCCTCTGCTCCAGCGAAAGATACCGGCTCATTGGTAACCATCAAACGACGCGGGTGACGCCGAAAAGCCGGCACCTCGCGGAGGTTGCCTCCGCGAGGTGCCGCCTCTTCAACCATCAGCCCTGGGTACCGCCCTGGGTGTTGCCGTTGCCGCCACCCTGGGTACCGCCCTGGGTGTTGCCGTTGCCGCCACCCTGGGTACCGCCCTGGGTGTTGCCGTTGCCGCCACCCTGCGTGCCGCCCTGGGTGTTGCCGTTGCCGCCACCCTGGGTACCGCCCTGGGTGTTGCCGTTGCCACCGCCCTGGGTACCGCCCTGGGTATTACCGCGGCCGTTACCCTGCGTGCCGCCCTGGGTGTTGCCGTTGCCGTTACCCTGCGTGCCGCCCTGGGTGTTGCCGTTGCCACCGCCCTGCGTGCCGCCCTGGGTATTACCGCGGCCGTTACCCTGCGTGCCGCCCT
>NZ_JBIWPP010000065.1:0-23675 GCF_044768335.1 Streptomyces sp. NPDC101151 | reverse complement strand
GTGTTGCCGTTGCCACCGCCCTGCGTGCCGCCCTGGGTATTACCGCGGCCGTTACCCTGCGTGCCGCCCTGGGTGTTGCCGTTGCCACCGCCCTGGGTACCGCCCTGGGTATTACCGCGGCCGTTACCCTGCGTGCCGCCCTGGGTGTTGCCGTTGCCACCGCCCTGCGTGCCGCCCTGGGTATTACCGCGGCCGTTACCCTGCGTGCCGCCCTGGGTGTTGCCGCCCTTTGACATATTGCCCTGGTGCTGGTGGTGCTGGTTGCCGCTCGAATGGGAAGCCGCGTGGTGCTTCATCATGGGCGCGGCCTCGGCGCTGGCCACACCTATGGTTCCTGCGGCCAGTGCGGCAATGCAGGTAATTCCTGCGATGCGGGCCATGTGACGTCGAGTGTTCAGCATGAGGAATCCTTGTGGTTCTAGGGTGGAGGAGCTTTCGTAATTCATTTCAGCTCGTTCGGGCCGTGCTGGGTGTCCCCTGGCTGGAGGAGCGGCAGGTTGATGCGTCCGTCGGCCGAGGAGGGGACGGCTTGGCCGATGCCTGCCAGATCACCAGGCCAGGGCGGCAACGCAGTGAGTTCACCGCAACCCGTAGCAGCACCTCAGGCGTCCACATCGTGCTGCGCTCCGGCCGGCCGGCCACGCCCAGGAACGCCAGGCCGTGCTGCTCGCCCGCACCCAGCGCCACCGTTTCTGCGATCGCGCCCGCCGCCGCAGCGGCGCATACACCAGCACCCGCCCCACGCCGCCGCCCCGTACTCATCCGGCAGGCGACCCGAACCGGCCCGGCAACCCGTGCCCCCACAGCTCCCGCCGCGCCCGCGGCAGCCCGTCATCCCCCAGCACCCTGGCCCCCAGCCTCCTGGCCCGTCGGCCTCTGTGCCGGGCCGGCCAAGCAGCCGGTCCACCCCGTCGACGGCCTGCACCAGTAGCGGGCTCGGGGCCCCTGCCCCGGTCACGACACCGAGGCGCCGACGAGCACGGCACGCATACGAAACTCAACGAGGCCCCGGGACTGCGGTGTTGAGACGTTGACATCTCACTCAGCAGTCCAGGGGCCTCGTTCGCCGCGACAGCGGCCTCATCACCCGATCAGATCAGTGACCAACTTGAGCGTGCTCGTGGTGAGCCCCTTTGTCGCATCCTCGGGGGTCTGCGTCGTGGCGCCCTGGGTGTTGTTGGTGCCGCTCTGCGTGCCGCCCTGGTTGTTGCGGGTACCGCTCTGCGTGGCGCCCTGGGTGTTGTTGGTGCCGCTCTGGGCGCCGCCCTGGGTCTCGGTGTTGCGGGTGCCACCCTGCGTGCCGCCTTGGGTCTCGGTGTTGTTGGTGCCGCCCTGCGTGCCGCCCTGGGTGTTCCCGGTGCCCCCTTGCGTTGCGGCCTGGGTGTTCCCGGTGCCGCCCTGGGTGTTGCCGGTGCCGCCCTGGGTGCCGCCCTGACCGTTACCGATCTGAACGTTGTTGCTGTTACCGTCCCCCTTGTTGAAGATATTACCGTAATACCCGCTGTTGAAAATAACGGTAATTCCTACTGGGGATACGGGATCGGTGCGGAGTTCCGCGGAAGCCTGGCCCGCTGTTGCGCCTGTCAGTGCCACGGCAGCGGCAAAAGACAGGGTTGCGTAGATGCCAACCCTTTTCACAGCAGCCCTTTCTTGCTGTAGACAGAGATAGGAATTCCTGCAGACCAAACTGTCGCAACATCTCGGTCCATAACTGCAGCGACACGGGCGATGTCACCCGTACAGAGTGTTAGCAGGTTGCATTATGATTGTGGGACTCTTTGTGTGCGGGTCCTGCGGCGGCCGGATCCGGGGCGGCGGATCGTCGGGCTCGTCGACGTATTCGAGCCGTGTCGTGCACGGTCGCCGCCACGTGGCCAAACGATCCGAACTGCCGGGTGAGTGTGTTCTGCCCGACTGGGCGCACGTGCCGTAAACCGCTCCAACTGCTGCAGCGCGAGGTTTGCTTGAGGGCTGGGCCGGTCTGCTCGTGAGCGCCGCCCGCCCCGCTCCGGAACGGCGAGGCCGTCGCGATCACGGCCGTGTAGTAGGACTGCTCGGCGCGGCGGGCGAGGGCCCTAGCCAGGGACCGGGGGAGACGTGGCCCAGCGGCGGCACGCGTCGAAGGGGAAGACCGCGCCGCGGTGTTGATGACGGTGAGGCGGCTGCCGAAGGGTGTGGCCGGGCAAGAGCGGTGTACGTGGCGCCCGGTACCGGACGGGGCGCGCCCGGCGGCCTCTGGCACGGCCGCCACCAGCCACGGGCCGGCATCCACGATTGACCCGCACATGCGCCGGGAGAACCGGCAGTTGTGCGAGAAAAGAGCCGCAGGCTCAGTGCGCTGCTTGATATTCCTTCAGGATGTCCCCGGGCACACGTCCGCGATCATTGATCCTGAGGCCTTTGCTCCTTGCCCATTCCCGGACCTTCATGGTGTCCGTCTCATTGGATGCCGGGGCGGGTCTGCTCGGGCTGCGCCGTCTGCCGGCCTTCGTCTTGCGGCCGGCACGCAGAAATGGACTGAGTGCGTCCAGCAGCTTCTGGTGACTTTCGATGCCGAGGTCGATCTCGTAGGCGATGCCGTCCAAGCTGAACGTATGCAGAGCGACGTCCGCTCCCTGTTCGCCCGTGAGATCGTCGGTGTAGACGGTGACAATGCGCTGAGCCATTTCGGCCACCCTTTCTCGTGTCGCCGATTCTACATGCCCAGCACCTCGGGGAACATATCAATGTGGGAACATGAGGCAGCCGACCGAGATCGGGTTCGCCGGTGTCGGTTTTCTCGCACCAAGGGGGGCTGGCTGTGCGGGCGGGGGATCCGGCGAATGGTACAGAGGCCAACCGCGGGTATTTACGGAACGGCGGTCCGGCCTTGTTTTCCGGCCGGTTTGGAGGACAAGGACGGGGCCGGCTTCGACAGAAGGTTCGTTCCTGCTCCGGACTCTGAGGGCCTGTCCCGCGGTGTCGTCGACCGCTCATGACCGGGGCTGCGGAGGAGGCCGTTATATGTCCTTGTCGAACCGCTCGGAGTAAGCCTGCATATGTGCCTGCCTGCCCTGTACCGGCTCCGGCGCGGCGCCCCTGACCCACGACACCGAGGACGGGCACCTGTGCCGAGCACCGCATCCGCACGTGGCGCGGCCGAAAAGGCTCGACCCTGCGCTGTCACTCGTCACTCCGGGTTCCACTGTGTGCGCACACGTTCGGGCCGCGACCGGGGCCAGGGTCGGGAGCGTGTGGGTGGCACGGCCGGGTGATGTGCCGGTGCCGGACAGGTGCGGCGGCGGGCCTCAGGGGCGGGGCAGCGGCCTTCTGCGCGGCCTGGGGGAGGGGGTGACCGGTGCCGGCCGGGTGGTTGTCCGGCCGGGGTGCGTGGGATTCGTCCCCCGGGCGGGACAGGATCCTTGCCTCCGCCGGCCCGCCGGGTGGACGACGCGTGCCACGGGGGCGGCGCGGGAGGCCGGCGGCCGGACATGTCACCACGTCGAGGACCCCGAATGCATCACCGCACGCGGCGCGGTCGAAAAGGCCTGCTCATCGCCTCATCACCCATAAGACCCAGATAGTAGCTCTTATGCTGGTCTGTGACGGGCTGGAGGGTTCTGCCGGACGCGGCTGACGGAAACTGACCGGGGTTGTGGTACAGACCTGCGGCGGTGATTGCGACCTCATCGCCGTTCCTGTCCCGGGAATCACAACGGGCCGCGTTTCTCCCCATAGGCGTTGAGTGAGGGCACGGAGATGGTCAAAGGGGATTTTCCAGAAGACGGTGAAGAGGCCGCCGAATTCCGTTGGGGAGCGGAGTCCTTCGTCGGGCGCAGCGAGGAGATGCGGCTGCTGACGGAATGCGCGCGGGAAGCCCAAAGAGGCGAGCCGTGGCTCGTGGTGGTGGAGGGCGACCCGGGTGTAGGGAAAACCGCGTTGCTCAGGCGGGCTGCAGCAGAACTGGAGCGAGACTTTTCCCTGTGGTGGGCTTCGTGTGATCCTGCGGAGGAGGATCTCCGCTTCGGGGTGGTGCAGCAGTGGGCACGGCGTATGCACGCACAGGCTGCGGAAAGTCCCTTGCTGACGGGCGTGGCTCAAGGGGGAGTGGCGGGTGTATCCGCGGTCGAGGCGGGGGCGGAGCTCCTGCTTGTTCTGAGCGAGGAGGCGGAGCGGAGACCGATCCTGCTGGTCGTGGACGACCTGCAATGGGCGGATGAGGCATCCCTGCGGGTGCTGCGGATACTGGTACGCCGCTGGTGGCGTGAACGGCTTGTGCTGCTGCTTTCGTCCCGCAGCGGACAGGGCGCGGCACATGATGCCAGAGACGACATCGAGCGCCTGATCACTCAGGCCAAGCATGGACAGGTGCTGCAACTGGGTGGCCTGAGCGTGGACGATGTCGGAGCGCTGGCCCGGCAGGTCGCTGCAACCGAGCTCGAACCGGCCGCACTCAGGCGGCTTCACCAGCACACCGGCGGAAGCCCGCTGCATCTGCACTCGCTGCTTGCCGACGCGTCCGCCGAAGAGCTGACGGACACAAGCCTCAGGCTGCCCGTTCCCCGGTCCTTGGCCGACACTGTCGAACGTCAGCTGCAACGGCTGGAACCGGAGTCCCGAAGGCTGTTGGAAGCCCTGGCGGTACTGGGCACGAAGGTACCGCTGGCGCTGGCTGCGAAAGTCGCGAACGTGGCCAACCCGTCGGCGGCGCTCGGCTCGGTGCTTTCCACAGGGCTCGTTCAATGGTGGCCCGCCCAGCCCACCACCCCGGTCCGCATGGAACATGCGTTGAAGCGTCAGGCCGTCTATCAGGCGATGACGCCCCAACAGCGTCACGCCCTGCACACGGCGGCGGCGCCTCTGGTCGACGTCGCAGGCTCCTGGGCACACAAAGTCGCCGCCGCCTCCCGCACCGATCCGCAGCTGGCCGACGAACTCGAGCAGGAGGCCGGCCGGCAAGCCGCCGCCGGCCAGTCGGCCCGCGCTGCCAACCTCCTGATGTGGGCCGCCGGACTCTCCGACACCCGCACCTCCCGGGAGAGGCGGCTGCTGACTGCCACCACCCATCTGCTGGTGGCGAGCGACACCCTGCGGGGCGAAGCTCTCGACGACGCCGCCAGGGACTGCTCGCCTTCCCCGGCCCGCGACTGCGTGCTGGGCCGCCTCGCCTCCGCGCGCGGCGACTTCGCCACGGCCGAACGCCTGCTGACCCGCGCCCTGGCCACCAGCGACACGAACCTGGAACCTCACACGGTGGCCCTGTCGTCTACCTGGCTCGGCTCCATATACGTCTGGCGCGACGAGGGAGACAAGGCCCTCCCACTGCTGGACCAAGCGCTGAAGCTGGGTCTGCCTTCGCCCCACGGCACTGCTTGGGCACGCTACATGTACGTTCTTGCCTTCTCCTGGGTCCACGGAGGAGAAAGAGCCCTGCGGGAACTGATCGCACAGGTACCCCTGCTGCCGGAAAGCCCCGAGCAGACAGCACTGCAGGACACCGGACTGCTGCGGGCACGGGGCATCATGCGGCTGTGTGCGGCAGACTTCCGCAAGAGCAACAGAGACTTGACCGTGTTGACCAGACGGCAGCGCAACGGACAGCTCGCCGACGTCAGGGCCGCCGACTACGTCCTCCTCGCGGCCGGTCAGTGGTTCCTGGGCGACTGGGACGACGCCGTGATCAATGCCGAGCATGCGACCACTTTGGAAGTCACTGACGGCCCCTTGTCCGGGCGGGCCAAAGGCCACGCCATGGCCGCCGTCGTCACGGGCGGACAGGGAAAGTGGGATCTCGCCCGACAGCACCATCAAATCAGCCGGGACACGGTACGTGAAAGCGCACTGGCCACCGACGCCTGGTGGAGCAACTGGGCGCAGGCGTGGATCAGCCACGCCCAGGATGCCCCTGCCGCGACAGCCCGCGTTCTGCAACCCATGCTTGACCGCCGCGCCGGGGTCTGTCTGGCGGCGATGCCCATGTGGCTGCCTCTGCTCGCCGAGGCACAGATCAGACTGGGTGACTTCGACCGAGCCGAAGACACCCTGGAAGAACTGCGCACTCACGCCTCCAACCCCCACTACCAGCAGGTCATTTCCTGGCTGACCGGCCTGCGGGCCTACGCAGGCCATGACTACGACACCGCGCAAACCGCCTTCGAACAGGGCCTTGCTCTGCCGGCTGATCTCGGGGCCCCCCTTTACCAGGCCATGCTCCGCCACGACTACGCCCGGTTGCTGCTGGAAACCGGCCGTCCGAAGGAGGCGATCCCGCACCTGCGCACCGTCCACGGGTTCTACGCCGGCATCGGTGCCGTGCCTTACGCCGAGCGTGTCGCAGCCGACCTCGACACCTGCGGCATCACCCGGCTGCAACGAGCCAGCGCTGTCCACCTGACCGAACGCGAGCACACCATCGCGCGTCTGGCTGCTCAGGGCATGACCAACGGCGAGATCGCCAGAAAGCTCTACGTCAGCGCGAAAACGGTCGAGTATCACCTCGGCCGCGTGTACACCAAGCTCTCCCTCACCTCACGCCGACAACTTCCTGCCGTGTTCTACGGATCCAGCGGATGATCCGCGGCAGCGGCCCGTCCTGCCGTCGTCGATCCCGTACCCGCACGCCCGCTTTGCCGGCCGCACCGGACTGTCGGAGGCCGACCTCGAGCGGGATCGTGTGAAGTTCGCAGCCCGGCCGTGACGGCCCGGCCACCCGGCTTCCGCCTCCGCCTCCGCACGGAACCGTTTCCCTGCCGGAGCCGGGTGGCCGAATATCGCCCCCGGGCTCCTGTCGAGTGGGCCTTCAGGGCCCCGCCGCCGTGTCACCGGGCGAGCGCCTGCTCCACCTCGCCGGCGGCCCTCGACCACACGGGAAACACCCCTGCCGCGCCGAACGCCCCGGGTCCTTCGGCCAGGCAGACGCTCGCTGCACCGCCCCGTCGCGGCACTGCGCGGCCGGAACCTGCGACGCTGCCCGCGGGGCAGGCCGCCCCCCGCGGCACACCGTGGACCCGTGGCCGTCCGTCCCGGTGCAAAATCACGAAACACTAAGCGTTACCGGCCAGTTCGCCGAACGGAATCGAGTGTTCCGGCCGTTCCCGGGCGAACAGTTGTGCCCAGTCGGCCGATTCCCTAGGCTCACCGTCCAACACCTCGGCATCCCCACGATGCCCACGTGCCACCACACCCCCCACCACCCCCCCGCAGAGCTCAATGCCCGCCCCTGCCCACAGGGGCAGACCCACTGCCCATAGGTTCACCGCGGCCCTGGATCTCCCGTCAGCGACCATGACGGCCTGTCACAGTGGCGCCAACCCCCCTTCGTGTAGCGGCATTTCGGCCACAAGCCCCCCACCCGCTGCGCACGGCCGCGTACCCGGACCCGGGCGACGGTTCGTCCGCCCCCAGCCACACCGGGGCCGCCGTCGCCGAACCTACGGGGGTAGGGCAGCGCTACCTGCTCATGGGGGAATCGACCAGGAAGAGAACGTTCATGACACGACGCAAGGCCCGGCTGATCGCGCTCACGGCAGCCACTGTCTCCCTCGGCGCTGTGGGTGCCGGGACCGCCTTCGCCGAGACTCCGACCTTCTGCGAGAACAAGTACGTCTGCCTGGAGAACGGCACCGTCTTCGGCGGTCCGGAGGGGGATTACCCGCAGACTCCGAGCGACACCCAGATCACCGCACAGCAGATAGTCGAGGACTGCGCGGTCGACCGGCAGTCCGGCATGCCCGGGGTGGAGTGCGGCTTCTACCCCTACGGCGAGCCGACGACCACAGGATTCGGCACCTGGGAGCCGCTGACCTCCGACTACGCCAACTGCCAGGGCGGGAACGAACAGAACAACATCAACTGGAGCGACCACAACGAGTACACCACCTCCAACAGCGTGACGGTCGGTGCCAGTCTGGAGATCGGACTCGGCGAACTGGTCAAAACCTCGATCCAGACCAGCTACCAGTACACCTGGGGCTCCTCCACCGGCACGACGCAGACCTTCGGTGCCTTCGTGCCCAAGGGCTACAAGGCACATCTCCAGCACCGTTACCAGCGCCAGCAGGTCACCGGCGTGCTGTGGATCGACTACGAGCACACCGGCACGGGCCCCATGGAGGGACACGGCCACCACTACTGGGCCATCACCGACTTCACGGCGACCTCGCCGGTGAAGGACGCCTCCAACGGGACGGTCGAGGACCAGGTGTCCCTCTCCAAGCTCCAGCCGGTGCAGACGGGAGAATGCCCCGACTGACCCCGGGACGCGACAGCCCCGGCGTGGGCCGGCCGTCCGGAGCCGGCCCACCCACCCCGCCCGGGCCCCCGACCCGCACGGCGCCGAGGCTGTCGCTGCCGGCCAAGGAACAACGGCCCCCGCGGTGACGCCGCAACGACGCTGTGCACGGCGTCAGCGGGCGGCCGGGGAGCAGCCCATGGCGGCGTCAGTGAGCGGCCAGGAGATAGTCCATGGCCAGCTGGTCGAGGTGCTCGAAGGCCATGCCGCGCGCGCCGGCCGCTTCCGGGTCGAAGTCCTCGAACGCGCCGCGATCCGCGAGCAGTCCCGCAAGACCGTCCTGCGCGGTGGGCCGCGCCAGTTCGCCGAGCCGGGCCTGCTCCAGCGCCGCCCGCACCTCGGGAGCCGCCCGGAAGGCGGCCGAACGCTCCTTCAGGATGAGGTAGTTGCGCATGCAGCCGGCCGCCGACGCCCATACGCCCTCCATGTCCTCGGTACGGGGTGGCTTGAAGTCGAAGTGGCGCGGCCCCTCGTACCCGGCGGACTCCAGGAGGTCGACGAGCCAGAAGGCCTGCCTCAGGTCGCCGGCGCCGAACCGCAGGTCCTGGTCGTACTTGATGCCGGACTGCCCGTTGAGGTCGATGTGGAAGAGCTTGCCCGCCCACAGCGCCTGCGCGATGCCGTGCGGGAAGTTGAGCCCGGCCATCTGCTCGTGGCCCACCTCGGGGTTGACGCCGTACAGCTCGGGGCGCTCCAGGCGCTCGATGAAGGCGAGCGCGTGGCCGACGGTGGGCAGCAGGATGTCACCGCGCGGCTCGTTCGGCTTGGGCTCGATGGCGAACCGGAGGTCGTAACCCTGTTCCGTGACGTACTCGCCCAGGAGGTCGAACGCCTCCTTCATCCGGTCCAGGGCGGCACGGACATCCTTGGCGGCGCCGGACTCCGCGCCCTCGCGGCCGCCCCACGCCACATACACCTGGGCGCCGAGCTCGGCCGCCAGGTCGATATTGCGGATGGTCTTGCGCAGCGCGTAACGGCGCACGTCACGGTCGTTCGCCGTGAAGGCACCGTCCTTGAAGACCGGGTGGCTGAAGAGGTTCGTGGTGGCCATCGGGACCCGCATACCGGTCTCGTCCAGGGCCTGGCGGAAACGCTTGACGTGCTGCTCGCGCTGCTCCTCGCCGGCGCCGGCCGGGATGAGGTCGTCGTCGTGGAAGGTCACCCCATAGGCGCCGAGTCCGGCAAGCCGATGGACGCTCTCCACCGGATCCAGGGCGGGGCGGGTGGCGTCACCGAAGGGATCACGGCCCTGCCAGCCGACCGTCCACAGTCCGAACGTGAACCGGTCCTGCGGCGTGGGAGCAAACAGCTGAGACATGACATCGCCTTCCTTGCTCATCGGCATGACCGGAGTGACCGGGCACGGCCGACGGACGACAGAGGGTGCTTTCACGTTGAGGTGAGAACTGTTGCCCACCGGGTCTGCTCTCGGACTGGTTACCGCCGGGATGCAATGCCCGGGCGAGTGGTTGCCGGTAGGGCCGCGTACGCTCCTCGTACCACGGACCGTTCTCGTGTTCCTGGGCCAAGCTGCCTCTCCGGATCGGGCGCCTCGGCGACTGCTCATTACGCTACGGGCGCCCGAGGCCCCCCGCGTCCCCCGACCGGACCCCTGCGCACCTGACAGGCGGTCCCCCGGAGGACCTGGAGGACCTGGAGGACCGCCTCCGGATCCGCGGACGGATCCCTGCGCTCGCGCGGCCGGCGCGCCCCGGCCACCGAGGGACGCGGGATCACCCTGGAGCGGGACGGTACGGGGCGGGCTGATCAGCCGGCAGGACCGTTCATGTGTTCGATTGAAGCGGCAGGCTACGCCGGACCGAGCGAAACAGCCCATCCGGCTCCGCACGTGATCACCAGGACCTGCGAACGATGCGGCGCTGCCGGCAGGCGCAGGACCGGTGGGGGAGAGCCGCATGCCCGGATGCGAGAGCAGTACAACTTCCCTGACAGGAAGCCGAGTTGTACTCAGGCCGGGCTGCAGCTGTGCGGGCCGGCCACAAGCGCGCACCGCACGGCCGGCGGGGGCCTGTAGCGTGACCGCGAAAGCTGCTTCTGCCCCACGCCAGGACATCATTGGAGCTCCACGTTGCCCGGTTCGATGAAGTCCCGCCGCTGCGCACAAGCGGTGAGTGCCTGATGGCCGACACCTTCGGCAGGTTCATCCAGCAGGTCCGGCTGGCTCCCGGCGCGGACGAGGGCCGGTACCCGTTCAGCCTTCCCGCTGTCAGGCATCTCGCCCGCTCGGGCGCACTCACCCTGCCGCCGGGAGCCACGTTCCTCGTGGGCGAGAACGGCGCGGGCAAGTCGACGCTGATCGAGGCGGTCGCGGTGGCGGCAGGCTTCAACCCCGAGGGCGGCAGCCGCAACTTCCGGTTCGCCACCCGTGCCACCGAGTCCGCGCTGGGTGATCACCTGATCCTGTCCTGGGGGACCCGCAAGCCCCGCACGGACTTCTTCCTGCGCGCGGAGTCCTACTACAACGTGGCCAGCGAGATCGAACGACTCGACCGGGCCGGAGGCGGGCCACTGCTGCCGGCCTACGGCGGCGTGTCCCCGCACGAACGCTCCCACGGAGAATCGTTTCTCGATCTGGTCACCCACCGTTTCGGGCCCGCGGGACTGTACCTGCTGGACGAGCCGGAGGCCGCGCTCTCGGTCCAAAGCTGCCTCGCCCTGCTGAGCCGCATGCACGAACTGGTCGAGCAAGGCAGCCAGCTCCTGGTCGCCACACACTCGCCGATTCTCCTCGCCCTGCCGGGCGCGACGATCATGGAAATCACCGACGACGGCACACTGGAGCAGGTCGACTTCGACCAGGCCCTCCCCGTGCGCCTGACACGCGCATTCCTCGGAGCACCTGACCGGTTCCTGAGGACCCTTCTGGAGACCGGCGAGAGCGACGGCACTCAGGCCAGAGGGCACTGAGCACGGGCCCGGCGCACGCGTGAACGCGCGCTGCCGTCACGTCGGGCCACGGCGTGTGCCTGCTGCGGCGGCCTCTTCTTCGGACATGGCGGGACCGTACCAACGATCATCTGGGGCGAAGATCGCATCTGCGCCCTGCTCGGCGATCGTTCGGGCATGATCTGTCAGTGCGCCGTGGCCCCATCCATGGCGTCCCGGCGTGTGGTTGCGGGGACGGTTGTGCCCACAGAGGCATCAGCGACGGGAGATGCGTGTGATCGTCTGGGTGAACGGCGCCTTCGGCAGCGGGAAGAGCACGCTGGTGGAGGAACTGCGTCCGCGCTGGCCCGAGGCGCTGGTCTATGACCCGGAGATGGTCGGCTATGTGCTGCGCGAGATCGTGGAGGTGCCGACCGGCGACTTCCAGGATCTGCGGCTGTGGCGCCGGCAGGTCGCGGACCTGGCCGTGGGCCTGGTCGCGGAGTACCAGCGCCCCGTCCTGGTCCCCATGACGCTGGTCGACCCCGGGTATGTCGGCGAGATCTTCGGCGCGCTGAAGGACGCGGGCATCGAAGTCCACCACTTCTTCCTGAAGGTCTCGCCGGAGGTCTTGGCCAAGCGGATCGACGGACGCAGCTTCTTCCCCGATGATCCCGGCAGGGATGAACAAAACCGGCGGTGGTGCAAGTCCAGGATCGCGGCGTGCACGGCCGCGGCGGACACGCTGCCCAGCGACACCGTGTTCCTGGACGGCGAGCTGACCCCGCGGGAGCTGGCCGATGACGTGCTGGCCCGCGTCGGCGCGTACCCAGGCCGGTGAGTCCAGGTTCCGGGTGTGTGCGGCCGGTCGCTGCACTGCCGGCCTCTGGTGCGGGCGAGGCGACAGGAGTGCCAGGCAGGGGCAGGCCGAGGCGGGCAGGCGCCGGCCGGTGACGTGCGGGCGCAGACCGTTGTCCCGGGTGGACGCCGGCCCGGAAACGAGGCCTCCCGTATGCCCTTCACCGAAGGCGCGTGCTGGAATCTGGCGGTGCCTTGGGCCGGCGTCACAGAGCCGGCGGCCCTGACGGTCTCCTGGCGGTGCCGGCGTCAACGCTGACGGGCGACCCGGTGGACGTGGCTACGGGCAACCGCGCCCTCCCCCTCACCCTCGCTCTTCTCCTTCTTCTGCTCCTTCGCGACCGGCAGCGAGCTCAGCGCCCTCCCCACGGGCGAGAGGGCTGGCGTGGGCGGCGGTACGTGCGCCGGACTTCCCGCGGACCTCGCACGCGCCGACATTGCGGACGGTGAAACCGCCATGGCGAAACGTGATGCAACCGCGTCCTCGACCCGGCCTTGTCGGGGTTCCGGAGGGGAGTTGGGCGACGGCCGGGCGAGGGCCGGACGAGGGTCGGGCGGGGGCCGGATGGGGGCCGCGGGCGTGACGCCACCCACAGGAGCCAGATCACGTCCTATCGCGGATCGTAGATGCTCACCCCGCCAGAAGCGGGCCCCAAAGGCCCTAAACGGATAATTTCGGACATTCCTCCGTAGTGGGGTAGTACGTCACATTCTTGCGTCCGGTTCCGCCCGCCGCTAACCATGTTTCTCGTTGCAGCAAGCCGCAGGACGGACCGGGCCCACACCGCCGGGCCCACCCGCTCTTGCTCCGCAGCACCGGGGCCTCGCCCCGACGCCCTACAGGCCGCGACCGATACCGGCCGGCGCCTCTAAGACGTCCCTACAGGAGAGACCCTTCATGACTGCCACCACCGCCACCCCCCGCTTTGCCCGCCTGCGCACTCTCACCTTGACCGGCATCGCCACCACCGGCGCCGCGGCTGTCGCCGTCACGCTGATGCCGGCTTCCGCGCAGGCCGCCGAAGCGCCGCAGGCCGCCCACAGCGTCGCTGCTCCCTCGCGCGACAGCCACGCCGACCCCAAGGGCACCACCGGTGGCACTCTCGACGGCTGGATCAAGCAGTCTCTGGCCATCATGAAGAAGAAGGGCATCCCCGGCAGCTACGAGGGCCTGCACCGCAACATCATGCGTGAGTCCGGCGGCAACCCCAACGCCCAGAACAACTGGGACGTTAACGCGCAGAAGGGCACCCCGTCCAAGGGCCTCCTGCAGGTGATCGACCCCACCTTCAACGCCTACCACGTCGCCGGCACCGCGCACAGCGCCACCGACCCGGTGGCGAACATCACCGCGGCCGCCAACTACGCCGCCGACCGCTACGGTTCCATCGACAACGTCAACTCCGCGTACTGACCCGCACCCCCTCACACACAGCGGCAGTACCGCCGGTGACGGCGCCGCTCGGGGGAAGGGCCCCGTGAACACCCCGAGCGGGGCGACGGGCCCACCGCCGCAGGACCCCGGGAATGTTCGCCGGGTGGGGATGGTTGTCGAGGTCGTGGTCGTGGAGGGGACAGTGTCCCCGGGCCTCACCTATTGCCTGCAGGGACGATCGTTCGGCTGAAGCCCTGCAGAGCCTTTCGCCGCGTAGGCGACCGCCCTTCACGACCGCGTCTTCGAGTGCAGCCCCGGCCGGCATCAGGCCCCGGGGCTGCATGTCGTTATTGCGGGGAATGAGGGCCCGACGGCCGGGTACGGTGCCTGGTCATGGACGACTACACACGCCTGGGCGAGATCGACTTCGCCCCCAGGGAGCAGACGGACGAGCGGCTTGCGCTGCTCAGTCTGGAAGAGGCTCACGACCTGCTGCGGCTTTCGCTGGTGGTCGCAGCCGAAGGCTCCGGCATGTCCGCCGAGGCGACCCGGCTGGCCAAGGAGATCGCCGCGCGGGTACCGGCACAGAACTGACGGGACAGCTCACTGCCCGACACCGGCCCGGCCGGCCTCACCCCCCGGACAGCCCCGGCTGTCCCCGCAGCCGTGACCGGAAGAGTCCGCCGGATGGGTGCCCTCGGATTCTCATGGTCTGAGTGGGGCCAGTGCTTCGGGTGGTACCGCGCCGGCGGCGGCCGAGCCAAGGAGCAGTCCGGTCACGTCATGGGGGCGTGCCTGTTCACCGGTTGGAGCCGCTGCTGCGATCCGGTCCAGCCTGAAGCCCCGGCCGGCCCGGCGGGTGCGGCACCAGGCGATGAGATACCAGCGGCCGTCGGCGGTGAGCAGTCCGGCCGGTTCCACGACCCGGTCGCTCTCGTGTCCGGCCGCGTCGGTGTAGGACAGCCGCAGCACCATGGTGTCGGCGAGGGCCTGTTCCACCGCGCTACGGATCGCGGAGTCGCCGTGCGCGGGCAGGGCGACGATCCGCGCGGCCAGTTCCTGGGCCGCCGCTGAGGCGGGGCCGGCCATCGAGGCCACGATCTTCTGGGCCGCCGTGCGGGTCGCGCCGGCGTAGGGGGTGCAGGCGCCGGCCGCGGCGAGCGCGGCGGTCAGTGCCGAGGCTTCATCGGCCGTGAAGTGGATCGGGGGCAGGGTCATCTTCGGGTCGATCGACCAACCGCCGCCCCGCCCGGGTATCGAGCGCACCGGGACACCGGTCTGCATCAGCGTCTGAAGGTCGCGCTGCACCGTGCGCGTGTGGACCTCGAACCGCGCGGCGAGCGCCGCGACCGTCAGCGGCCGCGGCGCCACCGCGCGCAACTCTTCCACCAGCGCGTACAGCCGGGCAGTTCGGTTCATGCCGCCGACGCTACCGTCAGGCTGAGGCCAGGAAGTCGCGCTCGCGCCGTAGTTCCCGCTCGGTGACGGTCAGGGGGAACAGCGTGAAACCGTGCATCGCGCCGGCGACGACGCCGAGCTGCACAGGCGCACCCGCCGCCTGCCACCGTGCGGCCATGAACAGCGAGTCGTCCAGCAGCGGATCCTCGCTGCCGACCACGATCCGGGCGGACGGCAGCCCGGCCAGGTCCGCAAACAAGGGCGAGACCTCCGGGCTACGGCGCTGCTCTTGCCCCATCCCCGGCGTGAACAGCTCGTAGCCGCCCCGAAGCGTGTCGGTGTTGCTCAGCAACTGCCGGGAACCGAACCTGCGCTGGCTGGGTGTCATCGACAGGTCGTAGGGGCCGAAGAGCAGATGGGCCGCCCGGAACGCGCCCGTGATGCTGTGCCGGTCGCGCAGGCGCAGCAGCGTGACGACGCTGAGGTGGGCACCGGCCGACTCACCGCCGATCAGCAGCCGTTCGGTACCGAACTCGGCCACGGCGCCTTTCACCAGCCATCGGGCGGCCGCTTCGCAGTCGTCGGGCCCGGCGGGGAACGGGTGCTCCGGCGCGAGGCGGTAGTCCACACTCACCACGGCCAGCCGTGCCTGCTCGGCGAGCCGCCACAGCCGCTCGTCCTGCCCGCCCGCGGACCCGAACGCCCAGCCGCCTCCGTGGATGTGCAGATACACGCCGTCGACGCGGCCCGGCACGAACACCCGTACCCTCACTCCGCCCTCAACGACACGGTCCTGGCCGTGCGGCAGTCTTACCGGCGGCCTGTCGCCGCCGAGCCGGTTGCGCCGCAGGAGCGCCAGCGTGGCTGCGCTCGGCGCCCGCCCGCGAGCCGGACGGCTCGCGGCGCCAGCCTCGAACTGTTCGTTGAACGCCAGGGTCTCGGCGCGGCAGTCCTCATCGGTGATCGTCATGCCGTCGACAGTCGCAGCAGCCCGCGACAACACCCTGTCACCCTTTCTGTGTGAACTGCGTCATGCGCCTGCCGCGTGTATTCCGCCGGCCACCGCACAGGGACGGAACTGCGATGACTGCGCACACCTGGGCCGGACGGGCCGGAGCCGGTGGCGGAACCGGCCCGGGGAGGTGCGGCGCCGGGTACGGGCCCGTCTCGTGCTGTGACCGGAAACGTTCACCGGCCCGGGGCCCGGGGCATCCACCGGATCGTGTGACACGGAGGGTTTGCTCGTTCCGTTAGGGTGCGCCGAATGGACGACCGCACTTCATGGCAGCACTCAACGGCGACTCAGACCCTGTACTTCCATCCTGACTATCTCGATGCAGTACGCGCCGAACAGAAGACGACCACGGTACGTTTCCGTGACCCGGTGGAGACGGGCCCGGTGAGCCTGGTGTTCGAGTTGGACGACGAGGTGGCACTACCGGGTGTCGTCACGCAGGTCACTGCTAAGACGATTGCCCAGCTGAGCGAGTCGGACGCCCGAGCGGACGGCTTCCGTGATCTCGCCGGGCTTCACGACAGACTGCGGTTTCACTACCCCCAGATCGAGCCGACCGACACCATCGCCATCGTGCACTTCCGGTTGGCGGAATGAGTGAGTGACCTCAGGCATCGACTGGAGTGCCTCCCCGCGTGATCACGCCGCTTCGGGACGTGGGCGGCCCCAGCGCTGCTGACGTTCACTGCGGATGCGGGCACGTTCACGGCGCCGGGCGGCCAGGACGTCGGGGTGGCGGGCATTGTTGTTGCGCCAGCTCAGGTAGGCGTGCAGGACCCGGGTCTGGACGGTGTGGTTGGGATGGTTCGAGTTGGCCAGGGTGAACTGCCGCAACGGCCCGAAGCGGGCCTCGATGGGGTTGGCCCAGGACGCGTAGGTGGGTGTGAAGCACAGCTCCACCTTGTTCTTCACGGCCCACCTGCGGATTCTCCAGTTCGGGTGGGCGGAGAGGTTGTCGAGGATCACGTAGATCGGGGCACCGTCCGGACGGCCAGCTCGGATCGACCGCAGGGCGGCCCAGGTCTGGTCGATGCCCTTGTGGCGCCGGTTGACACCCCACAGCTTGTCGTCGCCGACCGAGTAGCAGCCGTGGAAGCAGGTGATTCCGTGGGTGCGGCGGTAGGTGGCCGGCAGCCGGTCGGGCCGGCCCTGTTTCTGCCAGCAGGAGCCGGCGGTGGGGCGGATACCGCGCGGCCCGAACTCGTCGAAGGCGAACGTGCGGTCCGGACGCTCGCTGACCGCGAGTTTGCGGATTGACCAGTGGGTGGGCTTGCCCAACGCGGTCGGGCGGGTGGTGGCCGTCTGGACGACGAAGTCCTCGTCGTCACTGCTCAGCAGGCGGGGACGGCCTCCCGCCCACCGAGGGTTGAGGCATGCGAGACCGATCTCGTTGAAGCGGTGAATCACATCGCGGACGGTGTCCTCGTCCGCCTGGACCAACCGTGCGATCACCGGGACCGAGTTCCCGCACCCGCTCTCGGCGTACGGCACCGCCCCGCACGCGCTCGCCGTGGCGGGCCGTCATCCCGGGTGCAGACTGACCGTCAGGCATGTTTGTCCTGCGGCCCAAGGGACCGGTGCCCGACACATATCAGCGGACTGTTCAGGCACCTACGGCATGTTCGTGACCAGGTACCCGACCCCCAACCTCGGTTCGCCGAACCGAGGTTGGGCGACCTTGCTTCGGCCGAAACAAGGTCGCGCATCGGGCGGGGGTGCGACTTCCAACCTTTCATTGCGTGTTGCTCGGCGGAATTCGGCGTCATCAGTGTGGCCTGCGGTACGGCTTGCACGGTGAAGCGCCGTCGCCCCGCCACCGCGTCGCCCTTGCCGACAGGATCTGCGGCAACTGACGGCACGGCGGCCGGGGGGGGAGTCAGCGGCTCCCGCCCGGCTGTGGCAGTTTCAGCTTCAGCGGTCCGCAGCCGAGGCGGGCGGCCTCGGCCTCGACGTAGCGGGGGAATAGGGTGCGCAGGTCCGCGCTCATCCCGCCGTCGTTGGCCTGTACGAGGAACACCGTCTCACCGGCCTGGCAACGGGCCCGGAAGACACCGAGGTTGGGGCCGATGCCGCCGTAGCCGACGGCGGAGCGCACCCGGTCGCCCTCGTCCAGCGTCATCCTCGTGAAGATCTCGGCCAGCCGCGGGTCCTCGACGGTCATCAGGCGCTGCTTCGGCTGCGAGCCGGTGATGTTGCGGTCGCAGGTGCGCACCGGGCCGTGCCCGTCGGTGATCATGGGGTAATGGTCAGGCTTGCGCTTCTTGCCCAGGGTCAGTCCCTTGATGCCGCACAGCGCGTCCGGCTTCTCCGTGCGGGTGTAGCGGGCGGCCTTCGGTAGGTGTTCGACCGGATCGGCGATCGTGCCGCTGCAGCCCAGGTCCGCGCTGACCTTGTTGACGAGCTTCACGACCGTGCGGGCCATCCAGTCCCGTTCCTTGGTAGGCGGCTCCATGTCGCTGATCCAGCTGCCCTGGGCGATGTCCACGACGGTCGGCCCGTCGAAGTCGCCGGGGCGGCCCAGGCAGCCGTCCGGGACGGCGAGCCAGGCGCGGTTGTCCGAGGCCATGCCCAGCAGGCCGCCGCCGAGCGGGGTGAGGCGGGCGGAAAGGAACTCATCAGCCCACGTGCCGTCGTCGCCGGCCCGGTCGTCCAGCCGGTGCACCCGGGCGGTGAGCGCCCATCCGTCGCCGTCACTGTTCGTCAGCTGGCAACTGCCGGTGGGGCCGTCCATGGAGCGCCCACCGTGCAGCACGGGCGCCTCGACCGCCTTGACGTTCTCCGGCTCACGGAATGTCGCGGTGAGGTCGTCGCGGGACAGCGCGCCCCAGCACACCTCGTCCGGCGCGAACGGCCCGGCCTGCGCCTGCCACGCCATGCCGCCGACGCCGAGCAGCATCCCGGCGAGACCTGCGGCCAGCAGTGGCCGGACCCGGCCGCGCAGCAGTCTGCGCCAGTGCCACCGGCGCCGGCGCCGCTCGCTGAGCAGCTCCCGCTCTGCGGGCAGGGGCTGCTCGTATCGGTTCGGCTGGTCCTCGGTGCTGCTCACCGGGCGGCTCCTTTGGGGGCGATGGGGGCGCAGCCCAGGCGGGCGGCGGCCGCGTCGGCGAAGGCGGCGAGGTGGCCGGGGTCGGTGGAGGCGCCCATCAGGAAGGTGGCGGGCCGGCCGGCACAGTCGGCTCGTACGATCGCGTGGTTCTCGCCGACGGTGCCCGTGCCGCGCCAGCCGCGGGCCGCGGGGCGTTCGCCCGCGATGCCGTCGAACACCGCGGCCAGCCGGGGCTGCGCGACCATCGCCAGCTCCAGGTACGGCACGCCGTCGCGATCGCCACGGACGCTGCACGTCTGCAGGTCGCGGGTGACCGCGCCGGTCTGGACCTCGATGTCCTCCATGTCGAGGTGCAGGCCGCGGATGCCGCAGACGTCGTCAGAGGTACTGAAGATGCGCTCCTGCTTGCCCGGCAGGTCGTAGACCGGCGAGCTGACCCTCAGCGGCTCGTGCGGCGCGCAACCGGCCGCCGCCATCCCACGGTTGGCCGCCGCGACGAGCAGCACCGCCGCCTGACGGGCGCCGCCCAGGTCGGCCGGATCGTTCTGGGTGTACGAGGGGCCGCTGGTGTACGTGCCGGACGCGTGCATGGTGACGACGGTCGGCCGGCCGTCTTGCGTATCGCAGGACTTCGGGAGCACCAGCAGGCCACCGCGCCCGTTCACCGTGCCCGGCAGACCGTCCGGGAGCGGGACCATGTCGCCGCCCAGGAAACCGTCCTGGACCATTGCGAGCCGGGCCTCGGCGGCCTTGGGGACCGGGCCGTACTCGACGGACACCTGCTGGGCGGTGGAGACCTTGTCGCCGTCGTAACTGCTCTTGTAGTCGCTGGCGATGGCGACCTCGCACCTGCCGGTCGGGCGCTCGCGGGTGGGCGCCGTCTCCTTGCCGGTGCGTGACCCGTCGTCATCGTCGCCGAAGGCCTCGTCGCCGAGGAAGCCCGGGCCGCTGTCCTCCTGCCAAGCGCCCCAGCAGTAGCGATCCTTCGGCCACGGCCAGGTGTCCGCCGCCCACGTGCCGAGCCCGGTGCCCGCAAGCGCGAGCACCAGCGCGGATATCAGCGACAACCGGCCGCGCCTGCTGTGCGGCAGCGCCCGGCGCAGCCGACCGGGCACCGCAGGCGCCTCGTCTGTCTCACTCACCCCGTGATCCCCCTCCGGCGCAGGCAGATGCCGCGAACCGGCCCCCCGTGCGCCCCTGCCGTAACCACACACTCACCCGCGGGCACACCGAACAGCGCATGCCCTGCACGCCGGAGTGAACGCCCGCCAGATCTTGACCAGCAGTGTAGTCATCTGTTGACAGCAGCAAAGGGAGTGCCCGCTTCACACACCGAACCTTCGCCAAAGCCAGTCAGGACGAACCACCCAGCCGATTCGCGAGACGCAAACAGCAACCAGTCAACTCCCCAAACACGGCATCGACGTCGCAACAGCAGGGGCCCGCGGCTCCCACGTTCAGGAATCACGGGCCCTCTTGCAGGCAGGGACCTGCCCTGTAGCGGCGTGGGGCCGACGCGCGGAGCGTTCAGGTGAGGAGTTCGGCGAGTTGGGCCATCTCGGCGGGCGGGTCGGTCACCGGTTGGATGAGGAGTTCGTCGACACCTGCCTGTTCCAGGGCGGTGATGCGGGTGAGGACACCGTCGCGGGTGCCGACGAGGGCCAGGGTGTTCATCAGCGAGGGCAGGACCAGGTCCCGGTCCTGCGGTGCGATGCGTCCGAGGTAGTTGGGGTAGAGCTTGGTGTACCGGTCCGGCGCGGTGGCGGTGGTGCCACGCCGGTCCAGGAGCGCTCGCACCGCCGCGCGTTCGTCGGGGCCGAGTCGCTCCGCGACCGCGGGTGTGTCGGCAGCGAAGTCCAGCAGCGACAGGACGAGGTGACCTGTCGCGTCCCGGGCCGCGTCGCTGTGGGGGTCCTCGTTCTCGTGCAGCAGGTGGACCGAGGTGACCACGTAGGAGTTCTCAGGGGAGTCGGGGTCGCTAGACGTGCCGTGGACGGCTCGGCGGCGGGCGTCGTGCAGTCGGTGCCAGGCGACGGGGTCGAGCAGGCCGAAGGAGATGAGGCCCGCCCCGCGGCGGCCGGCGACGGCGGCGGCCTTGGGCCCGAGCGCGGCCACGACGAACTCGATCGGGTCGGTGGTGTTGACGTGCGCCCCGGTGTGCAGGAACCGGATGTCGCGGACCCGGTCACCTTCGCGGTACGCGGTCGGGCGCCCGGCACACAGATCCTGCAGGGCTGCGATGAAACGCTCCAGCGCGGCCGCCGTGGTCGGCGGCATGCCGAGAGTACGCCGGGCGGTGTTTCCGGTGCCGGCCCCGCAGATGATCCGGCCCGGTGCCAGGGCGTTGAGGCTGGCGAACCCGCTCGCTGCGGCCGGGGCCGAGCGCAGCGCCGGCGAGGTCACGCCGATACCGAGCTTGATGCGCCGGGTGGCCTTCGCGCACAGGCTCAAGGCGACGAAGGGGTCACCGTGGACCATCGGGGTGTCGTTGACCCAGAAGCTGTGCAAGCCCAATTCCTCGGCCCGCACGGCGAGATCCTCCACACCGGGGTGAGCGGCGACCACGACGCCTGCACGCATGAGATCTCCAGGCTAGGAGGACCGAGCCGAACGTGCTCATACTGGCAGTTCGCCAGGGCTGAAGCCCGTGGCCGGCCGTGACGCCGAGGGCGGACCCACCAGGAGGACTCGCGGCCGGCGATGTCCGCGGCGGGGCCCGGCGGATGGCGCCGAGAACGCCGGCGGGCGGCGTACGCCGACACGGTGTCGGGGTACGCCGCCCCGGGGCCGGAGCAGCTGCAGCAAGCAGCCCGCGCTCTCATGCCGGCTACGCCGGGTCGCTGTTGAACTTCGCCTTCGACCAGTAGTAGCCGAGCACGGTCAGGCCCAGGCACCAGGCGAGGGCGAGCCATCCGTTGTTGCCGATCTCGCTGCCGAGCAGCAGGCCGCGCAGGGTCTCGATGGCCGGGGTGAACGGCTGGTACTCGGCGACCGGCTGGAACCAGCCCGGCATCGTGTCGATGGGGATGAAGGCGCTGGACAGCAGGGGCAGCAGGATCATCGGCATCGCGTTGTTGCCGGCGGCCTCGGCGTTCGGGCTGATCAGGCCCATGCCGACCGCGATCCAGGTGAGCGCCGTGGCGAAGAGCACGAGCAGCCCGAGGGCCGCGAGCCACTCCAGGACCGTGGCGTCGGTGGACCTGAACCCGATGGCCACGGCGACGGCGCCCACGAGCACCACGCTGGCGATCGACTGCAGCACGCTGGCGATGACATGCCCGACGAGCACGGAACCGCGGTGGATCGCCAGCGTGCGGAAGCGGGCGATGATGCCCTCCGTCATGTCGTTGGAGACGGACACCGCGGTCCCGATCGTGGTGCTGCCGATGGTCATCAGCAACAGGCCCGGGACGATATAGGCGATGTACGCGGAGCGGTCCGCACCGCCGCCGCCGATGCCCGCGCTCATCACGTCACCGAAGATGTAGACGAACAACAGCAGCAGCATGATCGGGGTGAGCAGCAGGTTCAGCGTGAGGGACGGGTAGCGGCGCGCGTGCAGGAGGTTGCGGCGCAGCATCGTGGAGGAGTCGCGTACGGCCAGGGAGAAGGAGCTCATCGGACAGCCTCCTTGGGCTGGTCGGGGACGCCGGCGGGGCCGGTCAGGGCGAAGAACACGTCGTCGAGGTCGGGGGTGTGCACGGTCAGCTCGTCCGCCTCGATGCCGGCCGAGTCCAGCCGGTCGAGGACGGCGCGCAGATCGCGCTGGCTGCCGCCGCTGGGGAGCTGCAGTGCCAGCGCCTCGTCGTTGCGGGAGGCCTCGCCCAGTGCGGAGGCGGCCGACCGGTACGCGGCCGGGTCGGTGAAGCGGAGCCGGACGTGTCCGCCCGGGACGAGCCGCTTGAGCTCCTCGGCGGTGCCCTCCGCGGCGATCCTCCCGTCGTTGAGCACGGCGATACGGTCGGCGAGTTCGTCTGCCTCCTCCAGGTACTGGGTGGTGAGGAAGACGGTGACGCCGCCCGTGACCAGCTCGCGGATGATCTGCCACATGCTGTGCCGGGAGCGGGGGTCCAGGCCGGTGGTCGGCTCGTCGAGGAAGATGATCCGCGGGTTGCCGACCAGGGTCATGGCGATGTCGAGGCGGCGCTTCATGCCGCCGGAGTAGGTGGAGGCAGGCTTCCTCGCGGCCTCCACCAGGTCGAACCGCTCGAGGAGTTCGGCGGCGGCGCGGCGCCCCTCGCGCCTGGACAGGTGGTGCAGGTCCGCCATGAGGAGCATGTTCTCCTCGCCGGTGATCAGGCCGTCGACGGCGGAGAACTGCCCGGTGACACCGATCGCGGCCCGCACGGCCTGCGGGTCGGCGGCGAGATCGTGGCCGCCGACACGGATCTGGCCACTGGCGGGGCCGGGGGAGATGAGGGTGGACAGGATCTTCACGGCGGTGGTCTTGCCGGCGCCGTTCGGGCCGAGCAGGGAGAAGACCGTTCCTTCCGGGACGGACAGGTCGACGCCGTCGAGGACGGTCGTGTCGCCGTAGGACTTGCGCAGCCCGTTCGCCGTGATGGCCGGGTCGGTCATCCGATCTCCTTCGTAGATACCCCCGGCTTCAGCCGGGGGAGGAAACGAAGCTCCTGCGGAGCAGGGCAGAGGAAGCCGAATCGCCGCCAGGCGATTCGGCGTCTAGTGCAACCCCACAAGCTGGCCTGATAGTTTGTGAGTTGTGACCACTCGCGTGAAGCGGGCGTTCAAGTACCGCTTCTATCCGACTGGTGCGCAGGCAGCTGAGCTGTCGCGCACGTTGGGATGTGTGCGGAAGGTCTACAACTTG
>NZ_JBIWPP010000064.1:0-26911 GCF_044768335.1 Streptomyces sp. NPDC101151 | reverse complement strand
TGAACTGCTGGACCGGCACCTGCACCACCTGCCACCAACCCCTGCCCAGCAGACCCACACCAAGATCAAGACAGACCTAACGGAGTCCTACTAGCACTTCCTGCGCCGGAGCCTGACGAACCATCGGCTCCACGACAACCACCGTACGCGCGCCGGCCGTCAGGTCCACGTTGGTGCCTGCCCGCAGCGCACCGTCGATGTAGTGGCGCCCGCCGACCGAGACGGGAGGAGCCGCGCCCGGGAACGCGCTTGAGGCCGCCACGGCAGCGGCCAGCGGGACGCCGCTGCCGCGATCCCAGACCACCGGCTCGCCGCTTTCAGTCTCCACGGCAGGGATGAGCAGACGACGCTCGGTCGGCCAGGTATCTGTCCCGATGAGCTGGCGTCGCACCGCGACCAAGGCCTGCTCGGCCTCCGGATTGGCCGTGTCGAGGGCGATCCGCCCGACCCGCCGGCGGGCCTCCACCGGTGGCAGACCAGCGCCGAGGACCGCGAAGACCTCGTCCATTCGCTGCGGGTCGGCCTGCGGCGGCCGGGGACCGTCGCTGTGGCTGCCGATGGGTTCGGCGAAGTGTGCGAGGTCCTGGCCGGTGGCCAGCGCGGCACCCACGATCGCGCCGGCCGAAGTGCCGACGATCAGATCCGCCGCACCCAGGTCGACGCCGAGGCCGCGCAGGCCGTGGGCAAGTCCGGCCATCCAGGCGGTACCAACAAGCCCGCCAGGGCCGAGCACGAGCGCGCTGTCCGGTGAATGCATCGTTCCCCCAACCATGCTGTGGCGATCTCCATCCTAAGGCGCCGAGGACCTCGGCTCCGGGGCCGACACCGGCCAGAACCCCCACTCGATGCGTTCCGGTACCGGCGGCGAGTACCCGTAGTCCAGCTGGCGCTGCCCGTAAGGATCCAGCTCTGCTCGTTGAGCGACGGCACGGCCATGAGCGGCTTCCCTCGTATCGGGACGGGCGAGGTAGGGGTACATGTGGCGCGCTCACTTTGGCCTGCCCGCAACCGCCCTGCTCCTGACCGGCATCTGTGCCGCTCCCGCTCTTGCCGAGCCGCCGGCACCGCCGTCGACGGCGGCCGCGCGCGGAGCTGGCCGCGCTCGCCGTGGCCGTCCCGCATGCGATGGACGGCTACGCCCGGGACAAGTTCGACATCTGGTCCACCCAGCCGGACGGCTGCACGACCCGCCAGGACGTGCTGGCCCGGGACGGCAAGGACGTCCAGGACAAGCCCGACCACTGCCAGCCCGCCTCCGGCTCCTGGTACTCCGTCTACGACGACACCACCGTCACCAACGTCGCCCAGGCCACATCGACCACATGGTGCACCTCGCCGAGGCCTGGCGTTCAGGGGCCGACCGCCGAGCATCACCAGCACGAGAACGAGCGTCGTGCCGCCGGCCGCCTTCAGGTGCAGCGACCGTCCTTCCCGGCCGAGCAGCACGGCGACCGCCCTGGCGAGGAATCCGGCAAGCATGATCACTCCTTCCGCCCGCGGCCAGCGTCCGCACGGGCGCGTGCCCCCGCATGCCAGGCGGGCCGTCTGGGTCGCCGCCGCGATCCGGCTTCGTGTGAGCACGGGGGAAGGGATGTGAGTGCCGCTGTGGCAGGCCGATCCGGTGGAGGCTGCGACCGAGGGGGTCGCGATCACGCAGGCCGGTGGCTTGATCGGTCCACGCGTTTTGATCGCTGTCGAGCCTGCTGGTTAGGTTGGCCGGCATGCCTGAGCTCGGATCCATAGCCTGGCCACCTGCCCCGATCAGGACCGAGCGGCTCGTGCTCCGCGAGTCCGAGGCCCGGGACCGTGCGGCGTTCATCGAGCTGTTCGCCTCGCCGGAGGTGGGCACCTACCTCGGTGGCCCTCGACCGCGTGATGAGCTCGACCGCGCGGTGCCCGAGGTACCCGGGCGACGCCCCGGCCTTTTCGTGATCGAGCTCGACGGAGCGATGATCGGCACCATCGAGCTCAACCGGCGCGACCCGGAGCATCGGAGTCATGTCCGTCCGGATGCAGGGGAGGCCGAGCTCGGCTACCTGTTCCTGCCAGAGGCGTGGGGACGCGGGTACGCCGCCGAGGCGTGCGCGGCGGCACTCGACTGGTTCGCCGACGCGCTTCCCGGCGAGCCGGTCGTGCTCTGCACCCAGACCGCCAACAACCGCTCGATGCGCCTCGCGGCGAAGCTGGGGTTCGCCGAGGTGCAACGGTTTGAGGAGTGGGGCGCCGAGCAGTGGTTCGGCGTGTGGTCCTCGGTCACGCCGTCCGTTTGAGATCGTGCTCGACAGCGCGGATCCGTAACTCGACAGCATTGCCGGGACGGAACCCAGCGCTGCTGAAACTTGGATTCTGGCTCAGCCTGTGCACCAGCCCTACGTCGTGGGCGGCGTCCAGCGCACCGGCGACCTGGGTGAAGGGACATGTCCTCAGCCACCGTCAGCTGACCGCCTCGGCCATTGTGGCCGACGGCATCTTCATTCCGGCTTCCGTAGCGGTAGCAGCACCGATGCCCACCTCGCCAGTCGTGAACCTCGTCGACCCCCACGGTGACACGTTTGGTACCGGCTTCGTCCAAACCGGGTACAGGGTCCCGTGACGTCCAGGCCAGCGACGGTACGGCAGCGACGTCAGCCAAGAGGCGACTGCCACATCGAGTGAGTTCGCAGTCCGGCCGGGTGGTAAAGCCAACGGCCACGCCACCCAGCCAGACTTCACACGACCAGAGGTTTTCGGCGGCACTTCCGCGGATTCAACCACCGCCTCCGGCCAGGTCAAGCACCGAGTTTCCGGAACATGACCATGCTGTGCCGAATCCGACCCACTTGAAGCGCCGTCTCACCAGAAAGAAAACGAGGCAGCACGGCGAGACGGAACTCCTCCAGGGACTCTCCCTCTCACCAATCCGCAGGTCATGCCGACATCTCACTCAGAGGTTCTAACTGGCCCACGGGCCATTACTCCGAATGCTCGCGACACATCAAAGAAACCTTCAGTATCAATAAGGAGAGAATCCGATTCTCAATATGAACACCCACGACGGCGCCCACCCAAAGGGAGAGAGCTTCCGCCTCACGGCGGCTGTCGCCTCGGTTCTTGTGGCCGGGGGCATCATCGTTCCGGCTTCCACCGCAATGGCGGCCCCCATGCCCGACTCATCGGCCGTGAGCGCCGTCGACAGCCAGCGCGAACGGACTCGCCGTGTCGCCACCTGACGAGTCCGCGGACACCGCCGCACCGCTCACCTTGAAGACCCAGGTTGTCGCGAGCATCGGTTGGGCCCCGTCAAGGTGCATGACCTGTCAGAGCACCCACTCTCGTGAAAGAGGGAGCGGTCGGTCGGCCGGTGCTCATCGCCCGGCTCCTCTGCCTTCCTGGCTCCCTCGCGACCCGGTGCAGCGTTCAGTACTGCTCGGTCTCCACGAAACCCGCGTCCCCATTGTCGTCCGCGTCGAGGGCAGCGGCGGTTGGGTCGAATCCGGGCGGGCTGTCCTTGAGGCCAAGGCCCAGGCCGGCCAGCTTCGCCTTGACCTCGTCGATCGACTTCGCACCGAAGTTGCGAATGTCGAGCAGGTCGGCCTCGGAGCGCGCCAGGAGCTCACCCACCGAGTGGACGCCCTCGCGCTTGAGACAGTTGTACGAGCGGACGGTGAGCTCCAGCTCCTCGATCGGCAGCGCGAGGTCGGCGGCCAGGGCGGCGTCCGTGGGGGACGGGCCCATGTCGATGCCCTCGGCGTCGATGTTCAGCTCGCGGGCGAGACCGAACAGCTCGACCAGGGTCTTACCAGCCGACGCCATGGCGTCACGCGGACGCATGGCCTGCTTGGTCTCGACGTCGACGATCAGCTTGTCGAAGTCGGTGCGCTGCTCGACACGGGTCGCCTCGACCTTGTACGTGACCTTCAGCACCGGGCTGTAGATGGAGTCGACCGGGATACGGCCGATCTCCTGGCCCACCTGCTTGTTCTGCACGGCGGAGACGTAGCCGCGACCGCGCTCGACGGTCAGCTCCATCTCCAGCTTGCCCTTGCCGTTGAGCGTGGCGAGGACCAGGTCGGGGTTGTGCACCTCGACACCGGCCGGGGGCGCGATGTCGGCGGCGGTGACCACACCCGGGCCCTGCTTGCGCAGGTACATCACGACCGGCTCGTCCTGCTCGCTGCTCACGACCAGCTGCTTGATGTTGAGGATCAGGTCGGTGACGTCCTCCTTGACGCCCGGCACGGTGGTGAACTCGTGCAGGACACCGTCGATGCGGATGGACGTGACCGCCGCACCCGGGATCGAGGAGAGGAGCGTACGGCGCAGGGAGTTGCCGAGGGTGTAGCCGAAGCCCGGCTCCAGCGGCTCGATGACGAACCGGGAGCGGAACTCGTCGACGACTTCTTCGGTCAGTGACGGACGCTGAGCAATGAGCACGAGGTATTGCCTCCAGTGTTTGGCGCCCGCTATGTGACGCCGTGGACACCACGAAGGATACGGGCGGTTCGGCCTCCTACGAGGCCGAACCGCCCGCCCCCGCCCGTCTGCCGGCCGGCCGGTCGGTCGGCCCGGTTCTTGCTGGAGTGGAGTCGAAACTGAATTGACGTGCGCTGTTCCCGCGCCCCGGGAGCCGCACCGGGTGAGTGTCTACTGAAATTGAACCCGTGATGTCGCCGACATCCATCACGTGGAGGCCGTCGCGGTCGGTGTCAGTGGACCGGTTCGAGATGGTCGGCGCCCGGGCGCCCGGTGCTCAGGTGGGCGGTGAGGAAGCGGGCGGCGCGGTCGAGTGCGGCGTCCGCCTCGTCGAGGCGCCCGTAGTGGTGTTGGAAGACGTGGGGGAGGCCGGGGCCGACTTCGAGCGTGACCTCGACGCCGTCGGCGCCCGCGCGGCCGGCCAGCCGGACCGCGTCGTCGAGGAGCACCTCGTTCGCCCCGACCTGCACGAGGAGTGGGGGCAGTCCGGTGAGATCGGCGAACACCGGACTGGCCAGGGGATGCGCCCTGTCGCCTGCGCCGACGTAGAGATCGGCGTAGGCGCGCACGTCGGCCTCCGTGAAAATGGGGTCGGCGCTCTCCTTGGAACGGATGCTTCCTCCAGCGAGGGTGAGGTCGGCCCAGGGGGAGAAGACGACCACGGCGGCTGGTTGCGGCAGCCCGGCCTCCCGGGCGGCGAGCAGCGTGGCAATGGTCAATCCGCCACCGGCGGAGTCACCGGCCATGACGAGGTTCCGTGGGTCCGTGCCCGACGCCAGCAGTTCGCGGTAGGCCGCGAGCCCGTCGTCGACTGCCGCGGGGAAAGGGTGCTCGGGCGCCAGCCGGTAGTCCACCGACGTCGCGCGCAGCCCGGCGCGGCGGGCCAGTTCACCGACCAGCCCTGCGTGGGTGTCCGGTGAGCCGATGATGTAGCCGCCGCCGTGCAGGTAGAGCAGTCGGCCGCGGCCGGAGGCTTCGGCCGGCTCCAGCTCCAGGGTCGGCCGCCCGCCCAGGACGGTCCTGCGGGTGACCACGCCCTCCGGCATGGGGCGGGTGACAGCTGCGGCGAAACCGCTGCGCTGCTCCTCGGGAGTGGGCCGAATGTCGCTGCGAGGGGCGGAACGGAGTATGGCGTCCAGGGCATCGCGCTGCTGTCGGGACATGTGGGGCCTCCATGGGGCGGGGTGCGAGGATGGATTCCTCGGAATCCACCTGCCTGACCCAACCAGATTCCAAGGAAGATGATTCCCTGGAATCCACTGGAGCTAATGTGAGCCACATCACTCAGATCTTTACCGATCTGGTCCGCGTCGAGACTCGGCTCTACAACGCGGTGAGCGCCCGGTTGCGCGCCGAACAAGGGCTGGGGCTGGGACAGTTCGAGCTCTTGGAGATCATCGACCGCGTGCCGGGGTGCCGCGTGCTCGACATCGTCGGCGAACTGGCGATCACCGTGGGGGCCGTCAGCAAAGCGGTCGACCGGCTGGTGGCTGCGGGCTGGTGCCTGCGGGTCGCGCACCCCCAGGACCGCCGCTCCTCCGTCCTCCGCCTCACATCCGCGGGTGAGAAGCAGTTGTCCGCTTCCCGCCCCATAATCGAAAGCGAGCTCATCTCACTGACCGCGGCGGTTCCCCCCGACGACCTGGCCCGCATCGCCTCAGTCCTGGCCGTCCTTCGCGCAACCCTCGAGGCGGGCCCCCACGGCCGGCCGGGATGAGGGGACATGACCCGCGAATGGCATCCGACCCCCGAGAGTTGAGCGACGCTGCATAGCCCCGCAGGGCCGGCATCACGAATTCAATTTCAGTAACTGCGTGACAACGCCAACGAACAGGGTGCGGCGCCTGGCACACGACACCCTGCTCTGCCTCAGGTGCAGACTGTTCATCACGAGAGCGGGGCATCGGGCGGCGTCCTTGGCCATCCTCTGGCCAGAGTGCTGCTCGCGAGATGCGCAATAACGATGAACGAGCAAGTCAGGAGCGTAGTCGGCACTGAGATGTGGCGGTCTTGAAAACCGTTGTACTCCCTGTCGGGTCTCGGTTGATGCTTGACGTCTGACCTAGACATCGTGACTTACCGTCTGCCATGACGGACCGTTTCTCTGAGATCACCTCCGTGGAGGAGTTCATCCGGCTGCGACAGAGCGAGAACCCGGCGGAGTACAACCGCTCAGCGTGGGCAACCTTGCCGCTGACAGTCTGGTGGGGCCTGGTGCGCAACCATCCCGACATGCGTTTTGGGGCTGCGCATAACCGCATGGTGCCGCCGGAGATTCTGGCCGAGCTGATCAAGGATTCCGACTGGCGGGTGCGGGACCGGGTGGCGAGCAAGCGCAACTGCCCATCTGAGCTGTTGGAACGGTTGGTCGACGATCCGCATGACTCTGTGCGGCGACTCGTTGCAGGCCATCCACGCTCGCCGCGCTCGGCAGTTGCGCGTTTGGTTAACGACCCGTGGCCGGTCATTGCGCAGGAAGCCCATGACCGGCTGGCCAAGTGGCCGTCGGCGGAGGCGTCCGAGCCTTCCTGACTCGACGATCACACGATCTTACGACGATTGTGTTCGCCGGACTTGCGACCACCACCTCCTTCCTGGCGACACGCGGGACGGCAGTGATCAGCTCCTGACCGTGGAAGACCCTGATTGTTTCTTCGTCCAAGTGGGCGGTGACAACCTGATGGGCATAGCCGCGGCCGAGCTGGATGCACTGTCCGGCGACCATGAAGCCGCCGACGCTGCTGAGCGATCCCGGCCGTCGGCGTTGCGTAAGTACTCATGGTGTGCTTCCTTCCAGCAGGTTGGTCGATGCGGTGGCGCAGGTGGTGCAGCGGCCATCGCCCTCGGGGTGGCCCCGCCGGGGCGTCGGTCCGGGGCAGGTTCGGCACACCGGCCACCCGAGGCAGGCCGGGCAGAGGTCTTCTCCGGGGGCGGTTGCCGGAGCGCCGCAGCCAGCGCATTCGACGAGCGCCCGGTAGGTCAGGGCCTCGGTCACCGTGCGTGCGGCAGATGCCGTGGACGAACGCTCGGCCAGCGGCCACCCTGGTGACTCGTCGTCCGTCACATCGCCGCGGTGGTGACGGCTGTCCAGCGTCGCGGGCGGCGGGTAGGTCTGAGCGGCCCGCAGGCGGGCGGCGATGATCGCACCGACCGTGGTGCGCACCGGCTGCGGCAGCGGCCGGTCGGTGATGACGTGGCGCAGCTGCTCGCTGCTCCAGCCAGACTCCAGCATCACAGTGGCCACGCGACCCTGATCGGTCAGCACCTTCCCGGTCAGCAGGAGGTCCGGACGACTCGCTCCGATCTCGAGCAGCAGTTGGATACCCGGATGTATCTCATCCGCCGGGAGTGCAGCCGGCGGGGACACTGGTGCGTCGGACTGGTCCGTCCCTTCGGGTGTGCGCGCGACGTCACTGCGGTCGCAGGGAGGGACGGTGCTGGTCTTCTGCTTGTTGGTCTTCTTTCTGTTGGTGTTCTTAGTGGGGCGATTAACCGACGTCGGCTTATCCACCGGTGGAAAACCCGACATCGGTTGCGAGCTGCTGTTTTGCAGGCTGGGCAGGTCGGTGATGAAGTACGCGGCCGCGCCTAGGGTGCCGTCAGGGTGGCGCTCGCGTTCCCGGAGGAGGAAGCCGTGCACCTCCAGCTCCTTGAGGCCGGTCTTGACGGCCGCCTCGCCGTCGCGGCTGCGGCGCGCCAGGTCCGTGACGCTCATCCGCCAGCCGTCCTGGTGCGTGCTGATGAGCCCGAACATTCCCTTCGCTTTGAAGGAGAGCCGTGGGTTGCGGAACAGGCCGTTGGCGATCTGGGTGAACTGGTCCGCGGCCATCACCCCACGGCGGATCCCCGTCCCGAAGCCGGGCAGCGCCTCACCCGATGGCGCGGAGGCGAACGCCGAACCAACCGCCGGGGCAAGGTCGGCGTCGACGGGAGCGGGACGGTCCGTGATCGAGTACACGATCTCGCCGAGCGTCCCGTCGTCGTGCCTCAGCTGTTCGCGGATGAGGTAGCCGTGCAGCTGCAGTTCGCTCAGGCCGCCGCGTACGGCGTCGCGTCCGTCGGGTCCGGCGCGCACGAGGTCGGCGACCGTCACGTGCCAGCCGACGCGATGGGTGCTGATGTAGCCGAAGATTCCCTTCGCCTTGAAGGAGATCTTGGGTTCGCGGAACAGGCCGTTGGCGATCTGGGTGAACTGGTCCGCCGCCATCACCCCACGGCGGATCCCCGCCCCGAAGCGGCTCATCCTGCTTCCTCGCACACCATATGCGCGCGGCCGCCGATGCTCTGGAGCAGACGTGCGGGAGCGAGGTAGCCGGTGCCGCTGTGTGAGGTGACGTGAGCGAGTTCCATTCGGTCAGCTCACCCGGCGCCCCCGACCAGGCTGACGGCCACAGCCCCCGACCACCGGTCACGATCCGGGAACATGCGCACGGGGCTGGCGTGGTCGGGCTCATGGTCGGGGCCAACCACGCCTCCCGGGCACGGTGCGCACTGGCTGTGCAGCCCGATTGCGCAGTCTCGGCTGGGCGTTGTGCAGTCGGGCTGCGCAGTCGAGCGAGGGGCGTGCGCAGTCGGGTTGCGTACAGCGGGTGCGCATTACGGGACCTGGAAGGCGATGTCCTCTTGTGCCCAGCCGGGTGTCCCGATGCGCAGGCCGCCTCCACGGGGCGGCGGGTGGTCTTCTGCGCTCTCGCGTACGGCACCGGTGGCGGTGTGGCAAGCGGGTGTGAGCGCAGCCGTCGGCGGGGCGCCGTCGGGGGTGACGCGATGAGCACCGCCCGCCCCCGTCAGGCCCATGGTCGGCCCCGTGGTTGGGCCAACCATGACCCCAACCATGGGCTTCGTATCCCTATCGTGACCGTGGTCGGGGTCTCGTGGTCGGGGGTTGGGTCGGGGTCGGCAGGTTTTCTCAAGGTCAGCAATTACACGTACTGACCTGGGAGTTTGACCATGTTCCCTGGCAAGCAGGCCGCACAGAGCGACGCGGCTGCCCCGATGGCCGCAGGCGCCCGGCTGGAGAAGATGAGGCGGCGCGTCCGCCTGTCGCGCCTGGCCCTGTTCACCGCGATCGCGGCCGGCCCCGTCGCCCTGGGCGTCGCGGTGCTGTCCGGCCCGACCACCATCGCGCCCGCCCCCTCGGACAAGCCGACCGCCGTGCGCAGCGCGGCCGCCGTGGCCGACCCTGCGGGCTATGCGCAGGTGTTCGTCGGCGCGTGGTTGCGCAGCAGCGCCGACGACGCGAACAGTGCGCAGGCGCGGCTTGCGCACTCCCTCGCGCCGGACGTCGATCTGCCGGATCCGGTCGCCAGTGCGCAGCCGAAGCCGGCGGCCGTGACCGCCGTGCGCAGTGCGCAGCGCGAGGACGGCGAGTGGGAGGTGACCGTGGCTGCGCAGTACGCGGACGGACGGCTGCGGTACTTCGTCGTCCCCGTGACCGCCGGTGAGAGTGGCGCCTCATTCGCCGTGACCGGCGCCCCCGGCGCGGTGGCCGGCCCGGCGCGCGCTGCGGTGGGCAAGTCGCCGTACGGCGTGAGCGTGCCGTCCGACGGCGATCTGTCTTCTGCAGTCGGTGAGTTCCTCGGCGCGTACCTGACGGGGGCCGGGGAGGTGAGCCGCTACCTCGCACCCGGGGTGAAGCTGTCGCCCATCTCTCCCGCCCCCTACACCACGGTCACCGTCCAGGAGGTGTGGGGCGCTGAGGAGGCCGCGGCCGCCGGGCAGGTGCCGGCTGGCGGCACGAGGGTCAGCGTCCGGGTCCAGGTCGAAGCCCGGGATGACGCGGGGCGTTGGCCGCTGGCGTACGACATCGAACTCAAGGCCCGCTCTGGCCGGTGGGAAGTCGCGGCGCTTGAGTCCGCAACCGTGAGGGACGGGGGTGGCCGGTGAATACGGTGCACAGCCTGACGCTCGCCGGGCAGCTCAGTGACCTTGGCGATTCGTGGATCGACATGTTCAAGCAGTGGGCAACCAAGGGACTCCAGGCCGGTCTGGTCAGCCTGGTCGTCGTCATCATGATCCAGAGGTTCAGCCTGAAGGCCGGGATCGGCGCCCTGCTTCTGATGATCGTCGCGCTGGGGCTGTACAACAGTCGCAACGACCTGGCGGACAGGTTCACCAACGAGGTGAAGAACCCGTCCAAGGGCGCTCCCGCCGTGCCCGGCATCGTGCGCGGACCCGGTCCGCTCGCCCGGGTGCACTTTGACGGCGCGGGAGGCCGGCTGTGAGCGCCGCGGCCGCTGGGCGGGTGGGCCGCTTCTACACCTCCGCTCGCCGCCACCCGTGGGTGCTGGGGAAGGTCGCCGACTGGAAGATCCCGCTCGGCCCCTACACCCCGGCGCAGATCGCGGTCGCTGTCGGCGGCGGGTTCCTGCTGGTCAAGACGATCAGCTGGTGGTCGTGGATGGGCCCGGTGCCGGTCGTGGCCTGGGTCCTGACGGTCTGGGCCGTACGCCAGCCGAAGATCAAGGGTCGCGCCCCGTTGCAGGCTGCGCTGGGCTGGGTGCTGCTCGCCTGGCAGCCGCAGGGCGGCCGGATGGGCGGCAGGGCCGCGCGGGATCGCATGTCCCGTCCGCTGCTCGGCGGTTTCACCCTCGAGGAAGCTGCTCCCGCTGTCGCGGTCATGGCCACGCCCCGCTTCGACCAGCCTGCAGCCGACCGCACGGCGCACCGGGGCCCGGCGGCCCGTCCGTCCGCGCGACCGCGCCCGGCGCCGCAGGCGCGCCCGCTGTCGGTGGGGCCGGTGTCGGGCGTCCAGCAGTTGCTCGCCCTCGCCGAACCGGCGGGGGGTGCACGGTGAGGGTGCCGATCCGTCACATCGCGGGACACCTCGTCTGGTCGACGCACGGCAGCGTGTGGGCGCTCTACCGGTTGCACCCCGGACCGGATGCGCGCGGCCGCCGCGAGGAGACCGTCCAGGGCACCTACGTCCCGGCCTCGGTCCGCGACGAGCAGCTCGCGAAGATCACGCACTTGATCCGTTCCCTGACGGGGGCGCCGCGCCTGTTCGGGCTGTGCGCACAGGTCGACCCGGGCGAGATCGCCCTGCGCATGATCGAGGGGATCGAGCCCGGCGATCAGCCCCCCGGCAGTACGCACCCGTGGGTGGAGAACGTCGAGGCCACTGTGGACTTGCTGGGCGAGCAGGAGATGCACCGCCGCACGCTCTGGCTGGCGGTGCCGCTGCACAACGACGCCGCCGGCGGGCAGGTGACCGCGTCGCTCGGCGCGATGTGGGCGGACGTCGCGCCGATGCTGGGCATGCGTGCCGCTCCCGTGGCGCGCCGCGAGGTGACCTCCTACCGCGAGCAGGCCTTGCGGGTGGAAGCCGCGCTCGCCGGCGGCGTCGCCTTCCGCCCGGCCCGCCCGGCGGAGATCGTGTGGATGATCCAGCACGCCCTGCACCGCGGCCTGGACGAGCCGCTGCTCACCGAGGCCGAGACCAGCGCCCTGTACGGCGGGCAGCTGAGGGCGGGGACGCTGCACTCCCCCAGTTACGCCGACCTTGGCCAGGTCCGCCTGCAGGAAGGCGGCATCGATCCCGCGCTCGACGACGCCGAGGACCTGGCGGGCGCGGACCGGATCGGCCGGTCGGGGCGCACGGCGTGGTGGCGGCTGAAGACGTCGTCGCCGCTGCAGCGGCGGTGGCTGCAGGTGGAGTCCGACACCGGGGTGGGATATCAGGCGCAGCTGGCGCTGGCCGAGTGCCCGCCTGCCGTGAGCCAGGACGCCGCCGATCTGTTCGCGCAGCTGGAGACCCTGGACTTCCCCGTCGACTACGCCGTCGACCTCACCCTGGTGCCGGCCGACAAGGCCCGGGATCAGGTGCGGCGCAAGAAGAACGAACTGGTCGACCAGGCCGACCAGTACGACGCCCGCCCCACCGGCATGCCGGCCTCGCTGACCGATGCCGCCCGCGACCTGGGCGAGCTGGATGCACGCCTGTCGCGCACCAGCGTGGAGGTGGAGGTCCAGTCGGTGACGGCCTTGACCGTGTGGGGGCCGACCGCCGCCGTCTGCGACGCCCGCGCCCGGGCCCTGGCCGCCCTGCTCGGCGGCGCCGACTACCGGGCGGTGCGTCCGGCCGGGCTGCAGGAGGCCTTGTTCACCCTCGGACTGCCCGGCACCGCGCGGCCCGGTGGGGTGCGGGAGTTCACCCAGCATCAGGTCAGCGAGGACTGGGCGTTGGGCGGGGCCTTCACGGCTGCGGAGGTCGGCGACCCGAACGGCATGTTCCTGGGCATCGACCTGGACTGCGGCACCACCCGCCCTGTGATGATCAATGTGGCGGATGCGCCGAAGCAGGACGCCTCCGCTTCCATGGGGATCATCGGCGATCTCGGCGCGGGCAAGAGCGTCCTGGAAAAACTGATCTCCGAGGCGGTGTGGGCGCGCGGCGGGGTCGCGATCTGCATCGACCGCACCCCTGTCCGGGAGTGGGCAACCTTCGCCCGCACCGCGGCCGCGGGCCGCTGCCAGATCATCGACGCCGCCCAAGCGGAGGTGTCCATCGACCCGCTGCGCATGTTCGACGGCCCCGAGGGCCGCCACTATGCCCTGTCCTACCTCACGCTCCAGCTCGGTATCGGCCCGATGAGCAGCAACGGAGAGGTCCTGCACCATGCCGTCGAGCGGGCCGCCGCCGGTGACGCCCCCTCCTTGCACCGCGTCCTTCAGGTCCTCGACGAGATGGCCGAGGCGCAGGTGAGTAAACGGCAGGACGTGGCCGCCACCCTCGCCGGACTCATCCGCGTGGTGGCCAGCAACCCGCTTGCCGCGATGGTGTTCGACCCCACTCTGCCGCCCGTGCAGCTGGACGCCTCCAGCGCCTTGGACATGATCGTGATCACGACGACCGGTCTGAAGCTGCCGCCGAAAGCTGCATTCGACAAGCCCGAAGTCCTGCACCAGCAGCCGCTGGAAGCCCTGATCGGCCGCGCGGTCCTCTACCTGATCGCGGCCATCGCCCGGCAGACCGCGTTCGAGGACCCGGAGCGGTTCACCGCCGTGGTGCTGGACGAGCTGTACTGGCTGACCTCTTCGGCCGAGGGCACCGCCCTGGTCCACGAGATCCTCCACGACGGCCGCAAGCACGGCGCCGGCCTCCTCGCCGGGTCGCACGACGCCGAGGAACTCGGCCCCGACCGCGGGCTGATGGCCTACCGCGCGCTCGCCCGCACCGCGGACCGCGAACGCGCCCGCCGGGGACTGGAGTTCCTCGGCCTCGACCCGAACGACCCCGAGCTGCTGCAGCTGGTGACCACCGGCCTGTCCCCCGTCGGACAACGCGGCCGCGAAGGCGAGTTCCTCATCGCATGCCCACGGCAGAACACCGGCCGCATCAAGGTCGTCATCCCCCGCATCGAGCGGATCTCCTCCTCCATCACCACCACACCCGGACGCCGCACCACCACACCAGTGCCCCGCACCACCACACCAGTGCCTTGCACCACCGCGCCCGCATCCACGCCGCTCGCCGACGCAGCCACGGACGACCGTCCCAAGGAACTTCGATGACCTCTTTCGCACCCAGCCGTTCCCAGCGCCTCGCCACAGCCGCGAGCGCTCTCACGGCGATCGCCGCCTCCGTCGCCGTGCTCCTCCTGGCGCTCGGGGTGAGCCTGCCCACGGCCTGGTGGCCACGCACCGGACAAGCCTTCGCCGCCGACGCCGCCAAGGCGCCCACAGACGCGTGCGATCGGACAGCACCTCCGGCCAAGGCGTACTGCGAGCGCGGCCGCCACGCCACGAGCGCCCAGTCCGGCAGAGACGCCGCCGCATGGAAGCTGCTGCCGGCCGCGACAGCGGTAGGCGCGCTCGCGATCTGGCGACGCCGCACACCTACCAGGCAAGGACGGGCCTGAGATGTTCCGTCCAAACCGCGGCACGCTCCGCCCGGCGGGCTTCGTCCTGCTGCTCACCAGCGTGTTCGTCATGGTGAACAGCCAGGTCGTATATGCGGCGAGTGGCAGCAGCAGTGAGACCGGAGACCTGCTCGCGCCGCTGAACATCTCCTCGTCCGAGGGCGTACCGATCAACGGCTACGAGCTGAACGCCTCAGGTGGCTCCATCGTCGACTTCAAGGGCCAGGCCCTCGCTTTCGCCTTGTCGGGGCTGTTCACCCTGATACGGCTGCTGGTCGGCTTGGCGGGGTGGTCCATCGAGGTGGCCTTCCGGTTCCCGCTGCTGAAGATCCTCGCCCGCCCGGCGCAGAAGGTCGCCGACTCCTACAACAACGTGGTGGTCGACGCCCTGGGGCTGAAGGGTCTGCTACTGGCCTGGGCGTTCGTCTTCGCGGGATTCATGATCGTGCGCGGGCGGGTCGGCCGCGGTCTGGGCGAAATCTTCCTCACCCTGCTCATCGGGGCCATCGCCGCCTCGGCCCTCATCCGCCCCGACACCCTCCTCGGCCAGGACGGCCCTTTGGGCCAGTCCCAGCAGGTGGCCGCCGAGGTCGCCCAGCAGAGCGTCAACTCCTACGACTGGGGCGGCAAGCTCTCCAGCTACGATCCGTGCGCCGGCATGGCCGGCAACGCCGAGCTCAAGTGCCTGCAACGTGAAGGCGAGGGCCCCGTCTCCGCCGCCGAGGTGGCCCGCCCCATCCAGGACTCGATCACCAACGCACTGATCGTCAAGCCCTACATGCTGCTGCAGTACGGGCGCACCCTCGACCCCGCGAAACCATCCGACCGCCAGGCCTATGCCATCCACCTCAAATGGGTCACCGGCGGCTACAAACCAGGTGGCAAGGCACAGAAAGACGCTGAGAAGGCCTGCAGCCTGCTGGCGAAGCCGATGAGGAAGTACTGCATCCGCGAGCACACCGGCCAGGGCAGCGACAAGCTGCCCTCCCTCACCCCCGGCGGTGAGCTACTGGACACCGACAGCCCCCTGCTGAGCGAAGGGGACCAGCAGTTCACGGCCTTCCTCGCCGACCTCGACAAAGCCGGCCCGGTCGGCAAGTCGTGTGCCGCCTATGCAGAGAAGCCCACCTGGTGGCGACTCGGCGGCGCCTTCCTGCTGCTGATCGCCACCCTGTTCATCTGCGGCATGCTGCTCTCCAGCGCCATCGTTCTGCTCGGCACCCAGGGCATCTGCGCTGCAGCGGCGGCCGTCGGCGGCGTCACCTTCGTCGCGGGCATGCTGCCCGGGCCCGCCCGGCAGTCGGTGTGGAAGTGGCTGTCCCTGTGGGGCGTCGCGATCCTGACTGTGGTCGGGATCTGCGCCTTCATCCCGTTCTTCGGGATCGCCGTCGACGCCACCATCACCAACGGCCCCCAGTTGATGGTGGAACGGATCCTGCTCATCGACGTCCTCGCCATCGCAGGCGCCGCCGGGCACCGCCGCCTACTGACCGCCATCACATCCTTCGGTCAGCGCATGGCCATGCGGATGCGCTACGCCAAGGTCGGCGGCACCCACCTGCCCGGTGACACCAGCGGACTCGGCGCAGCCCTCGCCATGAACTCCCCCACCGCGCGCGGCGGATACAGCGGCGGCCTGCGGATTTTTACGGGCGGCGGCCGGTTCGGGATGCTCGGCACCCGGCAGCGCCTGATGGGCGCGCTCACTTCCCTGTTCGACGGGGCGGGCATGTCGGTGGACACCGGCAGGATGCTCGGGGATGCCACCGCTGAGGCAGGGCGCGGTCTCGCACCGCTGACCGCGGCGGCAGCCGTGGGCGGCCTGGGGGCGCGACTCGGTTTGAGAGGCGGGCACTGGCTGCTGATCGGGCGTCGGCCGGACCGGGAACAGTTGGAAAGGTGGCGCAAGCCCACCGCTGGCGGGGATCCGGGCGCCGGTGGCGCCTTTGATGGTGAACCGGGCGGTTCGGGTGGTGGGGGGCCACGCAGGCCTGGGGGTCCGCCCGACCGCTACCGCGACGAGAACGGCCAGGTCGTCGACCGCCGCTCGGGGCAGGTGCTGCACGACCAGAACACCGACCGCACCCTGCTGTCGACACGCGCCCACAACCGGCTGGTCCGCTTCCGCGGCTACCGCATCGCACACCGCAGCGGGCGGGCCGCCTACGGGGCGAGCGTCGGTCTGCCGGCCACCATCCAGCGTGCCCGCGCCGGGGGCTCGCGCTACACCCAGGACGCCCGCCAGCAGGTGCAGGTATGGGGCAACACCGTCCGCGCGGACGCCCGTGCCTGGGCCGACACCGGACGGCACGTCTCCAACGTCCTGCGAGAGCACACCGACGACCGCGGCGGTCCCGGCCCCTTCGTCAGCCGGCGCCTGCCCACCCGGACAGCAGCGGCCCCAGCCGCTGCAACGGAACCCACACAGCGCCCCACCAGCGCGGACACCGCAGGACGGGGCCGTCCAGCCGGCGGCCGCAGGCCTACAGCACGCGCCAGCGCAGCCGGTGGCCCTCCCGTCAGTCGGTCGGCCGCGCCCGGGCCGTCCTCGGACCGCTTCCAGCGGCTGCTCAACGATCCGGCGGAACTGCGACGCGAGACCATCCAAAACGTCGCCCAGGTCGACCCCGATCTCGCCAGGCGCATGCAAGGAACCAGCGCATCGCCGACCGGCAACCGGCCCGGCCCTTCTGATGCCAGCTCGTCGGCAACACGCGGGGAGGCGCAAGCCCGGTGGGAAGCGCTGACCCGGCGTACGGCAGCTGACGCCGAACGGCTGCGCCAACAGCGCAACCGGCCGGTATATCCCTGGGACGAGGACGAGCAATGACAAGGTCCCGGCGCCGTCTCGGACGGTGGGGGTGCGTGACTCTCGTGCTGCTGTTCAGTGCCGTGTGCTGCGCGGCGCCGGTCACGGGCGCCATCAACGCGATCGTTGCCCTGCAGACCGGCCGACAGGGCGACGGCGGGATCGCCGATGGCGGCACGGCCGCCGACATCCCCCCGCGCATGCTGACCGCTTACAAGAAGGCCGCCTGGCAGGTCCGGAAGTACGTGCCGAAGTGCAAGGGCATGCGCTGGCCGATCCTCGCCGGAATCGCCAAGGTCGAGTCCAACCACGTCATCGGCCACACCATCACCGCAAACGGAGACATCCGCCCGAAGATCTACGGAGTGCTCCTCAACGGTTCCGGGGCCGGCGGCAACACCACCACCGTGCCCGACACCGACGGCGGCAAGTGGGACGGCACCGCCACCGGCGAGCGCGCCGTCGGCCCCTTCCAGTTCCTGCCTTCTACCTGGGAAGGCATCGGCGAGGATGCGAACGGTGACAAGAGAGCCGACCCGCACAACGCCGACGACGCCGCGCTCGGCGCCGCCGTCTACCTGTGTGGAGGCGGCCGCAACCTGAGCAAGCGCTCCCAGCTGGGGGCCGCGATCCTGCAGTACAACCACTCCAGTGCATACGTCTCCAACGTGCTGGGCTGGATCGACCAGTACACGGCGGCCGCCAAGAGCCCGGACCTGAAGAACGTGTCCGGCACCGTCCGCCACGTCATCGAGGCGGCATTCTCCCAGCGAGGTGTGCCCTACTCCTGGGGCGGCGGCAACACCCGCGGCAAGTCGTACGGCGTCTGCTGCTCGCCCAGCGGGAAGAGCGGCGCGAACATCAAGGGTTTTGACTGTTCAGGGCTGACCACGTACGCGTACGCCAAGGCTGGCATCAGCCTGCCACGCACCGCAGCCGCGCAGGCCGGTGTCGGCCGGCGCATCCCCGCAAGCCTCGGTACCAGCGCCCTCAAGCCCGGCGACCTCGTCTTCTACGCCTACGCCCCCGGACGCGATTCCACGATCTACCACGTCGGCATGTACACCGGCGGCGGTCAAATGATCAACGCTGCCCGGCCGGGCACCGTCGTCCGACTGGACGCAGTGAGCGCAATGTCCGGCTATGCGGGGGGAGCACGGCTGCTGTGACCAGGACCCCGCGCTCACCGCGTCTGCTGTTGCTGAGCACCGGCATGCTCGCCGTCACCGGCGTCGCTGTGCTGGGCGTGCCACACAGTTCAAAGCCGCCGGCACCGGCGACGTTGTCGCCCACGTACGCGACCAGGGATCCGTCAGTGGCGGCTACTGCGCCTCCCCTCAGCAAGCCGGCCGTCGCCACGACGCCCTCCAAGAAACTCGCCGCATCGACGCTGTCGGTCCTCGCATCCGCTCTTGCGCCGCATGGCGAGGGCGTGGCCGGCGACCGGGCCGTCCAACGGTCGCTGGAGGCCGCATGGCCGGCCGACCTTCTGGCCGACGACGAGCGGGAATTACTCAGCGCCGGTCGCGCGCTGCTGCGCGCGGACGCCACCGGAGTCGGCCGAGCAAAGTGGCCCACGGTCTTCGGTGACCCGGGCCAGGCGCTGGCTCCGGCGTTCTCCACCGGGCGGTTTCGCATCCAGGCCGCGGTCGCCCGCCGCGACGGCAGCCCGAGCAGGGCGATGGTCCATCTGGTGTGGGCCGGCATGGACCGCGGCGGCACCTTCACCGACCTGCTCATCACCGACTGGTTCTTCACCCGCACTGTCAAGAACGGAGCAGCAACGTGGACTCCACAGCCCCGTACCTGACCGACCGGGCCGATGAGACGGCCGCTGGACAGGTACTCGGCCTGGTCACTGGCCTGGTCGACGCCGCCGCCTGGCTCTACGACCACTGGTACCTGCTCGCCCTGACCATCGCCGCGTGCTGGTGTGTGGGCGAGCTGGTGGTTCGTCGGCTCGCAGCCAAGGCTTCCGCCGAGCGGATGGCGCTGGAGCTCGTGCCGGCCCAGCACTTCGACCCTGGCCTGGAGGAGATCTTCCGCCGTGGGGTTCAGCTTGCCCGGGCCTCGACGAGCATGCCGTGGTGGGCGCCGCGAAGGTCGAAGGCGGTACAGATCCGGCTGCGCGCCGACGGGTCGAGCCCGTTGCGCTACCGGATCGAAGGTCCCGCGGGTGGAGAACGCCTGTTGTCGATCACGCCCTTCGGGCCGGCCGTCACTGTGCAGCGGGCCCGTCCCCTCGTCGACAATCCGCGTAAGCATGTGGTGCGGGCAGAGTTCGTCTTGCGCGGCAAGCCCATCGCCCCGCTGCGGGACGTTCCGCTGGACCCCGATCCGCTGCAGCCACTGGTCGACGCAGTCTGCGATCTGCGGGCGGAACTGGGTGACCTGGCCGAGATCCGGCTCGACATCCAGCGCGCCCCCAAGTGGGCGCTGCGGGCCCGCCGTCTGCAACTGATGTCGGACGCTCGCCGCAGGGAACGCCGCGAGGCCCAGCGGGCGGCTCGGTGGGTGCGTCAGGACGCCACCGGCATCGAGGACTCAGTGGCCTGGCATCTCAAGCAGTTGGTTGGCGGCAAGCAGGGCGGGGGCGGGCGCCGTCTGGTCATGCCGCCCGTTCCCCGCCGGGTGGACCCTGCGGAGGCTCTGGGCAAGCTCGCCGATAACGACCACTTGGTGCGCGTGCAGCTGCTGGCGCTGTGCGCGTCGAACACGGAAGGACGCGCCGAGGCCCGGCTCTCCCAGCTTCAGGCCGCCTTCGACGTGTTCGGCGGCGGCTCCCGGTGGGCGATGCGCGGAGGGCGGATCGGCCCGTGGCGGTTCGGGGCGGACCGCTGGCCCAGCCGACGCGGCTTCGAGCGCCGCTGGACGTTGGGTCACTGCCAGCCGCCCCGCGCGAACTGGGTACGCCTTCAGGAGCTGACCGGCCTGCTCAAGCCGCCTACGGTGCACTGCCGGCTGCCGCTGCTCGCCGGGGACTTGCCGACCTTCGAGTTCCAGAACCCCCATGTGCTGCTGCAGGGCATCTACCGTAGCCCCGACGGCCGCCGTCGTCTTGTCGCCAGCTATGCGAAGGAGACGCTTTTCGAGGTCGGCGTGGGCAAGGCGGGCGGCGGCAAGACCGAACGCGCCCTCGCGCAGGCGATCGGCTGGGCTCATGCCGGTGGCGGGCTCATGTTCGTGGACCCGCACCGCGACTCCTGGCCCCGCGCTCTGCCGTTCCTGGCCCACGACGCCCTGATGGACCGGATCGCGCTCTTCGACCTCAATGCCCATGGGCCTGCTCCGCAGATCGGTTCATGGAATCCGCTCGGCATGCACCAGGGCCAGGTGGCGCACGAGGTCGTCGAGGCCACCGCGGACGCCTACGCGGCCGCACTGGGCTGGGACGACGCCAGCGCACCCCGCGCGCTGACCATCCTCACCGCCTCCCTGACAGTGCTGGTGGCCGTCAACGAAGCCGCCTGTCAGGCCGGGCGGTCCGAAGACCAGGCCACGGTCTTCCACGTGCGGGCGCTGCTCACCGACCCGGTCTTTCGCGCTGCGGCGCTCGCCGGCGTTCAGGAGCGCCTGGACGACGAGACGCTCTCCTGGTGGCAAACGGTGTTCCCTACCCTGCCACCGGACTCTTTCGCCGTGGTCCTCAACCCGATCGCCCGCCTCGCCGCCAACCCCGTCACCCGCGCGTTCCTCGGCCAGGGCGCCGGCCGCTACAACATCCGCGCCGCGATGGACTCGAAGATGATCGTGTGGGTGTGCCCGGGCGGCAACGGACCCACCGACCGGCTGGTCACCGCACTGCTCGCCCGCGACCTGCTGCGCGCCGTGCGTTCTCGCCGCGACACCCCGGAAGCCCAACGGCTGCCGTTCCGCCCGTACTTCGACGAGCTGATCACCTTGACCGGCGCGGCCGCGGAGACGATCGCCAGCATGTTCGAGGACTTCCGCAAGTACAAGGTGCACGTCCACGGCATGACCCAGCTGCTGGCCCGCCTGCCTACCCAGGTGCGGCTCTCCCTGGTCCAAAACGCCTCCACTCTCGCGTCCACCGCCGGATCACAGTCCGCCATCGCTCCGATCACCGCGGAATGGGGCGACCGTCCCGGACCTCACGTCGTCGCCACCCTGGACCGCTTCGAGCACTACATGTCGCTGACGGTCAGGGGCCGTCGCGTCGGCCCGATCCGCATCACCGGCCCGCACCTCGACGAAGTCTTCGCCGACTACTCACGCCCCCGCCAGGCGGCGGCACTCGAGCGCGCCGCCCTGGCTATGGCCGGCGCCGAGCCCCTGGGCCGGCTCACGACTCGCGCCACCGACCAGCTGGGCCGTGTGAACCAATTCCTCACCCAACTCGCCCCCACCACCCCGCCAGCCGTACGGCTGCAGCAGAAGGGTTACCAGTGACCACCACCTTCGAGACCGTGTCGTCCGGTCGCACACCGAGTCCGGTGGAAGCTGCCGCATCAGCTCCTGGCCGTGCTGGGGCAGCACCGGATGGCGACCACTATTCAGCTTCACGACTTGCTGCGGCCCGGCACGGCGCGGCAGACCGTCTCCACGCCGCTGAACAAGCTGCACCATGATGGCCTGGTGGACTTCTCTACGCGATCAAGGTTCCCTACGTTGGTACCGGACAGCGTGCTCACTGCTCGGAGAACTTCCCGTGTTAGCGGCGCCCAATGAACGAGAGATCACCACTTCGCTGGAGTCCAGAGCAACTGAGAGCGTGCGGTGCAGTGAAGGCGGGAGGGTCCGCCCCCCGAGGCCGCAAGATCGGACCAAGGCGGTGCAGTCCCGAACCTGGCGGGCTGCGGCAACCGTGGTGAACAAGCGGTGCGTGAGGAGTTCACGAGCGGCATAGCCGTTCTGCGCTTCCAACGCCCGTCGGGCCAGGTCATCGACGAGTGGGCGGGCGCCAGGGTGTTCGGAAGAGTCAATCGCGTCCAGCACGGTGAGGCCGAGACGGGTATCGAAGACGGTCGTTCCCGGCTCGGATTCGTGGTTGAGGTAGGTGCTGACGAGCTCGGTCAAGCAATCGTCGAGGGGCTGGCCAGCGTGGCGGCGACACAGCACCTTCAAGCAGGCGGTGACGGGCTGTTCCCACGAATCTCCAGGAGCCGTCTCCTCAAGCAGCTTCGCAGCACGTCCTGTATCGCCCGCGGTGAGGGCGGAGACTATGGCGACCTGGCGTCCGTCCAGCATCCGTGTGCCCACGCCTCGATGCTGCTCGATATGGGCCAAGGCTTCCGGCCATCGGCCCATGGTCGTGAGAGTGCGCGTACCATCGGCGAGCACCACCCGCCAGAGCCACGCGTGCACTTCCCGCCGATCCTCGGATGCCCGGGTGAGACCGTTCGGCACGGTGATGCCTTCGAACACAGCTGCGCGACCTGCTCCAACAGATTCGTACAGGCCCAGAAGGCGCTGACGTCCGTCGTCGGTTTGGCCGGCGCGGATCTGCAAGCGGGCGAGGTTAACCAGCGGCTCCAGCCCACGGATCGCGCTCATGGCGCGCAGTGGGCAGCAACGGAGGTACGCCTCTGCGTGCCGGTGGCACATCGACCGGGCCTGTTCAGGAAGATCAAGATCGGAGGCGAGGAGGGCGGCCTGGTTGAAGACGGTCGATGCCAGCCCTTGTTCGCCCTGCCGCGTGGCTCTGTCTGCCAGTTCAGCCAGAGCCCGCACACGGGCTGGCAGAGGTTGGCAGGCGGGCCTGAACCGGGCAACGAGCGGGAAGCGCCTTGCTATCGGGCCGTGTGGATCCATATGTCCCCCTGGGCGGCGGTGATGGGATGGAGCGACGACGAACCGGGGGTGCCCGTCGGCCATGCGACGGGCACCGCCTCCTTCACGGCCGGGCTGGCGTTATCGCCAGTCGACGACGATGCGGTTCAGCGGGGTGTCGATCGCGAACAGCCCAGGGGCCTGCTCGACCGCCGGGGCGTCAAGGGACTGGATCTCGAACGTCGCCTCGCGACCGCGGTACTCGCGGTCCCAGGTGCGAATGGCGTCAGCAACCTGTGCGGCCAGCTCATCGCTGCCGGGCCCATGGCCGATGACGCCGAACTCCCACAGCTTGCCGCCCTCGGCGGTCTTCTGGTCAGAAAGGCGTCGGACGAGGTACGTCAGCGCGCCCTTTTCGACAGCGACGGTCGACGAAGGGTAGGGGTCGTCGGTGAGGACGGTGCCCTTAGCGGCCTGCGGGAAGAGCATGCGGATCAGGCCGGACGGCAATGAGCAGGAGACGAAGAGTTCCATCCACTCAGGCGACTCCATGGCGCGGACCGTCATGCCGGTCCATTCTTCGGTGCTCGGCTGTTCCAGTACTCCGGCCAGGGCTTGAGCATCGATGGGCTGCCCGGCAGGTGCCTGGAGCCGTACGGTGCCGTCCGAGCTGAGAGGAATGATGCGGCGGTCATCGTCAGCGATGCCCCGACGCAGAGGCATGAACGTGTTCATCCTGCTGTCTACACTCATCCATCGCTCTTCGTGCCGCTCGTAGGCGATGGATCGGGAGACGCTGCCCTTGAGACGCTGAGGAACCAGGAGTCTCCCCCCGGGGGCCAGCTGCTGAATCCAGGCGTGAGGGACGCCATGGGCGCCGACGGTGGCGATGATCCGGTCGTACGGGGCACCTGAGGCGTGGCCGACAGCCCCGTCACGGGTCAGGCACTCCACGTTCGTGAAACCTGCCGCAGCCAGGTGGGATCGGGCACCCTCCACGAGATCGTCGTCGACGTCGATGGTCGTGACGTGTCCGTTCCCACCGACCAAGTGGGCGAGCAGAGCGGCGTTGTACCCGGTGCCGGCGCCGAGTTCGAGGATGCGTTCACCAGGCCGGACCTCCAGTTGATCCAGCATGAGGGCCACGATTTCGGGCTGTGAAGCGCAGGAGATCGATGCGCCGTCGACGTCGAATTTGACGTTGACCTGCGCGTTCGAGTAGGCGTCTTCCAGCGCCGCGTCGGGCACGAACAGGTGGCGCCGTACGGTGCGCAGCGCCGTCTCAACGGAGGTCGTTCGGGCGTAACCCGCCTCGCGGATCTTGTCGACCAGGGCGTTGCGGAGTCGTGCGGCTTCGGGATCGGCGGTGCTGAGCGTGTCGGTGTTCACCGCCCTGACGCTATCCGTCGCTGGCGTTGCGTCCGTGGTCGACGCGTTGTTGTCACTCGATCCCATTACTACCTCTCGTGCGATGTGGGACATGGCGTGCTGGTCATCTCGGAGAAGTCCTGCACGGTTGGCGTGGAAGATCACGTGGTGGGCAATGACCGCCCGAAGGCCCCGAGTGAGGCCGTTGGTGCCGGCGAGGGCACGGAGGGCACTACCGGCTCGCTCGAAGGCCGTGATCCAGTCGCCATACCCTTCGAGTGGGCGTCCTGGACTGCACAGGCTGTGGGCGTCGGCTGTCATCAGCTTGCGCATGGCCGGCGCCAGTACGGCGGTCTTCTCGGGGGGCACAGGCTGAGTCGCTGGTGGGCGAAGCTCCGCCACCTTCGCCCACACGTCTGCCTGTTCGAACCAGTCCAGGTCAGCGGCACGCATCATGGCGCTGATAAGGAGAACGGCGGTCTCCCGCCGGCCGAGGTGCCCTGGACCGGGCTGGTAGGTGAGCAGGTGGCGACTGTCAGCGTGGAAGAGGTCGTGGGCGGTGTCCATGGCACTGCTGCCGCCGAAGGCGGTGGTCTCGGGCTCGTAGATGCCTGGCGTCCATGCCATCATCGTTCCGTCGCCGACCATGTCAGACAGGAGCGACTCGATCTGTGGGGACGTTGCGACCGAGCGGTAACGCAGAGGCCAGGGCTGCTTGTTCATGTACCACCAGCCGTCGATCTGTCCCGCATCCTCTGCGGCGAGTAGCACTGGGCCGAGGCGTTCAGTGATAGCGCGTTTGCCCTTTTCGCGGTCGGTGAAGGTGACGTTGTACTGGTGCCAGAGGGCAGACATGGCGGGTCCTTAGGTCAGCGGCAGTCAGGCGACGAGCAGGCATGCGTCCCACGCTGAGCGGGGTGGAGCAGCGGTGGCCGGTGTTTGGACCGCCAGGGCAAGGCCAGCGGCGCCGTCGAGGAACCCCGCCCCGGCGTCTCCCTGGACCTCCGTTGCTGCGGCATCGGCCGGGTCGAGGTCCGCCGGGCACAGGGTGGTCAAGCAGGGTCGGGAGAGCGGCGCGGAGCTGGACGGCAGTCTCTGGGTGGGCGTCGGCGGCCATGCGGGCGGCTATATGTGCGAGTCCCGCCGTGCCGTGACACAGGCCCTTGTCTGTCGTGGCCTTGAGTTGTGCGGGATCAGTCAGGGCGGAGATCATCGCCTCCTCCGCTTCGATCTGCCGGGCGGAATCGCCAAGGGCCAGGGCGGCGAGTTGCTGTGCACGGGCGAGTCCCGCCGTGCCATAGCACCAGGACGGTCGTCGCGGTACGGAAGGAGCGAGCTGTCCTTTTCGTAGTTCGGTACGCGTGATCCAGTACGGCCACAGGGGGCCGCCCACTGTCCGCTCCTGCCAGTGGTCCAGCCACGACAGGATGATTCGCATGGCGTGGAGTTGACCTTCGACCAGCGCACCTCGGTGTGCGGCCAGGGCGAGCAGCGCGAGTACGCCGCCGATGCCGTGTGCAATTCCGCTGTTGGCGTGACCACCGGGGAACCGCTCGTCTGGCCTTCCGGACGGTCCACTCGCCGCCCACCATCCAGGCAACACGTCGCCGCTTGCGCTGTCGGTGATGGGTTCGGTCAGGCGCACGCAGTACCCCAGGATGGCCCGCGCGGCCTCGCTGTCGGCGTGCCGACGCACGATGTAGGCGCCAAAGCCAGCAAGTCCGCGAATTGCGTCGAATTCCGACACCTTCGGCAGCAGGCCCGCATCCATGCGTCGGTGCGCAGCGTCGACCCTTCGATGTACGTCTGTGGTCAGGCGGGCGTCGAGGACGCCCAATGCGCGCTGATACGGGCCAGGATGGTGCTCAGCCATGCAGGCCACGACGTGCGCGAGCGCGGGGGCCCCGTAGAAGGGGTGGCTGTCGGGTCCGCTGGTGAACGGTTGCCGAGCGGCAATACTCACCCATTCGTGGGCGCGCTGCCACGGACTGAGACCTTGGGCGGCGCGCTCGATGTGCAGCAGTGCGATCCCCGTCGGCCCGTAGGCGAGGTGCTGTCGATGAGTCGTGATCGTATCCGAGCTGACAGGAGCGGTAGCAGGGTCAGCGAGGAGGTTCGCGACCGCTTCGGCCATCTGGAGCGCAGCGTGGTTGGTCACTGTTCCCTCCGCGACATCCAGGCCAGAGCGACCGCCCGCGTGAGGTACAGACAGACGGCTTCCTCGGGAAAGTCAACCGCGACGTGCCGGACGAAGTGGACGTGCAAAAGCGAGGACAGGACGTCGTCCAGTCGGATGCCCTGGGTGTCCGGACTTGGAAAGTGGAGTCGGTAGGACGCTAGCGCCGCCTGCCGATCGGCCCAGGTGTCCACAACGGCCGGCCCGCCAGGGGTATCGCGTAACGCCGCCCATCCGCCGGACGGATCGGCCAGTCGTACGGTCTCGGTGAACTCAGGACGCGGCACCGATGAAGGGGCCGCGGATGGAATGTGGTCGATCAGCCAGCGCATGGCGGCCTCCTCGCTGCCGAGGAAGGCAGTAGCGATGGCTATCGTGTGTGCGGCCACCAACACTCGCTGCCGCGGACGCGGAAGCACGGTGTGAACGTTCGCGATATTCCCCGGCCTCGTGTTCACGTAATGGGCCAGGTCCTGGCTTGGTCGAGCTCTAGGTGATCTTGGGTTTGTCGGTCTT
>NZ_JBIWPP010000063.1:0-27195 GCF_044768335.1 Streptomyces sp. NPDC101151 | reverse complement strand
CCGCCAGAGCCGCCCGTTGCACGTCCAACCCACTCATGCCAGACCAACGAACCGTCGACTGGAAAGCCACGGGTTATTGATCTGCGCGTCCTAAGTCACAGCACATCTCGCAGAGCGCAACGTGTGCCCAGTTGCGACACGGGCGTGAGTTCGAGAGAGCCCTAGGAAGTCGCGTGATGGACGAACTTCCCAGTCTTGCGGCCCAGTTGTTACGGCGGATGGCTGTTGATCAGCATGCCCGGGGCGTACGCGGCGACGGCGTGTTCAACCGGACAGCATGGCCATTGTGAGAGTGGACGCCGACCATAGTGTTTGGTTTGCGTCATCCTCGACAAGTGCCATGAGAAGCCCCGCGCCCCCTCGAAGATCCAGGACGCCGACGGGACACTGCCACCGCGATCAGACCGCCTCCTGTGCAACCCGTCCAGGACTGCCGCCGGTTGCGCACAACCAGTCGAATGTTCCCCATCGGCGGCGCAATTCGAAGCAATCGGCCTACGCGCTCTCGCTATCCGCCGCATCCTGGGGATCCGCCCACGGCACGAGAGGGAGACGGCCATGGAACTCCGCATGCTCGGCACGACCAGCGAAGACGGGAAGTGCCCCACTCTGTATGAGGACGTCGCAACTGGTGACATCGTCGTGCAGGGGTACACCGTCACCGATCCGCAGGACATCGCGCAGCTGCAGAACGTCCTTGAGGGCGAGTCGTTCGTACGAATCCCACGCGAGCTGCTGACCCGCTTTGCTCCCACGGAGTAGGCGACGTGCCGGAGTTCATCGACGACGACACATTCGGTTCGTACTTCGAGAGGTTCGAGCACACGGCCTGGCGGCTGGAGGCCCGTCGTGGGTATGGGTCTGACCGGGCGGGTGAGAGGTACCGCCGCTTCCTGGAAACCGGCACCGTGCCCATCGACTCACGCCGTCCCTGGTGCGCCAACGTCCGGGCGCAGACGGCGAAAGGGAAGCGGATCGAGCGGGTGCGTCTCATGGACAGGCCGCCTACCTCGGAACAGATGTTCTTGCTCGTGAGCGCGACCAGTAACAACGAGGCCGGTGAGGACATCCGGAACCTGTGGCGTGTCGACGCCGAGCGGCTACAACTGCCGGCCGTGGACTTCTGGCTGTTCGATGCGTGTCGCGCGCTGGTGCTCCACTTCGACGATGCCGACGAGTACCTCGGCGCCGAGCTGATTGAAGATCCGGTCCGCATCGTAGAGTTCTGCCAGGTACGTGATGCGGCTTGGCACTACGCGATCCCTCATGAGGAGTTCGCCGCGCAGGTAGCTTCGACTGTGTGAGTACCGACTACCAGCAGGCCCGCGAGGCGCTCGGTGCGCGGCTTCGTGAGCTGCGCACCAAGGCCGACCTGAACGGCAAGGAGTTCGCTGAGCGGCTCGGCTGGCAGCGCTCGAAGGTCAGCCGACTGGAGACCGGCAAGCAGACTGCCGCGCCCGCGGACCTTGAGGCCTGGACCCGGGCCGCGGGTAAGCCAGAGGCCGGCCAGGAGCTGATGCGCAGCCTGAGCGGGCTGCAGCGACTAGAGACAGCTCACCGCAGCTGGAAGCGCCAACTCGCTGCCGGTCACCGCGCCGTGCAGGAAGGCCACGCAGTCCAGGAGGCGCAGGCCGAGACGATCCACATCTTCGAGTCTGGTGTCATCCCTGGCATCTTCCAGACCCCGGACTATGCGCGCGGCGTCCTCACCGACGTCTCCAACCGGCTCGGTACCGCCCGCGACATCGAGGAGGGCGTGCGGGCCCGCATGAAGCGCCAAGAGGCTGTGTACGAGCCCGGCCACCACTTCCACGTACTGGTCTGGGAGGCGGCCCTGCATGTCGTCCGGTGCGCCCCGGCAGCCATGGCAGCACAGCTCAACCGGCTGAGCGGGTTCATCGGCCTGGACACCGTCACTCTCGGAATCATCCCGCTCGGTACACGGACCCCTTTCTCCCCGAAGCACGGCTTCTGGATCATTGACGAGCGGCTCGTCGTCGCCGACACGTGGAACGCCGAGCTGTGGCTAGATGCTGCCGATGACGTGGCGTACTACCGCAAGCTGTGGAACCTGATGGAGGCGTCTGCCGTCTTCGACCACCATGCCCACCGGGTGATCGCGCGTGCGCGGGCCGGTCTCACCCTCTCGTGAGCAATCCCTGGCAACGGCGCTGACAGCGTGCGCAATCCCGCACAATCGGCGCGCGGCCGCGCAACCGTCCTGCATACCGTCCCGGCATGGCGACACACATCCCCCTCGCGCCGGTACGCGCAGGGCAGGAGTGGCTACTCTCCTGCGCCCCGGACCCCATAGCGGCACAGCGGGCGTGGAACGCCCGGGAACTGGCCGCGATCCCGACCGGCCCCCACTGGCGAGTGGCTGAGGCACGGCTGTCCCGGTCCTTGGAGACGATCCGGCGACTGGGTTCCAACCCTCACGGTCCGGTGCTCTCCGACATCAGTCACGCCCTGTCCTGGTGGCTGCTCCCGTCCGGCCTCGCCGACGAACTGGACGACGTTGCCGGCCTCACCGTGCACCCGGCCGGCTGGGTACTGGAGTGTCCGCCAGTCGTGCATTCTCTGGGCGGCAAATGGTGGCTGGCGCTGCCAGACGGTACGGGCCAGCTCACGGATCCGACGCTCCTCGCCGCTGCATTCGGCCCGGGCGGCTACCGGCTTGAGGAGGCCCGAGCATGAGCACCGCAACCCAGCCGGGATTCCTGACCCTGCTCGAACTGCCGGCTCCTGAAACGCTGACGGCCACCCAGCTGGGCGGCGCGCACTGCGTGTGGTGTGCGACCGAACTCCACGGCGACACGGCCGTCGACCTTGAGCCCCGACACGACCACATCAAAGGCGTGCCTGGCCGCTGGTGCCCCCGAGGCTGCCGCCGCTGCACCCTCAAGCCACTATTGGCCCTGGTGCAGGTCCATCCCGGGATCTGCGAGCAGTGCACGGATGACGCCTCCCTGTGCGAGACCCGCCGCGCGTTGCGCACCTTGGCCCGGGAGCTGCGCCGATGAGTCCCAACCCGAAGACCGCGACCAGCGTGGCAGGCCCCGAAATGAACGCCCGCCGGGCGGCTGGCTACTGCGGAGAGTGGTACCGCACCGGCTGCGGGTTCTGCACCCGGCCGCCCCACGCGGATACCCGGCACGTCGACCATTACAGGGGCAAGGAGTCCATGACGGACGCGGAAGGCTTTGTGTGGACGGCCTGATCTGGCCGTAGTCGGCGAGACTGGCTGTCCGACGCCTTCTTCGTGGCCGTCAACGGCCGCAGCTCCGGCCGGGTATCGATCGCCGGGCGGCTGCAAACGACCCGAGTCCCGCATGATCCACCATGTAGAATGGCATCACCGACGCGGGGTGGAGCAGCTCGGTAGCTCGCTGGGCTCATAACCCAGAGGTCGCAGGTTCAAATCCTGTCCCCGCTACCAGAAGTAGGGGCCCGCAAGCGCGGGCCCCTACTGCGTTGCCTTGCGGAGCGACCAGCTGGCCAGATGGCCTGCAGCGAGCAGCCATTATGTGCGACCTGGTCTACCGCTCCGCGAGGTTGTGCGGGCAATGCGTTCGCTGTGCCCCTGGCCACGCGGTGCCCGCCGCTTGCCGGACTACGAACAGAGGCTTGGCACGTCCGGGGTCGCTCCGGAATGTGCTCCCCTGCAGCTGTGGAGGGCAGGCTGTCTCACAGACGCCGGTGAAGGCCATCGGCTGCGGCGGCCATGCGTGCATGGTCGAGCGGCTCGGTTTGCGGTCCAGCATGGTGGGTGGATGGTCACTGTGCAGGGGACCGCGAATGATCAGACCATGGTCCGGGAAGCGGCCCAGCACGGGTGTCCCGTGGCACGCCAGTTGCTCCTGGAACACTTCTTGCTCCTGCCACAGTTGGCCCCTTCGCTTTGCGAGCAGCCTTATGACCAGTTCGAAACACTCAGAGACCTGCTCGGATTCGCGACCTGCTCCACGTTCTCGCGGTGCGCGAGGACTGTTGTCGACCGGAAGGAAAGCTCCGAGTTCCCGCTGCTCACCCGCATGGGTCTTGTTCACAGCGGGCGTGGTCTCGCACGATCGAGTCACTGCTCCCGCGTCGAGGAGGACCCCGTGCCCGTCGAAGCCGATGTTCTGGCCCCGCCCCAGAAGGTGACCGCGCAGGTGGCCCGGTGGGAGGCCGTGCTGGATGACGCCGTTCCGGCGAAGTCGGAAAACTCGAATCTCCTGGTGGCGACGTGGAACCTGCGGGCGTTCGGGGATCTGACGAAGGCGTGGCAGACCCCGGAGGGTGCCTCGCCGAAGCGGAACTTCACCGACGTGCACCTCATCGCCGCGGTGATCCGCCGCTTCGACGTCGTGGCGGTGCAAGAAGCGCGGGGCAACCTGCGCGCGCTGCGCCACCTCCTGAAGGTCCTCGGCGAGGACTGGGCGTTCATCCTCACCGACGTCACCAAGGGCGATGCCGGCAACAATGAGCGCCTGGCGTTCCTCTTCGACACCCGGCGGGTGAAGCCGTCCGGCCTGGCCTGCGAGCTCGTGGTCCCGATCGAGGAGAACGCGGGTGTGAGCGCGGGGCAGCTGCGGCGGCAGTTTGCCCGCACCCCGTACGCGGTCAGCTTCCTCTCCTCGGGCCAGACGTACACCCTGGTCACCCTGCACGTCGATTACGGCGACCAGGCCGGTGACCGGGTGCCGGAGCTGAAGGCGATCGCGCAGTGGCTGGCCGGGTGGGCGGAACAGGAGTTCGGCTGGGACCACAACCTGATCGCGCTCGGCGACTTCAACATCGATCGGGCCGGTGACCCGCTGTTCGAGGCCTTCACCTCCACCGGACTCACACCGGCGCCGCAGCTGAACGGGCTCTCGCGCACCATCTTCGACAAGCCCGGAGCCGAGCACTTCTACGACCAGATCGCCTGGTTCACCAAGGGCCAAAAGCACCGGCCAGTCCTGAACCTGGAAGCAGTCGCCGGAGGCAGGATCGACTTCGTCCCCGAGCTGCGCGGCGAGCGAACCCTCAACGAGCTGTCCTGGCACCTGTCCGACCACTATCCGCTGTGGTTGGAGTTCGCAGTCCCAGCAGCATGACGGTCACCGAGTGACCTGTAGCCGGCCCGTGCCTGGCTTCCGGCCGCATCAGCCGCTGCCTTCCAATCGGATCGGTCTGCCACCTTGGCGATAGGTCATCACCGCGTTCGCCGTCCCTGCTTGGGCCAGTCGCCGCTACATGACCCTGTCGCCTGCGCCGAAGGCTGCGATGGCAGGGGGCTGAGAAACCCGTCATCCATGCGACCTTCTCCGCCGCCCTTGCTCGGTCAGCCGACCGCCGGCTCGGGGCACGCGCAGGCCGATGCTCTACGGCCGCCGACATCAGCCGGCGGCCGTAGAGGACGGTCCGCCCCCGACATGGCGCCGCAGCGCCCTCACCGATATCCATCGCCCCGAGGCGTCCGGATGCTACTTTCGGCAGGTGGCCCAATATCGCCCCATTTTGCCCGGTTCGCAGATCGCGGGCTACCAGGTGGAGCGTGAGATCGGCCGCGGGGAAATGGGCATTGTCTACCTCGCGCAGGATCTGCGGCTGGGCCGTGCCGTGGCCCTGAAAGTGCTCGCTCCCGAATTGACGCGTAGTGACGCTCTCCGCCGACGCTTCATCCATGAGTCGCGCATTGCCGCTGCGATCGATCACCCGCACATCGTGCCGATCTTCGGGGCCGGAGAGTCCAACGGCGTCCTGTACATCGCCATGCGCTACGTTCCCGGGCCGGACTTGGGTACTCTCCTGGACCGGGACGGACCACTGTCGGTGGCAGGTGCGATGCGCATCGCCGCACAGGTGGCGTCCGCGCTCGATGCCGCGCACGAGCACCATCTCGTACACAGGGATGTGAAGCCCGGCAACATCCTCGTGGCCACGAGCGGTGCCGGTGACGATCCCTCCGCGTATCTCGTGGACTTCGGATTGGCGAAACCGTCACTGGACCCGTCCGTCACCACGGTGGGCGAATTCGTGGGTCTCGTGAACTACATTGCCCCCGAGAGGATCTCCGGCCGCCCTGTAGACGATCGGGGCGATCTGTACAGCCTCGCCTGCGTCGTCTATGAGGCCCTTGCGGGCGGGCCCGTGTTCCAGAGGGACGATGACATGGCGCTGCTGTGGGCGCACCGATATGACTCGCCGCCGGGCCTCTCCGGGAGATGCCTGGGGCTTGCGCCGGCCGTCGACAGCGTGATGGCGAAGGCGATGGCCAAGGCCCCTGAGGATCGTTACGGTTCCTGTCGGGAGTTCGTGGCGGAGTTGGAATCCGCCGCGGGCGGTCGGGCCAGGTGAAGCGTTGCCCCGCAGACGCTGGTGGCCGCGGCGATGGCGGCATGCGAGCGGTCGGTTCTGTGTCAGCACCGGTACCCGCCAACTGGACGCTGCGGTGTCTGTCGCGCGTCGGCAGATGGCTGGGGTCATGAGCGCAGCAGAATCCGTCCGCAGCTGAAGCCCTTCCACCCCCGGGCGGGATGGGCTGCCACCAGCTTGCGGGGGAGGCCCGACGCGGCCCGTTTCCATATCTCTGCGCCCGTCGACACGTCTCTCGGAGCGCGACGACACGTCTTCCTCATGCTGTAGTCATCGGGAAGAAGTGTCCGGGCTTGATGCCGGTGAGTCCGGCGTGGCCTGCAGAGCGGCGAGCGGAGGCCCCTGGATATTGTCCACCGCGCGAGGCTGCTCCGGATCGACCTGGCCTGGTGGCAGGAGGGGCCCCGGGGACGGACACGGTTCGGGGCCCCTCATCTGCGTACGCGTCCACGGAGGGGGCGTCCTGCACGCGTTGTCGTGTCCAACGCCGGGTGTGCAGAAAGGTCACGGCAGAGCAGGAGTGGTGCGCGTCTCGCCCGGCCGCACACGGTCCGGCGCGCCCACACCCGGTACTCCGCCGTCTCCACACCGCCGTCCTCGCGAACTCGGTACGAAGGTAGGAGGATTCTGGCCGGTCGCGCCCGCGGCCCACTTCGAGAGCCACGGTCTCAGCGATGAGCAGATCGCACGGATCGTGGGCGGTTCGACGCCGCGCCCGGGTGCCACGCTGACCGAACCCGCCGTGCTGGAAAGGCCGCTCGGCGACCGCCCGGCGACTTGCATCAAGTGCACGCTCGGTGGCCCGGAGCCGAGCGACGACGTAGCCAAGCTGCTGACCAGCGGGCGCTGGCCGCTGGTCGAGATGGACACCGGCCGCTGGCCGATGTTTTCCCAGCCGCGCGAACTGGCGCAGATCCTCCTCGACATAGCCGGGGCGTGACCGCAGTTCCATGCTTGCGGACTCCTTGCCAGCGTCCGGACCAGGGCGGGACGGCGGGCACCGCAATCATGTGGGTCACTGTCACATCCGAGCGGACCGCCACCACGTACCAGCCTGCGCCCGTGACCCGGACCACGGCCCCGTACTGGGCACCCGGCGGTCAGCGTCCTCCCGTCCATCGACGCGTCGCCCCCCGCCTCGCCTCAGGGCACGGGTGCCAGCCGGGCCGGTCGGCCTGCGTGCGAAACTACGAGAACATTTGGACGAGGACATTCGGACAGAGAGACGACGAGGAGTGGCGTGAGACGTCCCCTGCTTCCCGCGGTACTGGCGCTGGCCGTACTCGCCCTGCCGACGCTCACCGGTTGCAGCAGCGAGACCACCGGCTCCCGGGGGACCACCGGCGCGGTCTCGGCTGCTCCTGCCGCGACTGCGCAGGCTCCTTCCGCCGCGAAGAACTCTCCCGACTACGACCCGAAGGCGGACGCCGCGGCTGACATAGCGGCCGCGCTGAAGGCAGCGAAGAAGGACGGCCGCCCGGTCCTCGTCGACTTCGGCGCCGACTGGTGCCTGGACTGCCGCGTACTGGGCGCTCGGTTCCAGCAATCCGGGCCGTCCGCGCTGCTGGCCAAGTACCACGTCGTGAAGGTGGACGTCGGCGAGTTCGACCACAACCTGGACGTGGCCGGACACTACGTCGACCTGCGAACAAGCGGCATACCGGCCCTGACCGTCCTGGACCCCGCATCTGGCCGGGTCAAGGTGGCCACGAATCGGGGCGAGTTCGCCAATGCCCGCACCATGCCGGCCGCGCAGGTCGAGGAGTTCCTGAAGCAATGGGCATAGCCGCCCGGCTCCGGCCCCGTCGCACGAGGGCGGGCTCGACGCTCGTGGTGGTGGCCGCCGCTGCCGTGCTCACCGGCTGTGCCGATTCCGGCGCGAGGGGCACCACTGCGCATGCCGCACCCTTCACCGCCGGGGGCGTGTCCGTGACGGTGCGGGTGGTGGAATCGAGCGACGACCGCTTGCGGCTCCTCGCGGAACTACGGCCTGAGCAGGCCGGGTTTCACCTCTACAGCCTCGGCCTTCCGGACGACGGAGTCGACGGGATCGGCATACCGACCCGCGTCCGTGTCGACGGCGGCCTGCGAGCCACCGGACCGGCGGCCACCGATGCGAAGCCGCGGGTGCTGCGCCCGGCCGGCCTCGACATCAGCCTGCCGGTCTACGAGGACGGCAAGGTCACCCTCGAACTTCCCGTGCGGCACGTCGAAGGCGAGGACAGCGCACGGGTGTTTCTCACGTACGGGGCGTGCAGCGAGAGCGCGGGCTGTCTGGCGCCCGTACGCGACCGCGCGGTGACTTTGCCACTGGTCTCGGCGGGCCAGAAACGCCGCGCATAGTTCAAGGCTGCTCCCACACCGTCCAGCACCGCGGTTGCCAGCCGCTGCACACCGTCTACGGGTTGGTGGCGCTGCTCGCCGGCTGCGGCATCCTGCTGGAGCAGCCCGTCATGTGGCTGTTCGTCGTCCCGATCGCTGTCCTCGTCGTCGAAACGCGTCGGCTCGCCCGGAACCGAGCCTGTGCCGCCCTCCGCAGGCGGGACAAGCGCAAGGCCGCCCCGGCTCGCACCCGCTGGGTGTGGGGCGCTGCCGCGGCCGGTCTGGGCGCCGCCCTGGTGGCGGGAGCCTTCGCCGTCTGCACCGTGCTGCTGCTCGGCCATGGTGACGCGCTCGTCCTGCGCGGACGGGCAGCGGACTCACCCTCTACCAGATCCTCGACACCATCCAGGACCTGCTGAACTGCTGGACCGGCACCTGCACCACCTGCCACCTCCCCTGCCCAACAAGAGGCCACCAAGAGCAAGACGGACCTAACGGAGTCCTACCAGTGGACTGACGGGTCGGCGGCGGGCGATTCCCATCTGATTGACCGGTACGGGGCGGCCACCACCCGCTTTACGAAGGTGGTGACGGCCGGTACTTACAGGTCTGTCCATGCGCGAGGCTTGCCGCCGGTCAGAGATAGCCACACGTCCCGTGAGGGACCGTGCTGCTCAAGGTCTTCCAGCACGGCGGCGCCAAGCCGGACCTCGCGGGCAAGGGCCGACACGAGCGGGTGTTGTGCAACCATCGCCTGCAGATCGCTGATGCGATTCTCCAGCCTGGCCCGGGATGCACCAGTGAGTACGAAGAGCACTCGGGGAAAGACCGGATACCAGCGCAGCCAGGCGGGAGTTGCGGCGGCGTGCCTGCGCCGGCCGACGGGCTGCGCCTCGTACTGGAAGAGGCGGGCGTACTCGATCAGTTTCACGGCCAGCCGTTCGCTGCTCATGGTGCTGCGATCGACTTCCACGAACGCGCGCAGCTTTCGCCGGTGTTCGCCTTCGACGACGGTGCAGTACATGACCGCGTCGGCGACGATCCGCTCGCCCTCACCGATGGAGTGGGACACCTCGGGGGTCCAGTCCCAGGGGCCGTGCTCGTGCCCGAGCCGACGGGCGTCTTCGGCGAAGGCAAGGTGGGCGCGTACGACGGCGAGCGTGTGCGGGGTCTTCAGCGACGCTGCCGTGGTCGAGGTGATGGGGTAGGGGGGCCGCCCCCGCAGGACCGGCAGGTCCCGGGCCAACCGCGCGCCCTGCGGCGTGAGGTACCAGGCGTTGGTACGTGTTCGGTTCGCGTCCGGCAGCAACGTGCGGTCGACGAAGCCTTCGCAGCGCAGTCTGTTCAGAACGCGGGACATCAGCTGCCGCGTGCCGTGCGGTCGCAGCATCCGGCGCAACTGGCTGGTGGTGGCGATGCGGTGCTGTGCGAGCCCTGCCAGCACCTGGTGGGCCAGGGGCTCAGCGGGGCTGGGGGCCACTCTCGTGCCGGGCTTGCTTCGTGCGGCGCTGCTCATGAGGTGTTGCCTTCCGCGGCCGTGACGGTCTCCGAGGGAAACCTTCGGTTTCTGCTGAGGAAACCCGCCGACTCCGACCAGAGTCCCGACCACGAAGCCCCGACCATGGTCACGGAAGCGAAACAGCCTCGCGGTTTGTGCCGGGGCCGACATTCATGGCCCGACCACGGGCCACGCCGGTGCACGAGGACGGCTTGCTCGTGCAGTGTGGAGTCCGGGACCAAGTGTGGACGCTCACGCAATTCCCCAGCCAGAAGTTCATGATCTTCCCCAGGGGAATCCCGGACCCCGTGTCGTGGGCACAGTCCGTTTGAAGGGTGGAACGTCGTCCCTCGCCCCTGCGTCCTACCTCGGCTGAACGCGCTGATAGAACCCCATCATGACGTACCGATTCACCGCCCGTGCTGCCACAACAGAGATCGACCCCGACGGCTACTTCACCGAAGCCGCTCTCGCCGAGGGTGAGGACGGAAGCGGCTTCATCTTGATGTTCATGGCAGGAGAGGAAGACCCGGATGATCAGGACGTCGCCTTGGGCATGGACACACACTGCCTGGTCACAGCCGGACAGGGGACCGCATATGGCTGTGTACGCGAAGCCGTTCTGACGGGCAACCTCCTCCGCGTCTCGCTCGACCCTGAAGCACTGGAGGACCTGCGGCTGAGCGATAGTGAGATCGTGGCCGTCATCGAAGCGCCGGCCGAAGACGTTGTCCTGTTCCGCGAAGTCCTCGCCCAGGTGCTCGCTTACGGACGTGCGGACGCTGTGCCCATTCGTGTAGCCGTCTGAGCCGACCACCGAACTGCGGTACGGCGGAGGGGTGGGGAATTACGTGAAGCCGAAGACGCGACCCGCGGGGAATTGCGTGACCGTCGACACCAAGCTGGGCGATGGCCGGTCCGCAGCAGCCGGGGCTGCTGCGGGGCGTGGTGGCGAGCCACGCCGTGCCGGCCATCGTGCGACACCCGGTCCGCAGGGGACCAACGACCCGTAACCGGATGCCGCGTCTATGGGGCGGTGGGCTGCTGCGCGCTCACCGCCGGTTTCTACTTTCCGGAGCCGCGCTGTGCGGCCTGCTCGAGGATCCGCCGACGCGTCCACCGCCGGCGCCCACCCTTTTGCGTGAGAGCGTCGGGGGTCTCCAGCAGGGGCAGGTTGCCCTGGGACAGGCTGCTGGAGAACGAGTTGAGGCTCTTGAACTTCAGCAGCGCCGCGGCCTGGGTTGCGCCGAGGAGTTCGTCGGGGTCGCCGTCGACGGGGACGTCGGGCAGCGCGGGGGCGGTGCGCTGCGCGCCGGCGTGCTTGCCGCGGCCGGGCCGTGTGGCCATCCAGTCCAGCAGGGTCTGCACGCGCCAGTGCTGCCGCCGGTAGGGGTTTTCGGCGGTGCCCAGTTCTTCGACGACGTCCGGGTCGGGGAAGTACCCGGGGTGGTCGCGGACGAAGGTGGTGACCTGGTTGGGGTTCTTGTAGCCCAGGAACCTCGAGGCATCCGCCGCGTTCAGCAGGTCGTCGGGGTCACGTGCGGGCGGTGTGTGCTTGCGCAGGCGTGCCGGCGGGCGGTTGGTGAACCACTCGGTGACCTTCGCGTGGTCCCACAGGCGGGCGCGGCCGCGCATGTCGGCGACTTCGGGGAACGGCACCCCGGCCGCGTTCTCGGCACGCTCGGTGTAGAGGCTGCTGATCCGGGCCGGCGTCAGGCCCTGTTCAGCCGCAATCTCGGCAGCGTCGGCCAGACGAGGCTCACGGCGCGAGGTCATGGCAGAACCGTCCGTCCTGTCGGAGGCAAGCCGGCCTGCCCGGCTTCACAACTCACATAATGGCAGGAGTTTGGGGTGGGGGTCCAGGACGCTGCGTTTTACTGGGCGGCCCGAGGACGAGGTCATTCCTCCGGAAGCAGGCACACACCGCGGCGGGCCGCGTCCTCGGCCATCTCCGTGTAGGCCAGGGCCGCCGGAGTCATCTCCCACTCGGCCAGGGCGAGCAGCAGGAGCAGCTCGCCACGGTCCTGGGATTCGCCGCACGGCACGCCGGCCACGGTCGCGGCCTCCACCAGATCCGGCGCGGGCAGCCCGGCGAAGCGGGCCGCCACCGTGTCGCGCACGTCCTCAAAACCCTGCTGGTACAGCTCGCTCCCTTCGCGCAGGAGCAGCACCAGGTCCTCGTCGTGACCGGCCGGTGCGGCCGCGGCGAGGTCGAGGAGGCGCTGGGTGGTCGTCGTCATCATCAGCAGTATGCCTTTCAGGAAGGAGCAAGGGCGTCCGGAAGTCTCTGCGCAGAGCCGCACAGCCGTTACACGGCACGCGAGCGTCGTGGCGTGCCAGGTCAGGATCCTTGCAGGGTTCCTTCTCTCCGGGGCTCGACCGTGAGCGGACCAGTGGGGCAAGGGCCGACGCCCGGCCCATTAGTCCCATGGGGTCGAGCCGCCGGCTCGTCATCATTGTGGCCGTGGTGGTCCTGCTGATAGCCGGGATAGCCCTGGCCAACCGGGGCGGGGTCGGCGCCAAAAAGGCCGGAACCGCCAATCGACCCGCTGTCGATGGAGGTACCCCACAGCCGCGAGGGCGCCCAGAGCGCGGCCGCGACGATGGCTGCCGTCCTTGGCGGCGAGGAGATGTTCGACCCCACGCGGCGGGGCGACGTGGTGCAGCGGATCGTGGTCCTGGAGCGGCGCCTGGCCGTGCAGGCCGCGGTCGACGCCGACTACACCACAGTCTTCAACAAGAAGCTGGGACTGGACGAGCAGGGACACGCCCCGCCCGGGGCCACCTTCATCAGCCGGACCATGCCCGCCGGCGTGACCGTGCGCCACTACGACGCGCGCGAGGCCACCGTCGGCGTGTGGCGCGCAGGTCTGCTCGGACTGACCGGCAAGGGCGCCGCGCACCCGATCCCTCCGGCCACCGGCTGGTTCACCCAGACCCTGACCGTGCGCTGGATTGACGACGGATGGCGCCTGGCGGAGTTCACCCAGCACGATGGCCCTGAGCCGGCCGCGGGCGAGTACGGCGAGCCGCCGCAGCTGTAGAGGGGCTTGGGAGGAGATACGCCCGGGCCCCCGGGGGCCCTTCGGGCGTATCTCCTCCCAAGCCCAAAATCGCAGGGGACCGGACTCCTTCAAGACCTGTGAACGGACCTGCGGAGGGGCCCAATGGCCCACGCGGGGCGCCGTGGCAGCTGCGCCGTAGAGCGCAGGCCCGCTGGCGTTGAGCGGCGAGCACAGATGTGCGGGGCGGAAGGTCATCAATATGCCGGCCATCCGTCAGATCGAGTCGGCCTGAAGGTGCGTTGAGGATCACACACGCGGCCTCTAGCCTCCGTTGGCAAATGAATTGGAGGAGTTTCCATGGCCCGAGCACTGAACCTGTTGTCGACGGTGGTCCTGGCATCCGGTGTCCTGGTGGGCGTCAGCGCGCCGGCCGATGCGGCTGACCCGGCACCCGAGGTCATCCCGATCGATCTGTTGCTGGCCGGCTCCTACACGGACGCGGCCCGCGAGGCGATCGCGATCTGGAACACGGCCGTCCCGTCGATAAAGTTCGTCGAACAGAACAATCCTGCGGCGCTGCGGGTCATGGAGTACAAGACGGCCAGGGGAGTCCAGTCCCACGTCAACATCAAGGGTGCGGGACGGGGTTGGGTCTACCTCGAAGTCGGGGACGCCCAGTTGTACAAGCCGTCTCGCATCGTCGTCCATGAGCTGGGTCATATCCTGTCGCTTCCTGACCTGGGCCCGGGCAGCCCTTGCTCCAAGGTGATGTCAGGCGCTTGGGGAGGATCGGACTGCGTCAACGTTCAGCCCGACGCCGCGGAGAAGGCCGCCGTCAGGGACTTCTTTGCCGTCAACGACGTCGGCGACCGGGTTCCGTGGTGGGGGTCAGGACTCCCTGCACGGTAAAGCCCGACGCTGCCCGGCCGCCGGCCGTGTCCCGGCTCCCCCCTTCGGCCGGGGCAGCCGGACCTACGTTCCGCGTAATTCAGGGGTTCTGGAGTCCCTGCCGGGCTGAAGGTACAGGCCAGCGGGTCGGACGCGATCCGCTACATCACCGACAACGGGGCGAAGTGGAGGGCCGCTGCCCGCCGACTTCGGCATACCGTGGCGCACCGTGTTCGGCTACGTAGCCCGCTGGGCGAAGGCCGGCGCACTCAGGCCAATCCTCGACCAGCTGCGCCGACGGCTGCGGCTGCGGCGCCGGCGCTGTCCCTGGCCGGTTCGGGTGATCGTGGAATTCCCAGTCCGTCAAAGGCGCGGAGACGGTGTCGAAAAGGGGTCATCGAGTGCCGTCGGCATCAGGGTGACTGCGGTCGCCGCAGGCCCTGGAGGAGCAGTTCGATCAATCGGCGGGGGTCATAGCGGGGGTCGCTGTCGTGTCCGATGCAGAGGTTGCCGATGCCGCGCATCAGTTCGTAGGCGTGCGTGCCGGACCGGATTTCGCCGGCGTCGACTGCGGCGTCGAGGAGTTGCGTGCAGACGGGCACCAGGCGGTCGAGAAAGTAGGCGTGGAGTGCGTCGAAGCCGCTGCTGTCCGATTGCAGCGCACCTGCGAGTCCGTGCTTGGTGACCAGGAAGTCGACGAAGAGGTCGCCCCACTGGCGGAGTGCTTCGATCGGCGAGCCGGCGCCGGCCAGCAAGTTCGGGCCCGCCTCGGCGCACGCCTCGACCTGGTGGCGGTAGACGGCGACGACAAGATCCGCCCGGGTCGGGAAGTGGCGGTAGATCGTCCCCATCCCGACGCCCGCTCGGGCCGCGATCTGGCGGATCGGCGCGTCGACTCCCGAGGTCACGAACACCTCGGCGGCAGCGTCGAGCAGCGTCTGCTGATTGCGCACCGCGTCGGCCCGCTTGCTGCGGGCAGACGCCCCTCTGGGCTCGCTCGCAGTGGGCACCACGCTCTCCTTCCGGCGACCGTTGACGAAACGGAACGTTGCTCCGTATATTCAAACGGAACCGCGCTCCGTTTTCAGGATGGCTGAAGCCGGGCGCTCCGCCCCGCCTCGCCCACTGCCCGGCCGTATGGGCCCGGCCGTCGAGGCCATCGAAGGGAAATACTCGTTATGACTGCATCGACCTACACGGCCGACACCCTCGGCTCGCCCACTCCCGTCATCTCTGTCAGTCCGGTCGTGCTGCCGGCTCCCGGCCGAGCCATGGACCTTCAGGTACGCGTCTCCGCCCCGGTGTCCGGAAGCGAGCTGCCGGTCATTCTCCTCTCGCACGGTCTTGGCTTCTCAAACAACCTCTCCTCGCTGAACGGCTATACCCCCCTCGCCAGCTTCTGGGCGGCGCACGGCTTCGTCGTGATCCAGCCCACCCATCTGGACTCGCGGACGCTGAGTCTGGACCCCGACGCCCCCGGGGCGACCCCGCACTGGCGCTCACGGGCCGAGGACATGAAGCGCATCCTCGACCAGCTCGACGTGATCGAGGCCGCCGTCCCGCAGCTCGCCGGGCGCCTGGACCGGAGCAAGGTCGCCGTAGCCGGGCACTCGATGGGCGGGCACACCGCAAGCCTGCTCCTCGGCGCCCGGCTCACCGATCCCCACGACGGAGGGGAAGTGAACCTGACCGAGCCCCGGATCAAGGTGGGTGTGCTGCTGGCCGCGCCCGGCCGAGGCGGCGACGCCCTCACCGAGTTCACGGTCGAGAACTACTCCTTCTTCCTGACCACGGACTTCTCCCAGATGACGACGCCCGCGCTCGTGGTCGCCGGCGACAAGGACGACTCCGCATTCCTGACCGTCCAGGGCCCGGACTGGCACACCGATCCCTACACCCTCGCCCCGGGCCCCAAGTCCCTGCTCACCCTCTTCGACGCGGAGCACGGGCTCGGCGGGGTCTCCGGCTACGACGTCGCCGAGACCACGGATGAGAACCCCGAGCGAGTGGCCGCCGTCGCGCGTCTCACCTTGGCCTACCTCCGCACCGAGCTCTACCCCGGCGACTCCGCCTGGCAGGCAGCGCGCGACGCGCTGACGGCCGACCCTGAACCGCTCGGACGGGTCGAATCCAAGTAGACAGCCTGATCAGGCCACTTGGCCGTACCCGTCCGGGGTGGGCGGGCCGTCGCCTCAGAACGGGCTGAAGTCGACGTCCAACGACCAGGTCGCGGGGATCGGTGCGATGGTCGTGCGCGGCACACCGCGCGACAGCATGTTCACCCTGGACACGCTGAATTCCACCGGCACAGCCGGACCGTAGCCAGCCCTGACACCCGCTCAACGATCCTTCCCCGAAGGCCCCGCCAGGGTCATTCCCTGTGGTAGCAGCCATGATCATTCTCAGCGCTACATCCTGTACCGCAACTACTCACACCCGTTCTTCTGCCGGGGTCACGGGCCGGGCGCGGGTGACGCCGGAAGCGACGGCGCCTCGCTCCCGATCGGCGCGGGAGTCTGCGGCGCCGGGTGGCTGCCGCCGAGGATGAGCACCAGCCCGGTCAGCACCGCGGCGCCGCAGCCGGTCGCGCCAACCAGATCGCCCTTACCCGTCGGGCCCTGCCGGGTGCGTTTGTAGACGAAGTACCCCACGACGCACGCCACCACGAGGAGGACTCGGAGGCGTCACAGTCTCAGCGTCAGGTGGACCAGGTTGGAGGCAGGCGCACCCCGACCAGCGGCGATCCGCTCGGTGGCACCAGACCGGTTGGCGCTTCGCCGATTGCGGCAGAGAGGTTGACCGTGCCGCCGGAGAACACCGCGGAAGTGAAGGTGACCGTGGCGCCGGAGAACGCGGCGCGGGTGAAGTCGACCGCACCGCCGGAGAACGTCGACCCCGAGAAGAGCACCCGACCGCCGGTGAACGTCGTCTGCGAGAAGCCAACCCTACTGCCGGAAAAAGTCGAGTTGCGGAAGTGGACCGACCCGCCAGAGAACGTCGACAGGTCGAAGTCGACCCTGCCGCCGGAGAACGTTGCCCCCACGAAGCCGACCGCACCGCCAGAGAACGTCGCCCCCATGAAGCCGACATCACCGCCGGAGAACGTCACTCCCCAAAAGCTGACCTCACCGCCGGAGAACGTCGCGTCGTCGAAGCGGACCGTACCCCCGGAGAATGTCGCCCCCGAGAAGTCTCCGCCGTCGAAAGCGGCTCCGGTGAAGTCGAAGTCGTGGCCCTGCCACGAGTGCGGATGTTCGGCGGGCAGGCGGAGGTGGTCGCGGATGAGGCGGATGACGGTGTGCCGGACTTCCCGCAGGGCCAGGTAAGCGTGCCGGGCTTCCGTGTCACCCGCAGGGAGGTCGACCTCGGTGGTATAGGGCAGGCGCAGGTAGGCGCACAGGACGTCGATGCAGGTCTGGCGCAGGTCGCGGGTGGGGGCGTCGTCGGCGAGGCCGGCCAGGGCGTGCACGCCGCCCAGGCGGACCGCGGCTGATTCGTCGCCCAGCTGGGAGACGGCGGTGGTGAAGCGCTCGGTGTGCAGGCGGGTGGCCTCGCGCAGCGCGCCGTCCTCGTCGACACGCTGACGCCGATAGGCCACCACCAGGGCGACCAAGGCGCCAGCCCCGGCGACCACGCCGAAGGACAGCTTCACCAGATCGAAGAGCGTCTTGGAGTCGATCCGGTGCTCGGGCTTCAGCCCCCGAGCGTCCAGCAAGTCCCATCCGGTGTAGAACACCGAGGCGGCCACAAGGATCGCGGCGGCGAAGGCCAGGACGAGGACGGTGCCAACCGGCCAGAGCCGCAGACCGCGCCGCTCAGCCCGGCGCCCGGGCAGATGTGCTCTCACACACCATCAAGACAGTCCACGCTCGCCGCCGGTTGCGGTCCCGCCTCCGCCGCACGGCGCCCGCCGTGGGCACACCCGGAGAAGCCCCACGTTGTCCGCCAGCGGGTAGCCGAGGCGACCGTCGACGCCCGCCTCGGCTACCTCGGCAACAACCACGTCGCGGTGCCGCTCACATATGAAGCGCCGCCTACGATGACCGCGTGACAGCTCGCCGCACCCTTGGCGCCGGCCCCCAGGCCCCGCACAGCATCCGCGCCGCCCAGGCCGACCTGATCGACGCCCTCCCCGGAGTCCACCTCCCCGACCTGGACGAGCTGCGGGCCCGGGGCGTGCTCGGCACCCACACGGCGACGGCCCCGGCCCCGCGGAGGGCCCTCGGAGCCGGCGGCCGAGCCGACGAGGAACCGACCCACCCCACAGGCTGACGCACCCTCGCGCAGACCTGGAAGCACGGAGGCCGCGCCTTCATGGCCGACCAGGGCGAGATCATCCCGGATGATCCCGAGGACCCGATGCGCACCGCCATGCGCCAGATGATGGGAGTCTTTGCCCAGCTGGACCGCGGCATGACCGTGGCCAAGCTCCGCCGCGGCCGCCGCATCAAGGGCGAGAAGGGCCAGTACGCCTACGGTGCCCCGCCGTACGGCTGGCAGGCCCACAAGAACGAGCCGACCGCCGAAGAGATGGAACAGGCCGGCCGCGCCCGCGCCCGCCAGCTCCGCGACGAGAACGCGCTGTCGTACCGCGAGATTGCCGTGGTTTTGGAGGAAGAGGGCATCCGGCCCAAGCGCGGAGAGCGCTGGCACCCGGAGACCGTCCGCCGGATGCTCGCCAACGCCACCGAACGGCCGCCGACTCTGCGGCCGCGTACTGCATAGCCGTGTCCTCACCGGTGGCGCATCCGGTAAGCCTTCTGTCGGCAGGCGTTGGCGCAGTACTGCCGGGGACGTCCTGTCCGTGATTGCCCACTGGCGGACCACGGAATCGGCATAGGACCCCCACACTGCTCGCAAGCCTGCTCGAACATCTCTTCAATCCGCCATTCACGGATGAGAGACCGCAGTTCGTCGTCAATCAGGATTGTCGGATCAAAGGCGTCGATCTCGTACGCATAGTCCGCAAGCGCCAAGGCACGCGAAGGATGACGCAGCACCGAGACTGTCTTGCTGAAGATCCGGGACACTAGGTCCGGCTGCAGCTGGAGCCTCTCGGCTATCAGCTGGTTCGGGGCGTTGTAGAGCACGATCGCCAAGAAGACGATCGCACGTTCTTTGCCGAGGCCGCGCAGAGTCTCCGCCAGCGCGGTGGTCCGTTCGACCCGGGGTCGGTCGACATACCTGCTGCCGGACACCCGCTCCTTCATCATTCCGACCTCCGTACGACGGCGGGCTCAGTGGACTCGGCACGCATGAGGACTACGGTCGGGCTTCCCGGAGGCTCCGCGTTCCCAGTTGGCTGCTGCGGCAGCGCCGGCGGCGGTGTGGGGCGCCCCCAAGGGAGAAGCCCGCACAGTGCTGAGATTACGTGGGCCAACCCCAGCAGAACGACCGGGAGATCAGCCCGGTCTACCCGACGCAGGACGACCCAAGCCACGGCTGCGACCAGCAGCAGGATGGCCACAAGCACGGCAGCAACACAGACTGCCAGCGAGACCGGCACGCCGAAAGCAGCGCCGGGGGAGAGAGCGGACAGCAAGGGAGGAGCCTCCAGGAATGACAAAGGCCCCCGGAATTCGCCCATGACTCCGGGGGCCTGACGGAAATGAGAAAAGGCCCCCGCTTCTGGACCAGAAGGAGAGCCTCTCAACAGCAACGGGACACACGAGTGGTGTCCCGAGAGAGAGGTTCCCATGTTCCCGCTCGCCCGTCAACCCCCCTGTTTTTGCAGGTCACTTGAGTTGGGGGAGGACAGGGCAGGGTTTCGTAACGGTCCGAGCCTCCGTCTCGCCTTCCTCGTGGCGGACACCCTTGTTGGACACGGTCTTCGGACCGGCATGTACAGACAGCCCATGCGTCCATGAACCGATCGGTTAATGGGCACCCCGGCGAGGCCAACCAGCCGTGCGTGGGATAACGCTGGGTTGTCCCACGCGACCGTCACCACCGGCGCGCTGGCGTGACTCCTGCTCCACCTCGGCGATCCGCGCCCGGACCGCGGCCTCTGCAGCCAGTACGGCGGGCAGATGAGTGTTCTCCCGAGGCCGGGCAGCCCGCAACTGTCCGACCGTCAGATGCCGGACGCTCTCCAGGTGGGCTCCCTCCAGGTCGGCTTCCTCCAGGTGGGCTCCCTTCAGGTCGGCTCTCTCCAGGTGGGCTCCGTTCAGGTCGGCTCCGTTCAGGTTGGCTCCGTTCAGATCGGCTCCCTCCAGGCGGGCACTGATCAGGCGTGCCCCGATCAGATCCGCTCCTTCCAAATAGGCCCCAATCAGGCGTGCCCCGATCAGGTCCGCTCCTTGCAGACGGGCCCCCTGCAGGCGGGCTCTTTCTAGGTGGTTCCCGATCAGGTTTGCCCCCTCCAGGTGGGCGTTGACCAGCGTGGCACCGCGCAGGTCAGTGATATTCAGCTGGAGCCGGAAAGGCTCGTCACGATCCCGGGGCCGTCGGCCGAGCACGGTCAGCGCTGCCTGGACCGGCTCGCTCGGCCGCGGTAGCAACACGACACGAACGGTGCTGCGTCCGTGTCGCGGGGCCACGACTGACAATCCGGCTCGCAGAAGCCGGCGGGCGAGTCGCACGCCGCGCTCATGCACAGAGGGCTCATTGGGCACAGGGGCGTGTTCGCGGACGAACGCGGCGAGGACTTCGACGATCGTGGCGTGGTCCTTCGGCGAGTCCCGCATGATGCGCTCCAGCGCGTAGATCCCGCCGAGTTGCTCGACCGGCTTGTCGGAGGCGATCTGCCCGATGGCCTTGGTGTACCGGTCGGTGACCTGCCTCTCGCGGGCCTGCTGCCAGGTGCGGTGGGTATAGAGGATGCCGATCACCGCCAGACCGCCGGCGCCGAGCGCCACCATGGCGGTGCGAACCCCGGTGACCGTGGTCGCCACGGCCGGCGACAGCTCACTGTTGAGGTACTGGTGATCGATCCACCAGGGAACACGCCACAGTGCCGCGCCCGCGGCGGCGACCCCGGCGAGCGCCACTAGGAGCCACCACACCCACAGCGGAACCCGTGACAACGACTTCCTGTCCATGCCGTCCAGCACAACGCGCCCCTGCCCGAGCGTCCGCGCGGCTCAGCGGCCCGTATGGGAAGGACCACTAGTACGGCGGAGGCAGCACACGCATCGATCGGATCAGTTGATGAACACCGCGGAGGTCACAATTGTGCCCACGACCGAGACTGCTCGGTACGGCTCCGGCAGGTCTACGGGTGTCGACCGGCGGACAGCTCGGCGGATTCGGGCTGGACGACCAGGAACGCATCGTGCGCCGCTGGACCCGCGACAACGGACACCGCCTCACGAAGCTGTTCGTGGAGAGGGCGCAGTCCGGCACCATCGCCGGGGACGAGCGGCCCGAGCTGGCCGGCGCCCTGCTGTGGGGCGAGGAGAAGAAGGTGCACGGCATCGTGGCATCGAACCTGGACCGGATCGCCCGTGAGCTGGTCGTGCAGGAGGCGGCCCTGGCCCAGTGCTGGAAACACGGCGGCCGCGCCTTCATGGCGGACCAGGGCGAGATCCTGCCCGACGAACCCGAAGCCCGATGAGCACCGCCACTCACGTATCGGGGAACCAGGCGGCACAAACCCCGGTACGGAAAAAGCCGCGTGACGGGCACTCAGGGGAGAGAGATGACAACTGCGGACCTGTCGGTCACGACGAACGGCATCCCGCGCCCGCCGGCCACCCGGGCGCCCGCACGGTTCGACCCGGCAACCGAGGCCCGGCTCACCCGGCTCGACCACGAGGCGACCGCCCACGTCGAGAAGAACCGGCCGGAGCGCACCCGCACCGGCTACGCCGCCGACTGGAACGCGTGGCTCAGGTTCTGCGCCGACGCCGACCTCCCCCCGGCCGCCGTCCGCTCCGGCACCCTCGTCGCCTTCGTGGAATGGTGCTGGTACCAGCCCGCCCGGCCCCCGAAGCCCGGCCAGCAGCCGGGAAAGCTCACCTCCCCCTCCACCATCGACCGCCGCCTGTCCGGCGTCGTCGGCACCGCCCGCCGCCAGCTCAAGCTGCAGTTGCAGGAGGACATCGCCGAGGAGGCCCGCGCCCTGTTCAAGGCGAAGGTCAAGACGATGGAGAAGGCCGGTCAGACACGCGGCCGCGGCCCGGCGCCCGCCCTGCTCGTCCGGCACATGGAGAAGATCGCCGCCACCCTGCCCCGCAACCGGTTCGGGACCCGGGACCTGTCGCTGATGACGATGCACTTCGCCCTCGCCGGCCGTGAGCACGAACTGGCCTGGCTCCGGGTGCGGGACATCATCGAGGACTCCGAGGGCCGCGGGCTCATCGTGGACGTGCGGGTGTCCAAGGTGCCCCCGCGCACGGTCGAGGTGCCGTTCGGCTCACGCGCCCACCTGTGCCCGGTGAGGGCCTGGCGCCGCTGGAAGGCCGAGCTGGGCGAGGACGCCGACCCCGACTCGTTCGCGTTCCGCGCGGTGCACAACCGTTGGAAGACCGTGCTGGTCGGCGGACTCGACCCCGTGACCATCGGCGACATCCTGACCCGGATGGGCGCCCGCGCCGAACTGGACATCCGGCCCACCGGGCACAGCCCGCGCCGCGGACTGGTCACCGAGTCCTCCCGCGCCGGCAACCCCGACGCCGTGGCGGAGAAGCAGGGCGGATGGGCCCTCGGCTCCAAGGTCATGCGCCGCTACCGCGAGGCCGACGACGGATTTCAAGGAGAACGCCCTGCACGGGGGGCTGTAGCCGCGAACCGGCCAGCGGGCTCCGGACGAGCGGCAAAAAATCTTGCGGAGGCGTTCAACCTTCAGGCCGTCCCCATGCCTGTAGTGGGCAAGGCTGTGGCAGAGGGTCACGGCGTGGCATAGACGGAGTCGGCCGGTGAATCTTGAGGTTCTGGTCTCGGTAGGGGTTCCTGCGCTCGCCGCTGTGGTGGGGCTGGGCTTCCGTCCTCGTGCAGGGGATGCGAATGCCTGGGATGTCTTGCACGAGCTGGCCCGCGGTCGGGTCAGAACCGGACTGGAGCGTGAGCGCCGGGCGACGCTGCTGGTCATGCTCGATCGGCTACCGGACAACGGTGTGCAGGTGGAAGATACGGCGCAGGGCCGCCGAACCATCATCAGCGGCCGCGTCGAGAGCCGGGCGAAAAGCTGAACGGCGGGCCGGGGGGAAGGCGGGGTGCGCGTGGAGCCGGAGCCGGAGGAGTTCGCTTGCTTTTTCACTCTATGAGAGCCACAAGTGCGGCGCTATCTCGTGTGGTTAGAGGGGGCCCTTCGGTGGTCGACGATGCGGCACAGGAGACGATGATCGCCGCGCATCGGTACTGGGATCGGGTTTAGGCCCTGGAGAACGTGAGGGCGTGGCTGTTCAAGGTTGCGCGTCAACGACTGAGCCGGGTTCCCGGGGCCCCCAGAACTTCAAATAATAGTAGATACGATGGGTGATCGGAAGACCTGTTGCGCCCCATGTTGCGTACAGCGTTGCGCCTGACGTTGCGGCAGGTGTTGCGCTGGAGGTTGCGCGGCCTCACGGCCGGCTTCTACGGCACCCCAGGTCAACAGCCTGCGGGTGCATGGTCAGCTTGCTGACATCCCCTCTGCTGCCACTTTTCCCACGCTGGTTGAAGGAGAGTGAGGAATGGGGTGGGGGTGTGGTCAGGCGGCGGCCTCGGGGATCGGGCCGGCCTGGTGTCTGTTGCGCGACGGGCGGGGCCGTCGCGCTGCCCGGAGCCCGGTGTTCGGCGTCAGGGTGTGGTGGTGTGGTGTGGCCGGTGTTCCGGCCCCCGCCCCGTGGTCGCCCGGCCTCATGTCCGCCTTGTGTCGACATGACCGTGCCCACGGCCCGCCCGAGCGGCCCTGTCCGGAGACGGTGACCGTCCGGGCGGCCGTCGCGGGCGGGCTGTTCCTTGTCCGGCTGTCGCCCCGGCGGCTGCGCACTGTGCTGGAACGGCTCGCCGCCGATGCACGCCCCGTCCCCTACCGGCAAGCGGAGGAGTACTACCGTGAGGTGGTCGGCGCCAGTGCCCGCTGCGCGGGCTGGCAGGGTTGCCTGCCCCGCTCGATTGCGGTCGGCCTGCTCTGCCGCGTGCGGGGAAGCTGGCCGCAGTGGTGCGTCGGCGTACGGGCCACCCCGCCGTTCGCCGCCCACGCCTGGCTGGAAGCCGAGGAGCGGATCGTGGCCGAACCCGGTTGCCGCGACGACTACCGGGCGCTGATGCGTGTCAGGGCCGGCCGTGGCTAATACCAGCTCGGCCACGGCTTCCGGCACGGGCGCAGCCAGCGATGGGACGCAGGCGCTGGTATGCGACGGCTCCTTGCGCTGGTCCGCCCAGGGCTCCGTGGAATCGGCACGTCCGGCATCCTGGTCATCGGCGCTCTGGCATACGCAGTCCACCGTAGGCCGGTGCTCACGCAACCGCTGATGGTCGCTCTGGCCGCTGCGGCAGTCCTCGTTGCCACCGTCAGCGCCATCGTCGCGGCCGGCGCCCGGTGATGCTGGCTTGGCAAGCAGCCCGTTCCTGAAACAGGGCGCGCAGCGCCTCGGCCGGAGCATCTGCTGCATGTGAGCGGGGCGTTGAGGGCCGGCTGACGGTGGGCGCAGACGTTGACGGCCCTGCAAGCCGATCAGATCGGCGGCTGCGAAGAGGGCGCCTGAGCATGGCCGCGACAGCTCGAGAGGACAAGCCACACACAAAGCCGGCCGGTGCAGAGCCGCATGCATGAGGCCCCGTGTCCTGTGCTGCCCAGGAGTGCCGAACCACGCCGGGTCGCGCCATCTGATGCGGGTCGGTTCTCCTGTGCGCTCCCGTGCGGTGTTGCCGGCGGATCCGGCGTGGTCATCTATCAGCACCGGTGCGAACTGTGCGGCACCGCCGTTGCGTTGACATGCAGCCTGATCTGCTGGACGCCTCTTTGCGGACGCATGCTCCCGTGCGACGGCTTTTCAACCGTCACACGGGAGCAGCCCGTTACCCCTCGGCCGCTTCGGTGTGTGCCCGGGCGAGCAGTTCCTCGCCGTCGCGCGTGCGCAGGAGCCGGTGCACGTGCGAGGGCCACCAGGTGAGCCCGCCGCCGGGGGTCGGGACGCCTGCAGCGTTCATGACGTCGCAGATATCGGCTAGTCGGGCCCCGTCTGCTCGCAGCCGAACGACTTCGGAGAGGACCTCGTCAGGGCATTGCCGGGGCCTGCCGACCCGGACCTGAGGGTGAGAGGACCGGCTCATCGGCTTCCCCTGCGGAACAGGCCAAGGAGATCATTGAAGATCTTCCGAGCTCGTTCAGCGCGAGGCTCTTTCGGATGGAACAGGGCGACTGCCATGGCCGTGCCCGTGAAGACGACAAACGCCCCCACCACGATCGCGGCGTAGACAGCAATCCAGGAGCCTGAGGCTCCTAGGATACGGAGAAGACTCGGCACAAGGCCCTCCGAGCGAAGGGCAGGGCGTGCCTAAGCCGGATTTGGCCTAGTGACGCATCCTGCAGCGCCATCGCTCGTAGTCCGTGTGCCAGAAGTAGTGCCTGAAGTAGGGGACGACGCCCTCGAGGCCGGACCGGAGGAGGACCGGGCCCACCCCGGGATCGGTGACGCCGACGTTGCCGGCGTTCTCTGCCTCTGCCTCAGGGACGGAAGCGCAGAAACGATCCCTGAGCCTAGCCGGCATCATTTCGAGAACTTTTTCGAATACCTGGTTGGCTAGATCGTCAAGGCGTGGAAACCACGAGGAGAGAAAGTAAGGGAACGGGTAAATCCGCTCTTGCGGCATGGCCTCATCGCCCCCCTTCGAGCCCAATGCCCTGAGTGGACTTCCAAGGTACAGGGGCCAATAGGCTTTTCCGCTAATTCGGCGAACTGGGCTGTGCAGCGATGCAGTCAACGGTGAGACGGGGGAGCGAGTAACGGCTGGTCTGCGCTCGGGCAAGAAGCCGCCGAACGGCCTCGTGCATGGCTGGCTGCAGTACGTCGAGGGCTGCGGTGCCGGCGGTGTTCACGCTGAATGTCCGCGTGAGAGGGCGGCGGTCTGGGCCTCGGGGGGAGACGGCTACGAGAGCGGGAGCGTCACCGAAAGCGACCAGGTTGTTCGCAGCACCACCCCCTTCCTCATCCCCAGGAACCGACCCCGGTCGGAGCCGGACGGTGTGAACGCGTCCCAGGACGCATCCACGTTCAGGACTGAGGACTCCTGAAGGAGGCGACGTTCATATTACCGGGACGCCCAGACGGTGTGTGGCCGCAACAAGTGCGCGCAGTTCAGAGACATCTGATGGGCTGTTAACACGGCCTGTGAAGTAGCCAGCACTCGACATCGGAAAAGCTGCAGCTCAGAGTGCCGCTCGAGGGCTGCCGCGGGCGAGCGGCGCCCGGCAGCGGCCGGGGGCATGGTTGGGCCTCCTCAGGCAGGTCTCGTCGCCACAGGACGACAGAGAGACCGGCACGCCTGGCGAGCACGCCATGATCTGCGTGCTGCCTCCGCTTGTACACCCCGCCCGGGCGGGGGCCTGGGCGGCGCTGACCGGTGTCCGCCCGTACCGGACCAAGGCGCCGGGTGCCTTGCGCGGTCAAGGGGACTGCTCGCGGTGATCGGTTCGCGGTCGTGCGGCGTCTCGGCGTGCTTGGTGAGCGCTGATGCGCAGGTGCTCCATGCGCTCACGGTGGCGGAGCAAGTCCCGGTAGACGTCGCGACGGTGCGCGGACTCCTGCGGCAGCAGCGCCGGCAGTACACCGATCACGGCGCCGAGCACGGTAACGAGCAGAACCACCCACCCAGGGATACCGATGTACACCTTGGCAGCCAGCGCCAGGGTGCCGATGCCGACGGAGCGGGGCGGTCCAGATAAGGAGGCGGCGAACGGCCGGGCGGGTGGGCATGTCGGTGGTCCTTCGGGCTCGGAGGGCGCAGGCGCCTGTGCGCGTGCGGGGCGGACGTGCAGCAGTCCCAGCCCTTGGGGCGCGGGCAGCGGATCTGACAGTGCCGAAGAGTGGGGGAGCGGGGGGTTAGGCGCGCAACCCCCGGTGGCAGACTCCACGTTGATCAGGAGGGGAATCTGCATCAAGGTTTGTGACCTGCGGTCTTAGAACTCCTATCGGAATGACTTCAGGCGTCGCCAGCAGATGAGTGCGCATCCGAGAGTGAGGAACGCTTCGTGGATGTCGTCGCGGATCTCCC
>NZ_JBIWPP010000062.1:0-29388 GCF_044768335.1 Streptomyces sp. NPDC101151 | reverse complement strand
CTTCCCACGGCTTCGGCCGAGCCACCCCGCACCCCCAAATCATCGAGCTCGGAGTGATCCAACCACCTCGAAGATCATTTCGTTAGGGGTTCTTACTGCACTCTCGAAGATCTCTGCCCGCATCCAGAACAGGCCGCCGATGCGGCCCGTGATCGCACGGCGAGTCGGGCCTCCGCATCCGTCAGCACCAGCTGGTCGACCTTCACCCCGACACCAGGCAATAGAAGGTCCGCAACCTGAACCCCACCCATCACGCCTGATAGCCGCCCAACTACCCCCAAATCAGCGACAGAGCCAACTCTTGTGGCGTGCCCACGCTGGGTGATCAGCCGATGCTTGGGAGGCACTGCGGGGTCCTGTGTCAGAACGGCGGGTCTTCGGTGTGGCCGCCTGCCCAGGAGGCGCGTTCGGCCACGAGTTGGGCGTGACGTTCGCGGGCTGCGATGTCGTCCGTGTTCTCCAGGTCGCTGGTGTCGTGACCCCATGCCTGCAGTACATCCAGGACGCGGTCTCGGTTGTGGCGGTGAGTACTTGTGGCCAGCAAGCGGCGGGCGTGGTCCACCAGTTCGCACCGGTGTGTGGTGAGGACGGGGGTGCTCTGCGAGGGGAATGGCGGCGATCAGGGCCGCGTCGCGTACGTCCGCGTTGCTGTGGTCGAGGAGAGCATGGACGGCGGAGAAGCCGGGTCGGGCGACGCGATGGCACGTCGGCGTCGGGACCTGGCGGATATCAGACGTGTACGCCGCCGGTGGCGGCCCGGGGCAGGACCGTCACCGGCGGCGGACGAGGGTCTCCTCGGCGGATCAGGTCAGGGGTTGGGGCTCACGTCCGGGTGCAGGCAGTTCCACGTCTTCGGGCCGACGATGCCGTCCTGGGGGATGTGGCATCGTCCCTGCGCCCATATGACGGCGGCTTTCGTGCCGGAGCCGAAGATGCCGTCCTCGGCGAGGTGCCGGCCGTAAATGTTCAGCAGGCACTGTGCGTGGGTGACGGCCTTGCCGGTGTCGCCGGGGTAGAGAGTCGGATGGGCCAGGTCGTAGGGGCAGGCGCTCTCCGAGGCCGGCCCAGCCGATACGGAGGCGGGTGAGGCGATCGCCGGCCCGGCAGCGACGGTTGCCGCGCCGAGTACGAGCGCCGAGACGACGAGCCCGGCTCGCCCAGTGAGTGTCATAGACATGAAGTTTCTCCTTTTCGCAGCAGGGTGAGGGCAATGGCTTTCGGTGCCTGGGACGTCGCCGCTGATGTCTCATGGGGTGCACTCGGCACGGCGGGAGGGTCCCCTCCACCGCAGTGGCGGGGACGCAACCGGCCGTCACTGTTCGCCGGTGCGGAGCTGCTCAGCAGCGGGAGATACCGGGACGCGGATCGGCGCCGGTGTTGATGTGCTGGCCCGGGGTGTATCCGTCGACCCAGTACTCGCCCTCCCACGTCGTGGTGGAGTACCAGATGGAGTTGCCCGAGACGGGCTGACCGACGTAGTAGCAGTCGATCGACAGCGGCTGCCCCTTGAAGAGGTTCCTCTTCACTTGGCAGGTCGTCTTGGCGCAGGTGTACTGCTTGGTCGACCGGGTGGTGTAGAAGACGTCGTCGCTCGCGGCGGACGCCGCCGACGACGGCGGCGCAAGGGCAAGCATTCCTACGGTCACCAGTCCGCCCAGCATTCCTGCCGACTTCATGACAGCTTTCATCAGCTGCGGCTCCTTCCATCTTTTTGGCGACAGGGGCGTCTTGGTCTGACTCATCTCCAGGTGCGGCATCCATGCCGATGGCAACGGCCTCGAGCCTCCCCATGACGGCGAGCGCGCACAAGCTGCTCAGGCGTTCGTGTACGTTCGGAACAGTCCCGACCAGCCCCCGAACACTGCCGGACAGCAGATCCCGAACATGGCCGGACAACGCACCTGGTTGACGAATTCGGCAGGGTCGCCAGCTGTGACCCCCCGTTACGGTGGAAATGTGGAACACGGGGCAGACAGCAACGGCGCCCAGCCGCCACCAGGGGCACTGCAGCCCGACCAGGCCCGCACCGCCGAGGAGTTCACCGCGGCGTTGCGTGCCCTGCGGATCTGTTCCGGGCTGTCCTACCGGCAACTGGAAGGAAAAGCCGCAGCACGCGGGGACATGCTGGCCTCCAGCACGATCGCGACCGCTCTGGGGCGCGCCACGCTGCCCCGCGAGCCGTTCGTCGCCGCGTTCACCCGCGCGTGCGGACTAGGTGAGGCCGAGGCCCAGCAGTGGCTCGACGCTCGCCGACGCCTGGCCGTGGCCCAGCAGCCCCCCGGTCCCCGTACCGATCCCGTCCCGCCCGGCACCGAGGAGCAGACGACACCGGACACGGACGAAGCCGGCCGTGAGCCGCGGTTTGGACACCGATACCGCCACATGCGCTTGATCGCGGCCGCAGCGATCGGCGCCGGGGTGGCCCTGGGTGTACAGACACTGCTGTCGCCCCTGTCCGACCCGCACCGCACGACAAGCGCCACTCACCCCGTGCGGGGCCTGGCCATCCTGGCCGTCGGCAGCTGGGCGCAGGTCCACCCGGCCCGCACCCCACGGCTATGTGTCACCGAAGGACGAGACCGGACCCACCGCTACGCCACTGCCATCGCGGCCCAGTCCCCCTGCGCACAAGCCGTCCCGCCCCACACCTACATCGAACCCGTCGGTGACAACCTGGTCCAGATCCAGTGGCACCATCCGAAGTACGGCATCGGCTGCCTGACCCTCTTACGTGACGGTCCCGGCCGCGCCCTGATCGAACCCAGGGACGACTGTGCCGAGGACAACCCCGCGCAACAGTTCCGGATCGAACTCATCGGCCCGCCGGCCTCAGCACACTTCCGTCTCCGCCCCGCCGCCACCGGCCAATGCCTCTCCGTCCGCGACCAGGACACCGTCGCAGGCGCCGAAATCGTCGAAGGCCGCTGCTCGGGCGCCCGCGACCAGGAATTCCTCATCACTCTGATACCGCCCGCATGACGAAGCTTCTTTGACGGCGAAGAAGTGAAGGGCTCGACGCGGAAGTCGTAGCGCCTCTGAACCTGTGCACGCCCAGTCTCCATCGGGGAAGGATCACCGAGCCCCGCCGGTCCTGCACAGACCGCCGCCCTCGAACGACGAGCGCCAACCAGGCTACGAGGACTGGGCCGTCACCGAGGACGGGCTGGTACGCGCCGCCTCTGAGCAAGGCCTTGACACCTGGGACGCGAAAGACGGCAAGCGCCGGTGGCCGTTCTGCGGCCGTGGATCACGCGCTGGCGGTGAGGGCGAATGCGGTGAGGATGAGGGCGCAGGCGGCCACTGTCAGGGCGATGTGGGTGCCGGGGAGGCGTCGTTGCGGGGGTGGAGCGAAGCAGCAGCAGGGCTGTTGGGCATGCCAGTAGGCGCTGTCCAGCCAGTAGGCGCCCAGGAGGTGTGCGGTGCCGGTCGAGCGGGCTTCGTCATGCATGTGGAGGCCAACGCCGGGTTGGTATGCGGGGATGTGGTGGTCGGATCGGTCGGCATCGGACTGTGATTTTGCATAACTTATGGGCAACTGCCAAAGCGCGCAGTCCACAGGTTATGAAAGCTCGATGCGTATATGTGATCGATCGGAAATTCTGGTTGGCGTGGGTGCAGTCACCGTCAATGGGATGCGTAGCGGCTGCGGACGGCGGTGGTCGCGAGGAATCCTGCTGCGGCGGCAGTGAGAAGAGCGCCGAGGGCGAGGAAGAGCGTGTTGCGGTGCATCGTGCGGCCTTTCGTACCGTGGTCACGGATTGTGCCCTGGACAACGGAGACAGCCCCGATTCGGCTCGTCCGCGCTGTAGGTGCAACCCGCATGGACGCGCCAGCCTGGGCCGGCGGGCTGACCGGTTGGCTCTGAAGCTGCACCGGCTGTTGCGTCTACTCCTGCACCAGCTCCTGCGAGGTCTGTTGCCCTCACCCGGACGCCGCCCTGAAGCCTGCGCAGGTCACCACGCGCGCACGGCGTGGTCGGGGTTCTGACATCCCCTGTGCGGCCGCTTTCGCCGGTGTTCCTGGCTGGAGTGAAGGAGGAGGGGCCGGAGGAACGGGCGGCACGGGCGGCACGGGCGCCAGGGGACTGGGAGCGCACGTGCCGTGTTACGCGTCGGCAGGGCCACCGCGCCCGGGCCGCCCGGCGGGAGGCGGTACTCCCGGATGCGGTGGCCGACATACATGCGATCCGTCTGCCTCCGGGGAGCCACGCATGTCGCGACCGGGCCGACGGCCGGCAGCTCGCGGCCGTAGGAGGAGCAGTGCGTCCGGCGGTTGGGCGGGCAGCGGGGGCCCTCGGGGACGGGCTCCGGTGCGTGCGGTGGTCTGCCGTGGCGCGGGTTCGGTGGTCAGGCGGGGCGGGCGGGGAGCAGGTTGTGCAGGTGCTGCTGGGTGTCGGGGTCGGTGGAGTAGAGGCGGGTGCCGTGCGTGCCTCGTGTGGTGAGGACCCGGTAGGTGTTCAGTGCGTAGGTCAGGTACTGGTGTGGTGTGAGGCCGCGCAGGGCGTGATCACGGCTCCTGTCCGGTCTGGCCTGCCAGCCGTCGGCGGTCCAGGTGATGTCCTCGCCGAGGATGACAGCGTTGTAGTCGTATTCCATGCCCTGGGCGGTGTAGACGCAGCCGATCTGCTGATGGCCCCCGGGATCGGTGGCCCAGAAGGCACGGCCCGGGGTGTCGGTGCCGGCGAGGAGAGCGTCTGCGCGTGCGTTCCAGGGGCGCTGCCACCGGTGCTCCGCGGTGCCGTCGCTCCAGTCGATGGATACTTCCGGCAGGAGCGGCGGTGCGGGCGGTGAGTCCCAGGACCAGCAGAAGCCGGCCGTGATACGGGCGCTGTGGCCCTGGCGGTGGTGACGGTGGACCCAGGCTTCGAGTTCGGCGGGATTGCCGGCCAGAGCCAGGTCGTAGTCACCCTGCCACAGCGGTGTTTGGCCCTCTTTCGCGAAGAGGGCATCGATCCAGTCGAGGTAGGTTCGCGAGCCGCCGCACCGGAACTGCGCGGTCAGATCGACATGGGCGAAACTGTAGTCGTGGGCGTGGGCCAGGCGGCGCAGTTCGTCCAACGTGGTGCCTTCGTTCGGGCGGACGACCTGGCGCTCGTCGAGGAAGAGAACCAGCGCGGCGCAACTGCGGACGAGGCGTGTGAACAGGTTGGGGAACTCGCTGGTGCGCTGCAGCGGGTCGGTGCGCGCCCGGTGGGCCTCGTCCAGCAGGACAACGCTTCTGTTCTTGTCCAGGCCGGCAGGCAGTGTGGTGGTCAGGGTACTGATCAGACCCTTGGCGGAGGAGCCGACGGCACGGGCGAGCTGTTGGGTGAGGGTGCCGGAGGGGGACAGGAGCCGCGGATTTGCTCCCTCCCGCAGAGCCAGGTCACCGAGAACACGGGCGGCAATGGCCGTCTTGCCCGTGCCCGGACCTCCGGTGACAACCACGATGTGCCCCGGCTGTGCCCTCTCGACGGCAGCAAGAGCGCTGTGGACGGCCTGGCGAGCCCGGTCCTGCTCCCCGATGAGCCGGAAACCGTGGTGGCCGTGGATGGTGTCCGCAACCCGGGCCAGCAGGCGGGCAGAGGGGCGGTGCCGTGCCGTGAGGAAGCCGCTGACCATTTCCTCTTCGGGGGGGCGCAGGTCCGCGCACTGCAGACGGTCGGCCAGCACACCGGCGGCGTCAGCAAGGAGGTCATCGGCTCCCAGGAGAGGGTAGGCGGCGCTGGGCCCGCCGGCCACAACTGCACGCAGGCGGCCGGTCAGTGCAGCCGACGCGTTGTGCAGCAGCGCCACACCGCGCACCTCGAGACCCAGCTGGTCGGGTAGCCAATCCTGGAGGTAGGCCGCATAGCCTGCGACCTGGCGGGCGGGATGCAGGACCTCACGGTCGCCGATCATGAGCATCCCCGGTCCTCCCGGGTGGGGAGCGGCGGAGGTCCACTGCTTGAGTTCGACCACGACGGCCACGAGCCGGTCCGCACGCCGCCCCAGCAGCAGGGCATCGATGCGCTGGCTGGAGCCCGGCAGCTCGAATTCCAGCAGCAGGCGCAAGTCATGCAGCCGGGCCGCATCGAGCGCCCTCAGGAGCACCGGCCAGCTTGCCGCCCAACTCCTGAGCTCGCCGGCGCCCGGAGCTCGGCCGTGGCGGGCGGCATGACGGCGGGCGCATTCGGTCACGAATCCCGGCCCGTTCGACTGCAGCAGGGCATCGCGAACGGTCCCCTCGAAGACATGCATGCACGATCTATAGCAGCAGCAACTGACAGCGCCACAAACCGCGTTGGCGCCGCGAGCCGTTTCGCCGTGGCACCCGTCTGATAGGGATAAGGCCATGACGATCCACGATCTGCAGCAGAGCCTGGCGCAGTTTGCACGCGAGCGTGACTGGGAGCAGTTCCACACCCCCAAGAACCTGGTGATGGCACTGCTCGGCGAGGCCGGTGAACTGGCAGAGATCTTCCAGTGGCTCACCCCCGCGCAGTCACGATCCGTCATGGACGAGAACGACCGGGCCCAAGCCGTGCGTCACGAGATGGCCGACGTCCTGGCGTACCTGCTGCGCCTGGCAGACGTCACCGGCGTGGACCTCGAACAAGCCCTGGCCGAGAAGATCGAGCTGAACCGGCAGCGCTACCCGGTCGACCTCGCTCAGGGACGCGCAACCAAGTACACGAGCCTGAAAGCCTGAGAAGAACCCAGCCGCCCACGCCACCGGTACGAAAACTCGACCAGACGGAAGGGCACGGCCTGTTGTCAGCGGTGGCTGTCATCCTTGAAGCTCGTGTTCGACTCCTGGGGGTTTCGTGTCGCTTGTCGTCATCCAACCGTCCTACGGCAATCCTGCCGCTCGCCGTCACTGGAGGGACACCCTCGACACCCTCGTCGACTTCACCACCCATCCGCGCACAAGGCTTCTGCAGCCTGCCGAGCGCAAGCAGTTGGACGAGTTCCACCCGGGTGGATCCGCGCACTTTTGGGGAGCGACGAGCCGGCAGGACCGGAAGATGGAACGCCTGCAGCCAGGCGACATTGTCCTGTTCACCGGACAGAACCACGTCCGTGGCATCGGCGAGATCGGCGCGCTGTTCCGCAACGCAGCGTTCGCGGACAGCATGTGGAGCGCCGACGAGGACAGCGGCAGCTGGCACAACGTCTACAGCCTTCTGTCCTTCGTCCCCGTGGAAATCCCCTACCAGGAGATCTGGGCCCTGCCGGGATTCAACACAGGCGACAACTTCATGGGGCTGCGGATCCTGGACGACGAGAAGGCCGCGACGATCCTGGACGGCCTGTGCATCGAGGCCCAGCAAGACGCCGCACACGAAAGGAACCTGCAAGAACCGGCCGTGCGCGCGCTGCGCACCCACACGGACATCGTCGACGGCGAAGCGGTGCACACCCCGACGACGCGTTACGCGCTCAAGGAGCACGAACTGGTCGTCCACCGCACCGAAGCCTTCCTGCTGCAGGAGTACACGGACAGCCTCGGCATCACCCAGCCCAAGCGGTTGCGCACCCCCGCGGGGATCACCGACCTGCACCTGGCCCTGCCGCACGGCAGCGAGGTCGTCGAGGCCAAGCGCGGCAGCACCCGCAGGTTCGTACGGGAGGCGCTCGCGCAGCTGTTGGACTACGCCCCGCACACCCCCGAACCTGCGGCCCGACTGACCGCGCTCCTTCCGGCCCGCCCCGCCGATCATGATCTGGCGCTTCTGCACCGCTACGGGATCGACTGCGTCTACCGCATTGAACCGGGGGCATTCGACCGCGCGCCCGCACCCGAGCAGGCCCGTGCTGTCATGGCGCCACTGTGGCGGCAGGGCCGGGACGACTGACCAGCACATCGCGTCAGGCGGCCGTCTGTCGTCCGGCGCGGGCCTGAGATCATGGACACAGGGGCGGCGTTCCGGGGGAGGCACCATGGTCACCGGCAGCGAGTTCGCCACCGGAAAGCCTGCGGAGAGCGGCGAGACGGAAAGCCTGGACGAGCGGGTGCCGCCCGATCGCGCCCTCACCCTGCGCCTGATGTCGGCCTGGTCGTCCAGCGACGCAACCTCGTTCGATGCACTGTTCACCGCGGCGGCGGGCGACAGCATCGGGGCCCTGCACGCGCGGGACCTGTTCGTCTTCGCGCTGGAGGTCACCGAATACAGAGCCGCTTCGGCAGCGAACCCGCAGGTGATGGTCAAAGCTCTGTGCAAGGCCATGACGAAGCACAGCCCATCCCACTTCTTGTGGAATCCTCCGCAAGGCTGACTGGAATGACCGTCCCAAGCACCCGACTGAGCTCGAGGAGGGGATCCTGCAGTCGCAGCGCCTGTCCGCCAGCAACCACAGTTCCACCGGCCGGAAGTTCTCTGTAGCGGCACTCCAGCAGGTCGAGCACGCTGATCACGCTCGACTCCACGCATCTCCCATTCGGCCCGCGCAGTTCCGTACGTCGTGGACGGCGCCATGCTGAAGAGGTCCTGGCGGAAGTCTCCGATCAGGCGGCGGACACCCCTGCCGTCCAACGGCAGGGATGCGGGCTTTCAGATTCCTGGCAATGATCGCGTTTATCAGGAAAACCGCCCGCAGCTACCGTCTCTATGGTTACGGTCTGTGGTCATGCGGTTTCTGCACACTTCGGACTGGCACCTGGGCCGCCGGTTCCACACAGAAGATCTGATCCCCGCCCAGCATGCCTTCCTCGACCACCTGGTCGACACCGCACGGACCGAGGACGTCGACGCGATCCTCGTCGCAGGAGACATCTACGACCGGGCCGTTCCCAGCCTGGATGCCGTGCGCCTGTTCAACCGTGCTCTGCACCAGCTTGCCGACCTCGACGTGCCGATCATCATGATCAGTGGGAACCACGACTCCGCGCACCGCCTCGGCGTCGGGTCCGGCCTTCTCGCCCGTGCCGGCATCCACTTGAGGACCGACCCCGGCACCTGCGACGTCCCGGTCCTCCTCGAAGACGCCGACGGCCCGGTCGCCGTGTACGGCATCCCCTACCTCGAGCCGTCGATGGTCCGCGACCGCCTGGAGGCCGAAGCCGTCTCCCATCGCGCGGTACTGACCGCGGCCCTGGACCGTATCCACGCCGACCTCACCAACAACCAGCTGGCCGGCACCCGGTCCGTGGTCCTCGCGCACGCCTTCGTCACCTCCGGCACCGGGCAGCCCGAGGAACGCGATAGGAGCGAGGAAGCCGACAGCGAACGCGAAATCGCCGTGGGCGGTGTCGCCCACGTAGGCGCCGACGTCTTCGCGGGGATCGACTACGTGGCCCTGGGTCACCTCCACGGCCCCCAGCGCGTCACCGACCGCATCCACTACAGCGGCTCCCCGCTGGCCTACTCCTTCTCCGAGGCCCGCCACACCAAGTCGATCACCCTGGTCAACCTCGCCCCCGATGCCGTTCCCGCCCTCACCCACCGGTCCTGCCCCGTGCCCCTGCGCCTGGAACGCGTGACCGGCTTCATGGAAGACCTCCTGACCAACCCCGACCACGAACCGCTGAAGGACGCCTGGCTCGAGGTCACCCTCACCGACACTGCCCTGCCTTTCGAGGCCATGGCACGCCTGCGACGCCGCTTCCCCCACACCGCCAGCCTCAAGCACCGGCCCGCCCTCATCCCCGCCCAGGCCACGAACACTCCCACCTACAGCGAACGCATCCGCGGCCGCGGCGACCTCGACATCGCCGGCGACTTCATCACCAGCATGCGCGGCACCGACCCCACCCCGGACGAGCACCACCTGCTCCAGCAGGCCGTCGAAGCATCCCGCCTGAACGAGCAGCAGAAGGAAACCGTCTGACATGCGCCTGCACAACCTGACCCTGCAGGCCTTCGGACCCTTCGCCGGCACCCACACCATCGACTTCGACTCCCTGTCCGCCGACGGCCTCTTCCTCCTGCACGGCGACACCGGAGCCGGCAAGAGCACCGTCTTCGCCGCCATCTGCTTCGCCCTCTACGGCAGACCACCGGGCGACCGCGACCTGCTGCTGCGCAGCCACCACGCTCCCGCCGGCCTCCTGACCGACGTCACCCTCGAGGTCACCCTCGCAGGCCGTCGCCTGCGCATTCACCGGATCCCCGCCCAGATGCGCCCCAAGCGATCCGGTGAAGGAGAGACCTCCCAGAAGGCAGAGACCCGCCTCAGCGAATGGGCCGTCGACGCCGACGGCAAGGGCCACTGGGAACCGTCCAGCAAGTCCCACCAGGAGGCCGCCCTCGAGGTCACCGACCTGCTGGGCATGAGCCGAGACCAGTTCTGCCAGGTCGTCCTGCTGCCGCAGAACGACTTCACCAAGTTCCTCCACGCCGACGCCCACGGCCGCAGGGAACTCCTCGGGAAACTCTTCCGCACCGGCCGCTTCTCCTTCATCGAGCGCTGGCTGAACGACCACAGCCGCACGACCGAGAAGAACCGCGACGCCGCCCGCGCCGACGTGTTGCGCCTGGCCGAACGCATCCACCAGGCCGCCGGAGCCGACCTGACAACCCAGCACACCGCGCCCACGCCCGACGACCCGCACACCCTCACCGAGCCCGCCCGCGCCTGGGCCCAGGATCTCCTGCGCGCAGGCCACAGCGACCACGCCCAGACGCTCCAAGCAGCCACAACGGCCAAGGAGAACCTGGTCGCACAGCAGAGCCTCGAAGCCGCGGTCCGCGAACTCCACCAGCAGCAAGCCACCTACACCAGCGCCCGGCAGCAGCTCGACCTGCTCCACGAACAGACCCCGCACCAGGACGTACTGGTTCAGCGCCGAGACCAGGCCCGCCGCGCCCAGCAGGCAGCACCGTTGCTGCACGCCGCGGACACTGCCGCAGACGACCACACCCGTGCCCAGACTGCTGAACACGCCGCCCGCGAGCACCTGCTGCCCGAACACAAGGGCCTGGACGCCGGCCGGCTGGAAACCGCCGAGCAGCGCCTTCACGCCGAAGCCGGCGCCCTGAGCGCCCTGGTCCCCGAAGAAGACACCGTCCATCGGCTGACCAGCGAGCTGGAGCGCACCGACGCCGAACGGCAGGACTTCGCCTCCCGGCAACGCGCCGCCCAGGACTGGCTCGAAGCAGAACCCACCCGCCGCCGCGCTCTGGAAACCCGGCGGGAGGTAGCTCGCAAGGCCGAAGAGGAAGGCCGCCGCCACCAGAGCGCCCTGGACAGCCTGCAGACCCGCCTCGAAGCCGCCGGCCGCCGCGACACCCATCTGGCCAAGGTCGCCGAGGCTGAACAGCAGCTGACCGATGCACACACCATCGCCGGCCAGACCGGCCAGGCCTACCTCACCATCCGCCGCCGGCGCACCGACGGCATGGCCGCCGAACTCGCCGCCACCCTCACCGACAACATCCCCTGCCCGGTCTGCGGATCCTGCACCCACCCGGCGCCCGCCGCCCCCCAGGACGGGCAGCCCACACGCCAGGACGAACGGGACGCTGAAGCTCTCCATGAGCAGGCCAAGACCGCACAGGAAACCGCCGCAGCCGTACTGCACGGCCTGCGCGAACAAGCTGCCACCGCCACCGGGGAAGCCGGTGACACCCCGCTGGTCGACCTCAAGGCCCAGCACACCACGCTCACGGCCGAGTTGACCGACGCCCTGGACCGTGCAGCCGACCAGGGCGTCGTCCAAGACGAACTTCTCGCGCTCGACGGCGAGCACACAGTCCAGACCCAGCAGCACAGCACCGCCACGGCCGGCCTGTCCGCCCGCAACGCTCACTACGACACCCTCACCCAGCAGCTCACCGAGCTGACGGCCAAGCTCACCGCGGCCCGCGGTCCCCATCCCACCGTCGCCGCCCATGCCGACGACCTCACCCACACCGCCGACCGCCTCAAACAAGCCGCCGAGGCCTCCCGCAGCCTCACCGCCGCCGTGCAGACCCTCACGCAGCGCACTGAACAGGCCATCCTCGCCGTCACGGGCCAGGGCTTCGACAGCCTGACACTCGCCCAGCAGGCCCTGCTCAGTGATGAAGACCTGCGCGCCATCGAAGAAGAGATCACCCAGTGGCGCGAGGCTTGCGCAGCGCACACCGCTGTCCTTGACAATCCGGCACTGCAGCAAGCCGCCGCGCAGCCCTCCGCCGCCCTCGACGCAGCCACGGCTGCAAGGGCTGCCGCGGACGACCGGCACGCCGAGGCGGCCGCCGCCGCCAGTGCCGCTCACACCCGTAGCCAGGACCTCACCGTCCTTGCCACCGACCTCGATGCCGCCGTCCAACACCTGGAACCGCTCGAGCAGGCCCACCTCACCGCCCGTCACCTGGCCGAACTCGTCACCGGCAACTCACCCAGCGCCCGGGTGCGCATGCAGCTGGAGTCCTACGTCCTGGCTGCCCGCCTGGAAGAAGTCGTCACCGCCGCCAACGCCCGCCTGCACCTCATGTCCGAGGGCCGCTACACCCTTTCCCACTCCGACCATCAAGCGGCCCGCGGCGCCCGCTCCGGCCTGGGTCTCGAGATCACCGACTCCTGGACCGGCCGCCCCCGCAGGACCGACACCCTCTCCGGAGGCGAATCCTTCTTCGCCTCCCTGTCCCTGGCTCTTGGGCTCGCCGACGTCGTCACCCACGAAGCAGGCGGCAACCCCCTGGACACGCTCTTCATCGACGAAGGTTTCGGCACCCTCGACGAAGACACCCTCCACAAGGTTCTCGACGTCCTGGACTCCCTGCGCGCTCACGACCGCACCGTCGGAGTCATCAGCCACGTCCCCGAACTGCGCCGCCGCATCACCCACCGCCTCCACGTCCGCAAAGACCCCACCGGATCGACCTTCGCCCACCTGACAGCAGCAGCCGAATAGCCGTGAAAGACGTCGGACCGGCGGCGGCAGCACCTGCGAGCGGGAGCCGGGGGCGCCAGAGCGAGCAGGAAGGAGACGCGGCCGTCCGCCACCGCTGACGGCCACCCCTTCTGGGCCGGGCCGTCACCCCGAGGCGCACTGATCAAGGGCCCGTTGGAGAACTCTTCCTCGCGGTAGCGCCGCGACCGAGAGGATGAGGGTGTTACGCGATACAGGAGTGGTGACCATGGGCAGGGTCCAGAACGAGGCCCCGGCGATCAGTCTGTCCAAGATGCAGGCGCAGGCCCCTGATCTGGTGAGCCTCTACAAGGCGGCTGGGTCCAGCGTGCGCACGCACGGTCTCGAGGGGGTGCGCGCTGCCGTGTATCTCGTGCTGGACCGCTCCGGCTCGATGCGGCCCTACTACAAGGACGGCACCATGCAGCATCTCGGCGAGCAGGTCCTCTCCTTGTCCGCTCACCTCGATGACGACGGCACGGTGCCGGTGGTGTTCTTCTCCACCGACGTCGACGGATCCACCGATCTCAAACTCGGAGGCCATCGCGGCCGTATCAACAAGCTGCACGAAAACCTCGGTCACATGGGGCGGACGAACTACCACTGGGCCATGGACGACGTCATCGACCACTACCTGGCTTCCGGCAGTGACGCCCCAGCCTTGGTGATCTTCCAGACCGACGGCGGGCCCACCAGCAAGTTCGCCGCCGAACGGTACCTGTGCAAAGCTGCCCGCCTGCCGCTGTTCTGGCAGTTCATCGGGTTCGGCGACCCCGATGACAACGAATTCGCCTTTCTCCGCCGTCTCGACGACCTGGCCGTCCCCAGACATCGCGTCGTCGACAACGCAGGCTTCTTCCACGCCGGCCGCGATCCGCGCACCGTACGCGAAGATCTTCTCTACGACCGGCTTCTGCGGGAGTTCCCCAGCTGGCTTTCGTCGGCCCGCACCGCTCAGGTCCTGCTGTAAGCGCTTGAACCGAACCGGACCGGGGGAACTACTCGCCCCAACGCGCAAGGCAGTGGAAGGTCCCCTCGATCCACTCCTTGGGCTCAGCCCGGATCGCGCCGCGCGGCCGCCGTGTTCCGTGGAATGTTCTGCGCTCCGGGGCGTGGAAAACCCCGGTGCGAAAGCCACCGGCTGAGGCTTGGCAGATGAGGCCGTGGCCGGGGATTTGAGCGGTGAGGCGGGACAGGGGATGCCGACCGGCATGAATGGGGTGCCGGGTTCGGATGATGTGTTCAACGCCGTGTCCGGGGCTACCGGGTGGGCGGTCGTGGACGTGGAGACATCGGGCCTGAGGCCGTACGAGCACCGGGTGCTCTCGGTGGCGGTGCAGACACTGGATCCGGCGGGCAAGCTGGTGGAGGAGTTCTCCACGCTGCTGGATCCGGGCTGTGATCCTGGGCCGGTCCACATCCACGGCCTCACGGCGGAGCGGATGCGTGGCGCGCCGGTGTTCGAGGAGGTCGCCGAGCATCTCGGGACGCTGTTGGCCGGTCGAGTGATGGTGGCCCACAACGCGCAGTTCGACTACGAGTTCCTCGCGCGCGAGTTCGCCCGGGCCCGTTCCTGGCTGCCGGTCTCGCAGCGGAAGTGCACGCTCGCGCTGAACCGACGGGTCGCGCCGCCCACCGATGATCTGAAACTGGCCTCGCTGGCCGCTCACTACGGAGTGCCGCAGCAGCGGGCGCATGATGCGCTGGACGAGCCCAGGTGCTCGCTGGCATCCTGCGCGGTTCCTTGTCCGCAGCGGGGGAGCTGGGCCTTGTTTTGCCGCTGGTGGCGTGCCCTCCCACCGGCGTGCAGCCCGGCACCGGCCACGCGAACCCCGCACCGCCGGCATCGCCGCTGCCTGCTCAGCGGCGCGCCAGCCGACCGGCTTCCGCCGCACCGCTGTCCGGGCGGCGGATCCTGGTGCTGGGCGGCCCTCACGACCACGCGTCGGCGCGGCGCACCCGCATTGCGGAGCTGGGCGGAGCCGCCGCCGTCAATCTTTCCGCTGGCGTCACGGATGTGGTCCTCCTGGCCGACGGTGCCGGGGACCGCCGCATGCCCCACATCAGGGCACGCGGACTGCCGGTCCATGACGCCGACTGGCTCGCCACGCTCACGCCGCCACCGGGCAGCGCCGCAGGGGAGGGGCAGGCCGACCCGGCCGGCGCCCTGGTTCTTCCCCGCGGTGGCGTCCTCGACCTTCCGGCTGCACACGGTTACGCCGGAACGTGGACGGCAACTGCATCCTGGGGCTATCAGATTGGCTGCTAGATCGACGTGGTCGCCTTCGCGCTCGACGAGGACGAACAAGTCTCCTGCGACGAGGACTTCGTCTTCTAGGGGCACCCGAAACCCCCGACGCGACCGTGCGCCTGACCACCGACGGCCCCAGCGAACAAGCCGTCAGCGTGAACCTGACCACCCTTCCCGACGCCGTCCGCACAATCGTCATCGCCGCGGCCATCGACGGACCCGGCACGTTCGCCCAAGCCGGAGCCATTGAGATCACCGTCACTCAGGGAACCGGCGCGCGAGCCCTCGCGTCGATGCCCTGGTCGGCGAGGTCGATGAGCGGGTCGTCCAGGAGTACCGAAGTCTCCTTTCGAGACCGCCCGTGCGGTCAGCCTGCCTGAAGCTCCTCGACGACCTGCTCTGCCATATGCCGGGCGGGTTCCAGCCGGGGGTCCTCCGGGTGCGCGTGCGGTCCGAGGATCTTGGAGCAGACGAACAACGTCATCAACTTGCCGTCCTGGCTCTCGAAGTCGGACCGGCGCTCGTGCCGTACGCGATCGGCCAGAGCCGGGACAGCAAGGGAACTAGCCCACAGGGAGGCCGAGTCCAGCCCCAGCGGTGCGCTGCCCCAGTCCTCCCAGTCGAAGAGGCTGAACGCCGGAGCGGTCATGTTCGCCCAGTTCAGGTCTGCGTGGGCCGGTACCCACCGCTCGACGGTCGTATCGAAGTCGCCAGGGAAGACACCGCGAATGGACTCGGTGACGAGGGCCTGGGTGACGGTGACGGTGTCCGGTGTGGCAACCCGCGTCGTGCTCTGAGCCGCCAGCGCGTTCAACGAGGCGTTCAGCGCTCCCCACCACTCGTCCGGCACTTCCGGGGCCTCGCTCAACACGGCGGTACCGACAGGAGCGCCCGGCAGCAGCTCCGTCTCGTCGGCCCGCCACATCACTGGCTCGCTCGTGTCGCGCCAGACCACGCATCCCAGCCATGCGGGCTGGACGACGCCTTCCAGACGCGCGGCACATTCGGTGCCGTTCCATCCCTGATCGGTGATCTTGTCGAGCAAGCGTCGCTCGATCCGAACCCAGGTATTGCGGTCTGTCCGGGCGCCCACAGAACGGCGCTTGCGGATCAACGCATCTGATAGCAAGCGCACCTGGAGAGACCGCTCGACGTGATCAAGAGCCTCATCAACCGGCCGCACCCGTAGATCAACAGCCCGACCCGTGGAGACCGAGAGCGTCATACACGCGACCGTAGCAGTGCAGCGGGAGGGAGGTCTTACGGCGCGGCACCGCCACTGCGTCGGCAACTCGCAGCACCGGGACCGCCAGCCGCCGTGGAAAGCTTCGAAGGGTTGCTATGTCCCGCACGAAGGCGTTCTTGCAGCGGCCCGGCGGTGGAAGGTTGTCAGTACCCGCTGAGAGCCCAGCAAGGGCAGCTGCCTGGAGGATTCGACGTGCACGCTCCGGACGAGGACGCGTAGGACATGGTGGACGACCCGAACGAACCGTCGCTCGCGGTAGCCACGCTTGAAGTCCGCTTCGCGCCGACAATCTTCTTCGATGATGTCGATGTGGCGTAGGGTCCGTCACCAACAGCGCATGGGATCGGGCACCCGCTCGCCTCCTCAGGGTGCCCGACGGGTAAGCCAGTCGGCGAAGGGCGTACGGACGTCCGGAACGTGCAACGGCGTGGCGTCTGCGTCGGCGTGGCGCGCTGCCTGCAGGACCGTCGTGAGGTCTCCGCTCCCGGCTACCACACCAGGAACGGCTACTGGCGCCCGGACGGACCGTCGGACTTCCTGGTCGAGATGCACAGCCGCCTGCCGTCAACGGACTCTGCACAGCCACGTCGACGTTATAGCCAGGCACAAAACCGTACGCATCCTGCGCGCCGAGCGGGTGCTGGGTGGCGTCCACCTGGCGATTCACTTCGCGCCGTTCTTGCCGTCCTGTGGCGCCAGAAGTGCGGGATGGCGGCCTCGGTGTGGAGCATCGGCTTGAACTTACGGCTCGTCGCTTTGTTGCCGGGCTTGTGGAGGCGGCGCCGGCGTGACGCAGCTTGTAGCCGTGCGCCTCGGTGGCGGCCGCAGGAGTGCCTGGTCCAGCGTGTTGCGGCGTTCCTGCCCCGACAGTGCAACCGTCAGTTGCGATGTGCCGGTTTGGTGTCGGTGGGTGGGTGTCAGTGACGGCACGTCAGGTGGGTGTGTTTTCGCTGGTTGGGCTTTGAGTGGGGGAAGGGCGACTGTTGTGGGGCGGTGCATGCGACGGCCACGGCTGTCATGGGGCGGTACACCCCACTCCGTTCCACTGTCTTGAGAACGGCACTTCTGATCCTTCCGAGGGCTGCGCGTCGGCACGGTGGTCGGTGTCGGTTTTGCGCGGGCGGAAGGGGCGGGGTGGGGGAGTCGGGCGCGTGGGGTGAGGTCACGGCGGGGTTGAGGGTGTCCAGACCGGTGCTGGTTGCGCGGCTGCTGGAGCTCGAGGCGGCTGGGGCGTTGACCACGGCGCATGTGCGTGCGGGCGCCCAGGTCGGCGGGGTGAATGTGCGCACGGTGTGGCGCTGGCTGGATGCGGCGCGGACGGAGGGCCGTGTCGAGCGCAGGCCGCGGTCCCGGCTGGAGTTGTCCGACCAGATGTGGGAGGCACTGGCTCAGGCGGGCGGGAACGTGGCGGCGCTGCACCGGCATCTGAAGGCGGCCGGGGGCGAGGTGCCCTCCCTGGCGTCGTTGCACCGGGCGGTGCGCCGGGACCTTCAGGCTTGCAGGGTCCTGCCGGACCGCGCGGTGGCGCGGCGGGAGCGGGAAGAACAGCAAACGCGGCAGGCACTGGCTGACCTCGCCCTGGCCGGACCGAGTGAGGGAGGCGCGGCGAAAGTGGCTGCGCGCCGACTGCCGCGTCTCGTACCAGAGGCGACCGGGAGCTTGCCGGTGGGGGAGAACGGTGCGCTGGCAGGTGTGGCGTTGCCGGCGGGCGCGCAGCTGGTGCGGACGTCGTCGGTGCGGGCGGTGACCGAGTCGGTCGGGCAGGCGATGGCGACCCAGGGCGCAGTGTGTCTGTTCGGCGACCCTGGCCGGGCAAGACCGCCGCCGTGCGGATGGCGCTTAGCGAAGTGCCCCCGGGCTGGAAGGTGACGTGGGTGCCAGTACCGGTGCGCCCGTCGGTGGCCGGCATGAGGCGTGCGGTATTCGACGCGCTGGCGCTGGCGGGCCGCTTCCCGCACACGTCGGCGCTGGCCGACGCCGCGGTCACGGGGGCCTTGAGCGAGGCGCGGGTGCTGGTGGTCGATGAGGCACAGCGCCTGCCCGTGCCGTGCCTGGAGTACCTGCAGAGCCTGTGGGACCACCCCGGCACCCGGATCACGCTGGTGCTGTGCGGGGCGGGTAGCGAGCGGGCGCTGTCCCGGCTGCCGCATCTGGCATCGCGTATCGGCGCATGGCAGGAGGTTCCACGCTTGACCGGAGCGGAAGTGGCAGCCGTGGTGACCGGCTTCCATCCGCTGTGGCGCACCGTACCGGCCCCGGACCTGACGTGGATTGACCGGTCGTGCGCGCACGGCACGTTCCGCACGTGGGCCGCTTTGACTGCGCACCTGCAGAACGCGCTGCTCACCACCGCTGATGCATCCATCGACCGGGCCTTACTGAGGCGGCTGTTCCAGCGGGTCGCGCCGCCACTGTGAACGGAGTGCTCCTGCAAGAGACGGAAGGGCGATCGCATGCTCCCGGCCACCGGCAAGCACACGACGTCCCACCCGCGTGAGGGGAGCTGACATGAAGGACGGCGACGCCATCCGCCCAGACGGCGGACTGCCTGCGGCGTCGAGGACGGCGCTGCGCGGTCCGGCCGTGCGGCGGCTGCTCGCACTGCGGGCAGGGAAGAAGCTGACAGCAGTCCATGTACGGGTGGCCGCGGACGCGCTAGGAGTGTCGGAGCGCACGGTGTGGCGCTGGCTGGCCACCGCTCAGAGCGATGAGACCGCGGCCGCCAACCCCGGCGCACGCTCCCGGGTCGATGCAAGGTTCACGGTCACGCCCGAGGTCCGTGGACTGTTGGCGTTGTGGAAGGGGAACGTGCGGGCGGTCCATCGCGAGCTGGTCGTGCGTGCCGCTCGGCAGTCTCCGCCTGCAGACGCACCGTCGCTGACGACGCTGCACCGGGCGATTCGCCGTGATCTGACGCCGGGGGAGCGGGCGGGGCTTGCGGGTGGGGAGCGGGCGGCGCGCAAGCATGATGTGTTCCTGGCCCGGCCGCGGGGCTGGCGTAATCAGGTGTGGGAGACCGATCACGTCCAGGTGCCGGTGCTGGTCGATGTCGAGGGCAAGGCCCGCAGGCCGTGGATCACCTGGTTCACCGACTGCGCGACGAACGCGATCACCGGGGTGGTTATCACGCCGGGGGATCCGTCGCGGGAGTCGGTGCTGGCCGCGTTGCGTTCCGCGGTCCTGCGCGAGGACCCCTACGGCCCGTTCGGTGGCCTGCCCGAGAAGGTGCGCGTCGACCGTGGCAAGGACTTCCTGTCCAGGACGGTGACGGCTGCGTTCGATCTCCTGGACGTGACGGTGGAGGACCTGCCCGCCTACACCCCGCACCTCAAGGGCACAGTGGAGGGCCTCAATCGGGCGGTGGAGAGCATGTTCCTGGCCGCGCTGCCCGGCTACGCCCGCCAGCCGCGCCCCGGCAAACGAGCTTCTCGCCCGAAGGACGAGGTGCTGCTCGGCTTCGAGGACTTCACCGCCCGGCTGCTGGCCTGGACGCTCTGGTGGAACACCGAGCACCGCCCCTCACCGTTGCAGGGCAGGACTCCGCTTCAGGCGTGGCAGGACGATCCCACCCCGCTGCGGGACGTGCTGGCCGCGGATCTGTGGACGTTCACCCTGGAAGACGCCGGCACCCGCACGCTGACCACCCGCGGTGTCCGCTTCCGCAAACGCGACTACGTGGGGCCGTGGATGACTGGGCAGGCCGGGATCCAGGTGAGGGTCCGCTTCATGCCCCACCACGACCACCGCATCGAGGTCTACCACGCGGCCACCGGCCGCTACTTGGGCCCTGCGGACCTGGCCGACCAGGCCACCGAGGAACAGCTCCGCGCGGTACGGCGGGCGCGGGCCGCCCGTGCCCGCCGTCTGAAGAAGGACCTGGAGGCTTCCCGGCGCGAGCGCTACGCGGCCGTGAACCGGCCCGAGGCGCCGCGGCGGCTGGGCGCGCTGACTACCGCGCAGGCCGAGGCCGAACTCGCCCAGGCGACCGGGACCGACCTGTCCGATCTGGCGCTGCCCGATCTGATCCCGCCCGCCGCGCCTCCGGCCGGGTGGCGCACCCCTGCTTCCCTGGCGGCGCTGATCACACCAGGCCTGTCCGCTCCCGTGCCGTCCGGCCATGCTTCCGCTTCCGCCCAGCGCGGCCCGGAGGGGCGGACCGCACATCACACCACCGATGACGACGGAGACGCCTTGTGACTGCGGCCGCCTACCAGTACGTGGATCTGCCCGACGCAGCCGTGGTCACCACCCCCGCTCTGCTGACCGCGCGGGAGAACATCGCCGACACGGTCGCCGCGCGGGCCATGATGTGCATCCACGGCGGGGCCGGCTTCGGCAAGACCCTTGCGGTCAACATGTGCCTGCGTGAGCTCGAACCGGGCGAGGACGTCCTCAGGATCGTCTTCCGTGCCCGGCCCACGGCCCGTGCGGTGCGCTACGAGCTGTTCACCGCGCTCGGCCTGCCCGGTACCCCGCCGCGTCATCCCAGCGAGTTCGACCGTCTGCTGAAGATCGCGCTGGCCGAACGCCCCCGCACGTTCCTGGTGGATGAGGCGCAGTGGCTCAACGGCGAGGCTTTCGAGTACTTCCGCTATCTGTGGGACGACCCTGCCACCCGGCTCGCGATCATCTTCGTCGGCGGCGAGGGATGCCACACCGTGCTGCGCCGCGAACCGATGCTCTCCTCCCGCGTCTTCATCTGGCAGCACTTCACCCGCCTCACCCCCGGCGAGGTCGACGAGGCGATCCCGCTGTTCCACCCGGTGTGGGCCGACGCCGACCCGGCCGACATCGCCTTCGCCGACCAGCATGCCGCGCACGGCAACTTCCGTAACTGGGCCCGCCTGACCGCGCACGTGCGCCTGGCACTGGCACGCACGGACCGGCCGCGAGTGGACCGCGAGGTGCTGCGCTGGGCGTTCGGCCGCCTCGGCAGCCCTGCCTGACACCCGCCCGCATGCGGGCCTGTGGTTCATCGCCGCTACGGGGCAGCCCCCGGCGCAAAGAACAAGGAGGCGGACCGCAGTGGGTCTGCTGGATCCGATCAACCCGCTCGGCGAGATCGCCGTGGACGTGCTGGCATGTGGTCCAGCCGCCTCCCGGCGCTGCCCGCCCCGCACGGCGCTGCGCACGGCGGGACGTCCGCCCTTCACTGTAGTCGTCGACCGCGCAGACGACGTGCGTTTCACCCGCACCGTGCTGGCCGCCCACCACCCGGCGGCGGGACGGGTCGTCATCCACCCCACCGTCAGCGGGGGCGGCCGGCTGCTGTGGCACGACATCCTGCACGCTGTGGCCGACGGCCGGCCTCTCAGGGCCCCCTCCTGTGCCACCCGCGGCAACGCACCCGCCCAGGAGCGCTCAGCACGCGCCGCACTGAAAGCCGGGGCGGTGCACCGGCTGACCGTCCTGCGCGCACACCGCATCGGATGGGGCGTCTGGGCGGACCTGGTGGCCCTGCACCGCACCACCGGCACGGACGTGACCGTCGTGCACCACGCCGAACTCCCTGTGGACCTGGCACATTTGCTGCGCCACTGCGACCACCGCATCCTCACCACTCACGCCGGTGTGCGGGCGCTGCACCCGCCTGCGGGGACATCGGCGGAGTCTTGGGCGGGGAACCGGCAGCAGTATTCCCCTGGTCCTGGGCGGTGACAGTTGCCGGGCCGCATCCCAGCCGTCGTACCGTTCCCGTCCGCTGTCTCCCGGAGGGGGCCTATAGGCGGTGGGACGGACCAGCGTGGGGGGGGAGCCGAGCCGACACCGCCCTCTCTGGCACCAATGAAACAACGAAACATTGTTTAGTTGGCGTCGTGCGGTACGGTGACGGTATGCCACGTGATGCCCGTCAGCAGGCCCGCGACCGTCTGTCCGCGCTGGCCCCCGCTCCCGGTGACGACACCACGGCCGCGCGCCGGCTCGAGCAGAATGCGTCGCTGGTGGGGCGGCTGCTGGCGGCCGCCGGTGAACAGAGCGTCCAAGGGCAGGAGCCGGGCCCGGTCCCGGACGATGTGGGTGCCGCTCTGGGCCTGTTCGAGGACATGCGCGAGCAGTTGGACCGGCTGGAGACCCAGGTGGTCATCGAGGCGAGGCGCCGCGCCATGGACTGGCGGCAGATCGCCCGCCACCAGGGCCTGAACTCGTCCCAGGCCGCCTCTCAACGCTACCAGCGCCTGATGACACGACTCGAAGAGATCCGCCAGGGCGTCCGGTGAGCGAGAACGAACCGCAGATGCCGAACCAGCCACCGCAGTTGTTCACCGCGATCGACTCCCTGCTCGCCGCCGTCGACAACGGCACCCTGTTGCCTGTTCCGGCCGAGCGGGTGCGGCTGCGCGAAGCAGCCGGCCTCACCCAGGCAGCCGTCGCCCAGGCACTGGGCGTACGCGTGCCGAGCATCACCGCGTGGGAAGCCGGCCGCGCCGAACCCAAGGGCGAGCGATTGGAGGCCTACCGCCGCCTCCTGGAAGGTCTCGCCCACCGCTATCCTCCCGACGCGCCCGCGGGCCCCCAAGACGCTGCGGTGCCTTCTACGTTCACTGCTACGCCCGCTCCGGCGGAATCGCGGACGCCGCCCGCGGGTCCGGAGGCCGGCGCTGCGGACGTGACCGCACCCGAGAACACCCGGCCCAGCGCTGCCCCCCTCGCAGCTGCTCCGGTGGCCGCGCCCCGTCCGGTGCGCTCCACCGGACCGACGACATCGACGTCGCGCCGTCCGGCCGCGCGGAAGGCTGCCCCCGCAGGCACGACGGAGGCCGGCACCGATCCGCGTTTCGCCAACGGCCCGCTTGCGGTCGTCGACGTCGACGCAGATGGTCAGGTGCTGGCGTACTGCGTCGGCGGCCTGGTCCTGGACGTGCCCGCGAAGTCGATCCCGGCCCTGGTGGAGTGGACGCTGGCCGAGTCCGGGCTCGGTGCGCCGCGACTTCACCGCAACGGCAAGGACTCCGACCCGCTGCTCGTGCTCACCGAGGCCGCGCTGGCGCGCTTCGGCCTGCCGGTGACCCTCACCGACGAGGAGCGGCTCGCCGGGCGGCTGCCGGAGGGCCACAAGGTCATCAAGCAGCTGGTCCGCGCGGAGTGGAAGCTGACGAAGCGGGGGTTCGGGCCGTGGGCGCGGATCTACCGCCCGGCCACCGGTTCGGAGCGGGCCTGCGTCCAGCTGTGCATCCCGGCGTGGGACGCGCTCGACACCCGGCACTGGGCCGACGCTGCCCAGCTTCCGCCAGCCGAACTCGCCCGGGTCCTGGGTGTGTTCGCGTCCCGGGTGATGACGCCGCGCGGCTCTGCCGCCGTGACCGGTCTGGAGCTGATGACCGCGCTGCATCCGCCGACCCGTGCCTCCGAACCGGACGCGGCGGGCAGGCGACACTCCGAGCACAACCCCGGCTCGCTGGGCAAGGACCCGGTCGACTGCGCGCCATGCGAGGCACCCGACGGGCACCCGGTCCTGGTGGACCTGCCGCGCTTCCACCGCCGCACCCCGGCTGAGGTTCTGGTGGAGGAGGCGTACGACTGGGCGCGGCCGCTCACCGACGCCGAGTGCATGAATCGGTTCCTGGTCGGCATCGACGTGAACATGGCTTTCGCCGCCGGTGCCAACGGCCTGGTCGTCGGTCTCGGCGAGCCGACGCACGTCAAGGCGCCGGTGTTCGATGCGAAGCTGCCCGGCTCGTGGCTGGTGGACCTGTCCCACATCGATCTGTCGAGGGTGAAGCTCGGCAAGGACAAGTGGGCGGAGCTGGACGCGAGTCTGCTGCCCAGCCCGTTCACGCCGAAGGGCGAGCGCCCGACGGGGCCGGCCTGGTACGCGACCCCGACGGTGGCGTACGCGGTGGAGCTTGGCTACGACGTGCGCCCGATCGAGGCCTACGTGCGCTACGACAACGGCCGCTACCTGGACGGCTGGTACAACCGGCTGCGCGACGCCTACCTCGCCACGATGGCCGACCTCGGGGTGGGCGCGGACCTGCCGCCGCAGGAGTTCCTCGTGGCGATGGACGGCTACCGGCAGCGTGATCCTCAGCTGGCGATCGTGGTGTCCGCGATCAAGGCGACTGTGAAGGGTGGCATCGGCAAGCTGCGCGAGCGCCCGCGCGGGGAGGGCTGGAAGCCCGGGCAGCCGTGGCGGGCCCTTGCCCGACCGACGTGGCGCCCGGACATCCGTGCCGCGGTCATCTCCCGGACTCGGATCAACATGCACCGCAAGGTCGTCAAGCATGCCGCGTTCACCGGGCAGTACCCGGTGGCCGTCCTCTCGGACTGCGCTGTCTATGCGTCCGACGGGCCGTCGCCGCTGGACTTCCTGCCGTACCGGGACGGCAGGCCACTGCCCGGCGCCTTCAAGCTCGGCATCAACCCGGGCCTGGTCAAGCATGAAGGCACCCAGAGCGTCCTGTGGGGCGAAGAGGTCCGCGAGCGGTTCGACGCCCCGGAGCTCAACCTCGCCCGCTACATCAAGGACGGCACCGTCACCGACGTCGACAACGGAGAGTAGGAGAGGGCGATGAGTCTGTTCGGCAACGGCCTGGACGCCGCGGTGCAGAAGTCGTTCACCCGCCCGGCGCCCAAGAGCGCGCCCGCGCAGATGCGCTACCTGGTCAAACAGCTCAAGGGCACCAGGGCCGTCGCCCACATGCTGCGGATCTCCCAGCGCACCGTCGAACGGTACGTCAAGGACCAGATCAAAAGACCCCGTCCGGACCTCGCCGCCCGCCTGGAGAACGAGGTGACGAAGCGGTGGCAGCCGCAGATCCGCGCCCGGGCACGGCAGAAGGCGGCGACCACCGACGGCATCGTCATCGACACCCGCGCCCGGATCGGCTACAGCGCCCCGATCGGCACCACCGACGACGCCCGCCTGCGTCACCTGACCGTCGCCCTGCCACCCCAGTACGCCGCCCGCCTCTTCGACGCCCAGCAGCAGGGCGCCACCGACCAGCAACTCCAGCAGATCGCCGCCGAAGCACTCAAGGACGTGTACTTCCAGGACAGCGGCCGCCGCGCCGGCAGCCTGGAAGAGGTCCGCTTCACCGACATCGAGCACGTCCAGTTCGACCTGTAGATCCCGAACAGCCGCGTACTCGCCGACGGCATGCTCGGCATCAGTCTGGCTGGCCTTCTCGGGCCGGCGACGCGGAAGCTGCCGAGCGAGCCGAAACGACTCGGACCAGGAGCGCGGTAGGGGCACCGGGCGCGCCAGACCACGCTCCGGTTCAACGACCTGCCGACGGGAGCGTTACGCCCACTCCATGCCCAGCTCGGCGAGTGCGTCGAGTTGTTCCGCAGTGAGTTTGTCGCGCCTGGATTTGGTGTTCGATACCCATACGCCCAGCCGGATGGGTACGGGCTCACTCTGGCCGTCGACCGCGATCTGGACGATGGCGCCGCGGGGTACTGGCCGATCCGGGCCTTCGCGTTCGATCCATTGTGTGAGGGCCGCGAGTCCTCGCTGGAAGGCTGGTGACGCCTTTCCTGCGGTTTTCCCGGTGCCCCTGTCCGCCGGGGCCGCAGCGGGCGCCTCGGTAGGCTTGACGCCCAGCTTTGAGAGCCGTTCCTGTTGTTCGCTCGACAGTTGTGTCCAGGTGCGGGGTTGTTTCTGTCGTTGGAGCCATCGTCCGAGGTCGTCGTTGTCGAAGGTCACTCCGGGTTGGATGTCGGGGAGGTGGCCGTGGGGTTCGTCCTGCGCGAGGTGGGTGAGGATGCGGTGGTGGCGTTGCCAGTCGAGTGGCCAGGGGCAGTTCCAGTCGGGGTCGATCGCGGTGAGTTGTTCGGCTCGGGTGGCGGCGGTGTTCGCGTCTTTCTTGCCGAGGCCGTGGGGGCGGCGAAGGTTGGCGATCAGTTGTCCGATCGCGGCCGGCCGGCCGTCGGGGTTGTCCCATACGGTGTCTTGTCGGGGTGCGAGGTGCCCCGTGGCGCGCCGGTAGGACCGCAGTACCGCCAGCTTCTGCTCCCAGGCTTGGTCGCCGGGCTCCCAGATCATGCCGGCCCCCGCCTGGTCGAGCAGCTCGACGCGGTGGTGGTCGAGTTCCCCGGTCCGCCGTGCTTTGCGCTGCTGATGCACCCACCTCCCCAGCGGAAACGCCTTCGTCACCCCGACCTCGACCTCCACGTCATACGGCACGGCGTACAGCCCGGTGATGCCGTTCTGGGCCCGCCAGCGCAGCAAGGCCTGGTAGCCCTCGAGCCACACCAGTGACTGTGGCCGGTAGACGCGGGTGCGCAGGAACGCGGCGATGGTGGCCGGGTCGCGGGGGCTGGAGAACTGCAGCAGCTCCGACTCCACCGCGCCGCTCTGCGCCTCCCACTCCTCCTGCTGACTGGCACCAGCACCAGCACCCGCGCTGGCGATGATGCGCCCGTCGTCGTCCCGCCGGACATGAACCTTCCGCATCCCTCTGGTGAGGGCCCGGCCGGCGAGTTGTTCGGTGAGGTGTTCGGAGTGGGAGCGCAGGCCTTGGAGGACGGCGACGAGGGGGGTGTAGGAGGCGCTGGCGATCATGTCGGTGGGGTCTTCGCCGGGTTGGAGGAAGACGGGCACGATGATCCGTGCGACCTTCGTGGTGCCGTCGAGGTTGGGGCGCAGGGCCCGGCCGATGTTCTGCACGATCTCGACCTGTGAGCCGCGGGTGTCGGCGAAGCAGACGGCTTCCACGCCCCGTTCGCCGCGGATGTCGACCCCTTCGCCGAGGACGCGGCAGCTGGCGAGGAACGCCCGGTGCACCCGCCGGCCCGCGGCATCGATCCCGTTCGCGAACTGGCGCAGGGCCTCGCGGCGTTCGGTGACGAGGTGGTCTCCGCACAGCCACGCCGACCACACCCGGTCCGCGGGGACGTGCCGGCCGGCGGCCTCGACGTCCCCGGGCACGGCATCGAGAGGAGAAGCGGGCCTGGCGGCGGCCTCGTCCAGGGCGTGGGCGGTGACCTCGTACGCATACAGGTCAGCAGCCGTCTGAGGCAGATGGACCGCGAAGGCCTCGGCTTCCTCGACCCTGCTGTGGAAGGTCATCATCGTCTTGATGTTGCGGGCGCCGGCGTGTTCCACAAGCGCGGCCTGCAGCAGTGCGAGCCGCCGGCCACGCCGCGCCTCGTCGGACAGCCCGACGCAGTAGTCGGGGTCCTCGATCTCCAGGACGTCGATCTCGAAGGCGGCGAGGACGCCCCGCTCGACCGCCTCCGCGAGCCCGAACTCGGCCAGCCACGGCCCGAACGTGGCCGAGTCCTGGCCCATCGACGCGAGCTCCAGCTCACGCCCGTCCTTCCCGCGCTGCGGCCTAGGTGATGCAAGGATCCGCGGGGTGGCGGTCAGGTAGAGCCGGAAGTCGGCGGGGATGCGGGTGTTGTCGTGGATCGCCGCCCACGACCGACCAAGATCACCAGTAGTGCCGTGGGCCTCATCGATGATCGCGAGGTCGAACGGGGCCATCTGCTGTCCGTACAGCCGCTCCCCGCCCGCCAGAGCAGCCTCCAGCGGCCCGCGCATCTTCCCCCGGCCCACAGGGTCGTCGAAGTCCTCCCGGTCCACCAAAGAGGCGTACGTAGCGAAGACAACGACCGGCCCGCGGCCGGCCCACAGGGCAAGCTGGATCGGGTTCGTGGTGGTGCGCACGCCCAGCGAGTCGAGCACCGGGTCGTTCTCCAGCGAGCACACCGCGACCATCGCAGCCCGATGACCCACCGTCCGCCACGCCTGCGCGGTCTGCACGAGCAGGTCCAGGGTCGGCACGGTCACGAGGACCCGGCCTTCGGGGAAACACTCCAGCGCGCACGCGGCCGCCGTGATCGTCTTCCCCGACCCGGTAGCGGACACAATCGTGCCCCGCGCCCCCTGCGCCGGTACAGAAGACCTTGCCGGAAATCCCACCCATTTCCGGAAAGCCGATTTCTGATGCACCTGGTGTTCTCGGAGCTGAATCAAAAGAGTTCTCCGGGCTCGGGAAGGACTTGTTCGACCGAAGCGATGCGGTATCCAGTGCGCTGGAAGAGGCCGCCGTCTCTGCCATGGACCACCCAAGCCCGCTCGGCCGCGTCGTCGGCGGACACGGCCATCAGATGGACAACGGGGCCCGGTACGACCGGGCGGGAGCGGCCGGCCACGGGCCGGGCACCGATCCGGTAGACGCGATGCCGCGAGATCTCCAAAGCCGCGCGCCCGCACCGCTCGGCCTCGGCCACATCTGCCATCAGCCGCTGCAACCGATGCTCTTCACAACGGACAGCACGCAAGTCACCAGAAGGCGCGTACGCGGCCACCTGCTCCCCGTCCATGAAAGCGGCGATCCGCTCCCACTGCAGGCGCCGCAGCTCCGCGATGAACAGCTCACTCAAATGATGCGGCTCTGCAGGGCACACCCGTGCGCGCCCGGCGCGTTCCTGCGCCAGGTACACCTGCACGGCCACCTGGTGCCGATCGAGTCCGGCGGCTCTCGCGATCACCCCGAGCCGGGCAAGCTCATGCGGAAGATACTCATAGATCAACACACGCATGCCACTCCCTGAAGGGGGGTCCCTCGATTACGCCAATGCTACATGCTGCATCACACCAAGATGCAGCCAAGCGACCTCCCCGAGAAGACGCCCTCCACAAGATGCCTTCCGACCCTGACCCTGATGGCCATCGCGCATCGGGGTACACGGCCCCGCATGGCACCGAACACCGAACGCATCCAGTTCCTGCGGGCCGTGCGGCAACTCCACCGCGTCCGCTCCTTCTACGGGCCGGCCCGCGCATCACACCGCCTCACACAAGGCGCCCGCCCACGCCTGAGAACCCGTTACCCCTGGCTCTGCTGAGGCCCCCGGACGGGGCCTCAGCAGAGCCAGGCAGAGCACCCACCCTTGCTGCAGCTCGGGCCGCAGGCCCGTTGGCCGCCCCGCGCAGCGGGGGCCGGCCTCATGGCGCGCAGCGCCATCGGGTGGCTGGAGCGCAGCGCAAGCCACCCGCTCCGGGAGCGCAGCGAACGGAGCGTCACCCGCCTTGCGCAGCAAGGCGGGTGTGCTGACCGCGCAGCGGTCAGCCAGCGCTCCCGCGGAGCGGGAGCGCAACACCCGCGCGCAGCGCGGGTGTTCGCTTGCACATCGCGCAGCGATGTGG